>NZ_JAKKOM010000009.1:0-159454 GCF_021739525.1 Klebsiella sp. 2019SCSN059 | reverse complement strand
CTAAAATCACCAATGGTAAGTAGCTTTAATGGCAGCTCAACCTTTTTTTGCACGCCGCCGGTGTGGAGAGATAATTTGAGATTAATGCGAGCCTTAGGCACTTCATTCTGGAACGTATCAGCCATAGCAGTTCCTTTCCTCAGGGAATAATTATTGAAGAGTTGACGGTAAAAGCCTGAGGATAATAAAACAGAAATAGATTATCGATCAACTTAACAAGAAGATTTATTGAATATACTCACAAGGTGAATGATTTTATTTTTTCTTATCGCCAGGATAAATATTTAATAAATAAATACAAAGCCTAAAACAATAATCAAAATAAATTACGCACCAAAGAAAAATATAAGAATAAACATAGCGATAACAGCACCTGGAATTAAATCATCCCCTCGCAACGCAATTTATCGTCACCCGCGCGGCAAAACATTCAAGAGCAACCTTTTTCCCAGCAACTGGTTTGCACTAACCGGTCAGCGAACGTGACGAGGAATGACCGCGGACCCAGCGATATGTTCCTCCGCAGACAGTCGTCAGTGGCTGAAGAGCCTATTTTTCTGGGCGACTGACCACAGCGCGATGGCGAAAAAAGTTGTCGTTACCAAAAAAATATGAACCCGGTTACAAGATGCGCACGCCACCGTCATCGGCATCCTGAGGAGGTCGCATTCTGCGGATCGCCAGGCTATATCTATGACACCTTTCTCCCACAACGAGTAAAAATAATGAGCAAGAAGATCCTGATGCTGGTCGGCGATTACGCCGAAGATTACGAAACGATGGTCCCTTTTCAGGCACTGCAGATGATTGGCCACCAGGTCGATGCCGTCTGCCCGGATAAAGCCGCCGGCGACTATGTGATGACGGCGATCCATGATTTTGACGGAGCCCAGACCTACAGCGAAAAGCCGGGGCACCGCTTCACTCTGAACGCCGATTTTGCCGCGGTGAAGGCTGAGGATTACGACGCGCTACTGATCCCCGGCGGCCGCGCGCCAGAGTATCTGCGTCTGAACGAACAGGTCATTAAACTGGTCCAGGCGTTCGACGCCGCGCGTAAACCTATCGCCGCCGTCTGCCACGGGCCACAGCTGCTGGCCGCCGCCGGGATTCTGCAGGGGCGTACCTGCAGCGCCTATCCGGCCTGCGCCCCGGAGGTGCGCCTGAGCGGCGGGCATTATGCCGATATCGGTATCGATCAGGCGCATGTTGACGGCAATCTGGTCACCGCCCCCGCCTGGCCGGCACACCCGCAGTGGCTGGCGAAATTCGCCGCCCTGCTGGCGGAGTAACGCATTTTCTCTGACTAAGTGAACGGACTATCGCCGCGCTGGCGCTCTCTTTGTTACCGGCCCGGCGGTTTTCGAACGGCCGTTTCCGCTGCCGCCAAACCTGATTCAGCTCAGCGAAACGCTGGCCGGATTGTCTCCTCGCCTCAGATGCGCATTCCCCCGGAAACTTCAATGCGCTGGGCATTAACCCAGCGATGATCATCGGATAACAGCGAGGCGATCATCGGCCCGATATCCTCTGGTACCCCCGGTCGGCCAAGCGCCGTCATGTTCGCCACCGCCTGAGCGACCTGCGGGTTATCCCGCACCACCCCGCCGCTGAAATCCGTGGCGATGGCGCCCGGCGCCACGCAGTTCACCGTGATCCCGCGGCCGCCCAGCTCAAACGCCATATAACGGGTCAGGGTTTCCACCGCAGACTTCATGACTGCATAGGGCGCCCGATTCGCCATCACGATACGGGTCAGTCCGGACGAGATATTCACAATTCGCCCGCCATCGGCCAGCAGTGGCAATAATTTTTGGCTGAGGAAAAAAACACCCTTCACATGGATGCGATAAAGCGCATCGAGCTCCGCTTCGGTAGCGTTCAGAAACCCCATGCCGCTGGCATTGCCGGCATTATTGACCAGGTAATGAAACCGATCGGCCCCCAGCTCCGCCAGGGCCGCCTGAAAGGTGCTGACAAACCCGTCAAAGGTGTCGGTTTCGCCGGCGCTGAAGGGCAGCGCGATCGCCCGCGAGCCCTGGGCTTCAACCCACGCGACCACATCGTTCGCCTCGGCGAAATGCGCGTTGTAGGTCAATACCACGTTCACGCCGCGCTGAGCCAGCGCTTCAACGGTCGCGCGGCCCAGGCCACGGCTGCCGCCTGTCACCAGGGCGATTTTTGCGCTATTGTTCATGTTTTCCCCTTTTATCTCTGCTGAAAACATGAGCGATTATAGGCCTCTGAATGCCGACGATAAGACCGCATGGTGCGACAGGATTGTTTTGCCAGCTGGAACAATGTCATGGATAAACTGGATACCCTGACCCTGTTCGTGCGTATCGTCGAACGGGGTTCGTTCAGCGCTGCCGCCGCGGATCTGGGTTTTTCCCGGCCGGTGGCGACCGCGGCCATTAAGGCGCTGGAGGCCAGCCTTGGGGCGCGCCTGCTGCAGCGCACCACCCGGCACGTGCAGCCGACGGCGGAGGGGTCGCTGTATTATCAGCGCTGCGTCTCCATCCTGGCGGCCCTGGAGGAGGCCAACCGCAGCGCCGGAGGGAGCATCTCCGGCACCCTTCGGGTGGACGTGGCGGGCAATCTGGCGCGAACCCTGCTGCTGCCCGCGCTACCGCAGTTTCTCGCCCGCTATCCGGCCATTACCTTGCAGATTGGCGAAAGCGAGCGCGACGTCGATCTGGTCCGCGAAGGGGTAGATTGCGTCATTCGCGGCGGCCATCTTCCCGATAGCGAGATGATTTGCCGGCCGCTCGCCATGCTGCAGGAGATCACCTGCGCCAGCCCGGCCTACCTCGCCCGGTACGGTACCCCGCATACGATTGACGAGCTGGCGGGACACGTGACGATCGGTTTTGTTTCATCGCGCACGCACCGTACCTTGCCGCTCAGTTTTACCCTGGATGGCCGCCAGACCGAGGTCAGTTTGCCCTGTCGGCTGCTGACTTCCGATGCCGACGTCGGCGCCGAAGCGGCCAGGCTGGGCTTTGGCCTGTATCAGGCACCCTTCTCCCGCCTTGAGGCCGATCTGGCATCCGGTGGGTTAACGGAGGTGCTGGCTGATTTTCGCCCTGCGCCGCTGCCGCTCTCCCTGCTCTATCCCAGCAGCCGGCAGCTCTCTGCCCGGGTACAGGTATTTATCGACTGGGTGACGGCGCTGATGAAGGCGCCCCTGGCGCAGCAGGCATCCGGAAGGCTAAAATAACGTTTGCTATTATTTGCGGCTCGTGCGTTAATCATTAAGTCGATTTACCAGACGAAAAATTATTATCGAAGCACGTGTTCTCATCTCCAGGCGTTATCCCTGATACCACCTTCCTTTGAGCAGTCCCGTTAGTATTTTGCTTTTTCTGTAAACAGGCCTTGTCAGATCCCTGTTGGCTCGTTAAAAAAGCCCTCCGTCTGACCCAATACCCGGCTTACCACTAACAAAAATCAGCCGCGTTAATTTCCCTGAAAACGACCATTGTCTTTTCAACAGAACATTACCCATACAAGGTTTACATTATGATTGAACATATCCATTTTAGATGCCCATGCTGCCATGGCTCCCAGTACAGAACGTCCCAGTTTGACGTGACGGAAAAAAATCCCTTTGGTGCGAAATGCATTTTCTGCAAATCGGCCATGATGACCTTAGATACTATTCGCCCTTATCACCTGGGCGCGCTGTCCACCGCTCAGGCACAGCCATAAGACGATGAAACTGGTGAACGCGGGCGGGAAAATCCCCCCGGTGATTCACCTGGGGGCAACCTCTGGTCCTTCACCTGACGCACCGTCGGTGGAATGGCGAAGGCCGGCATCCGGCAACGCTTTTATCAGGGTCGTCACATTCTCCCCGGCGCGGCTTTCCACATTAAAATAGTCCACCGCGCGCAGAATGAGCCGCAAACCTCGGCCGCTTTCCGCTAACGGATCGACATCGAAGCGCTCATCGCTACGCGCCAGCGCCAGGCGCTCGGCCGGAAAGCCCTCTCCTGCATCAATAAAGCGCAGCGTCACCCGGTCCTCCGCCGCGATAAATTCGACACGAAAAACGCGTTGCCGATCCTCATGCAGCGCATAGCGAATGATATTGGCGGCCGTCTCACAGGCGGCAAGATCGAGCGCGAAGCGCCACTCCTCCCCGACGGGCAGCGGCGCCAATTGTTGAGTCAGCCACGCCGCCAGCGGTGAAAGCGAGCTGAGTTGGGCAGGAAACAGCATGACGTTATTCACGGGCGCATCACGGATTGAACTGCGCAAGGGCTGAAGTGCGATCCTCGCAAATACGAAAAATACGATCCATCCTGGTCAGGGTAAACATATTGCGGATGCCGGGGTTCAGCGCGCACAGTGTCATTTCTCCTTTACCATTCATCATTTTCATCAGCGAAACCAGCGTTCCCAAACCGCTGCTGTCGATAAAATCGATTTTACTGAAATCAACAATCAGATCGGTGCGATCTTCGCCTATCTCTTGGGCGATTGCCGCTTTAAAGGCTACCGCGACGGACGCATCCAGCCGACGCACCGCCGGAGTCAGGATCGTCACCGAGGCCTGCCGTTCGGTTTCAATTTTCATCACTGTCCCCTGTTCGTTCAATAATCAAGAGTGAAACATCATCGGCCATCGCCTGAGTCTCCTGCCCGTCGCCACTGCGCCAGCGGATCAGGTGCCGGGCAAACCGCGGCAGCAGCGCGGGCAGCGGCTGCGTCACGCTGTCCTGCAGCCACGCTTGTAAACGCGCCTCGCCAAACTGTTCACCGCTCCGGTTTTCACATTCGGTGATGCCGTCGCTGAACAGGCACAGCCGCTCTCCCGGCGCCAGTGAGAAACTGACATCTGCCCAAGAGAGATGGTCTATCAACCCCACCGGCGCCCCGCCGCTGCCGACCGGACGGACGGCTGCGTCCGGGCTCACGATAAAAGGCGTGGGATGCCCGGCCTGACAGAGTTTGCCCGCGCCGGTCTTCAGGTCGATGACGCCATAGATCAGGGTGAAATAGCTGACAATCTCTGTTTCGTCACTGCAAAAACGACCATTAAGGATCGCCACCACTTCAGCAGGCGACGCCGGCTGGTTGTCTGCCGTAAAAAGAAAGCGCTCAACGGCCCTGCCATGCAGAAACTGGCGGGCGACGGCGAGCGACATCATCGCCGCCCCCACACCGTGCCCGGAGACATCCACGCAGTAAAATCCGAGCCGATCGCCCAACGGGAAGACGTTAAAAATATCTCCCGACACCCAGGCCGAGGGCAGGAAAATCCAGTCGGAGAAAAATCCCTGATGACGCAGCTGATGAGCCGGGAGAACCGACTGCTGAATGCGCGCCGCCAGCTCCAGATCCTGTTCAATCTGTCGCAGCGCTTCGCTCAGCCGCGCATTGCGCGCGGCGAGGTCAGCCTCAAGGGAGAGGATCCGCGACCCGGCGTGCAGCCGCGCCCGCAGTTCGCTCTGCTCTACCGGTTTGCTGAGAAAATCATCGGCCCCGGCCTCAAACCCCTGCGTTAAATCGCCAGGGTCTTCGCGGGCGGTAAGCAATATCAGATAAACGTAGTGACCAAACTGGCGACGGCGAACTTCCCGGCACAGCGTCAGGCCATTCATCTCTGGCATCTCCCAGTCGCTTATCACCAGGCTGACGGGCTGGTTTTCGAGGATCGCCAGCGCGGCGACGCCGTTTTCCGCCTCACTGACGATATAGCCCCACTGCGTCAACATCCGGCTTAGCAGCCGACGATAAACCAGCGAATCTTCAACAATCAGGACGTGCTGTGCCGACATCGCGCCTCCTAAATCGGCAAGAACCAGATAAGGCTGATCGTACCTTCACGAAACTTGCCGCTGTACGCTATCAGTTTAGTCAGTAGTGGGTTGCTTGCTCATCAGCAATGGGGTTGTCAACCAGGCTATACTCCAACCTGACGGCAACGCCAATCGACTTTAGCGACAAACCGGTGATAAATGGCTGGTCAGCAAAAGTATCGTGTGGCTGATGCTGGATAAAGATGGGTGAGCGGCGGCCCGCTTTACCGCAGAATGGCAACGAGGAAATCCTGTAAGGGGAAAACTCATGCATGGCCAGCGCGTGTCGCCTGTGGATCCTAACCCGCCCCGCCGCTGCCTGCCGGGCGAACGGGTCATGAGGAGCGCACCATGAAGTTTTATCGCGATCTCTTTGAAGCCAGCCTGAATCGCGTCGTACCGGAGCACGACAAACAGCGCTTCTTCGAAGCCTTCTACACTACTTTTATCCATATGTCTGCGGAAACCGAGCAGCACTTCTCACAACGCTCCGGCGAAGAGGGCCAGCAGATGATCTTTAAAAGCTTTTTCGCCATGCTGGCGGTCAACGGCGACCTCTTTGTACCCGATTTCCTGGAACGGCTGGCGCGGGCGCAGAGCGAGGAAGGCCTGCGTCTGCCGCCGCGTTTTTTTGCCCTCTGGCGGGAAGCGATGCTCAAAACCGTCCGCGCCAGCGATCCGCTGTGCGATGAGGAGATCCTCACCGCATGGGCAATGGCCATCGCCCCTGGGCTTGAGTATCTGCGCCGCCAGGCGGAGCTGCACTATCAAACCGCTGACCAGTAATCATGCATGCCGCTAACCGTACCGACCTCAACCTCCTGCCCTCGGCGGTGATGATCTACGATGAGCGCGAACGACTGCAGGCCTGGAATGATAAGGTGGCGCTGTTTTATCCAACGATCGCGCCCTGGCTCGCCGTCGGCGCCTCTCTTGAGAGCCTGGCGGAGAAGTTTATCGATGCCGGATATAACATCGACCCAGGCCGGCAACAGACGCTGCGCGAGGCGATAATCCGCAACTGCCGCCAGACGAACCACTGCGAGGTCCGTCAGTCGGGCAACCGCCGGATTTACGTTCAGCATCAGCGGCTGGCGGATGGCGGGATTGTCAGCCTGCATACCGACATCACGGAGCTTGACGAGGCCCGACGCTCGCGTCACCAGCTTCACGACGACTTTTTATTCACCGCGGAGTCGATCCAGATCGGCATCTGGGACTGGCAGGTCTCCGGCGACAGCCTGCAGGTCAATGACACCCTGCTGGCGATGGTCGGCCAGTCACGGGCGCAGTGGCGCTTTCCACTGCGTTTTATGCTCAATCTGGTCCACGAGGAGGATCGCGCCACCCTGCAACAGGCGATGATCGCCTCGCAAAACGAGCATATGCCAGTTTTTGAATGTGAACTTCGCGTCCAGCACCCCACGCAGGGCTGGCGCTGGATGCTGCTCTCGGGGCAGATCGTCACCCTCAATATGCAGCAGCAGGCAGAGCGGGTGATCGGCACCTTGCAGGATATTACCCGGCGCAAAGCCGCAGAGCTGCTGGCCATTGAGGCGGCGAAGGAAGCCCGCGAGGCGAACGAAGCGAAAAGCGCCTTCCTCGCCAATATGAGCCACGAAATCCGCACCCCGATGAACGGCATTCTCGGCATGACGCAGCTCTGCCTCGACACGCCGCTGACCGCGGAGCAGCGGGAGTACCTTTCGCTGGTGATGAGCTCAGCCCAGTCGCTGCTGCACATTATTAACGACATTCTTGATTTCTCACGCATTGAGTCGGGCAAGATGCAGGTGGACGAAGAGCCGCTGGAGATCCGCCCCTTTGTTCAGTCGCTGATCCGCCCGCATATGCCTGCCGCCAGCGAAAAGGGCATTGAGCTGCTGGTGGATATCTCCCCAGCGGTGCCCGAGGTGCTGATCGTCGATGGCCCCCGGCTGCGGCAAATCCTGACCAACCTGTTGGGTAATGCGCTGAAGTTCACGCATCAGGGGGAGGTTCTGCTGGCGATAGCGCCGGCCGGCGACGAAAACCGCTGGCGCTTTCGCATTCGCGATACCGGCATCGGCATCGCCCCGGAGAAGCAAAAGGCGATCTTCGAGGCTTTCAGCCAGGCCGATAGCTCCACCACCCGCCGCTACGGCGGCACCGGTCTGGGGTTAACCATTTCGGCCCGCCTGGTCAGCCTGATGGGCGGCGAGCTGACGGTGGAGAGCCAGCCTGGGGCGGGCAGCGAATTTGCCTTCACCCTGCCGCTGGCAGCGCTGCACGCCGCCGCCGACAGCGTTCCGCTGGGCCACTTTAACCACCAGCGGGTGCTGGTGGTTGACGACAACAGCACCAACCTGCGCCTGCTCGACGCCATGCTTCGCCAGATGGGGCTGATGCCAAGCTGCGTGGACAACGCCGGCGAGGCGCTACGCCGGGCCGCCGAAGGGCCGCCCTGGCCGCTTATCCTGCTGGACGCGCAGATGCCGGATATGGACGGCGTATCCCTGGCGCTGGAGCTTTCCGCCCTGCCCGAGGCCCGGCAAAGCCAGATTATTATGCTCAGCTCCATGAGCCGCCATTTTGACGCCAATATGCTCAAGCGCATCGGCATTGCTCACTATCTGCATAAACCGGTGGCGCAGCGCGAACTGCATCAGGTTATCGCCGGCATTCTGGTTCCCACGCCGGTGGTGGCGACAGCGCCAGCCCCCGTTGCGGAACCGGTCAGGGAGCAGGCCGGGCTGCATATCCTGCTGGCCGAGGACAATCTGGTTAATCAAAAAGTCGCCAGACGGCTGCTGGAACAGCTTGGCCACCGCTGCGAGGTGGTGAACAACGGCCGGGAGGCGCTGGCGCGCTGGCGCGCCGACTGCTGGGATCTCCTGCTGATCGATCTGCAAATGCCGGAGATGGACGGTGACACCGCCATCCGCCTGCTGCGTGAAGAGACGCAGGCGCTCGGCCGGGAGCACCAGCCCGCGATGGCTATGACCGCCCACGCGATGCAGGGCGATAGAGAGCGCTGTCTGGCGATGGGCTTTGACGGCTATATCGCCAAACCGGTGAGCCAGGAGGCGCTACGGGAGGCCATCGCCCGCGTCGGCGCGGCGGAAGATGGCGGTCCGGAGGTAGAGGAAGGCCTGCCGGACGAGGCCCGCCTGCTGAAACAGTGCGCCGGCGATCCGGAGCTGGTCGAGGAGCTACTGGGGCTCTTCGCTGCTGGGCTTGACGCTGCCGCCGCCGCCCTTACCCACGCCATTAACGCTAATGACCGGGAGACGTGGCGTCGCGCCGCCCACAAACTGCGCGGCGAGGCGGCCACCCTTGGCTTTCAGCGCCTTTCCGGGGTGCTCCAGCAACTGGAGACCCAGGCAGCCTCGCCCGACCAGAGCGTGCCGGGCGACCTGCAAGACACGCTGGCCGAGGCGATCGCGGGCTGCCACCTGTGGCTGCGGCGCAGAATGCAGGAGGCTCCCCGTGATCGCTAGACGTCTTCTGCTGCTGGTGGTTTGCCTGCCGCTGGCGCACGCCGGCTCAGCGCCGGTGACCTGGTCACTGGCCGGACAATGGCGGGTGCATGACGCCAACGACAGCGCCTTCGACGGCGCTCAGGCTTCGGATGGCGACTGGCGCACGCTGCGGGTACCGGCAAACTGGTACAGCGCCGGATACGATCATCAGGGCGCCCTGTGGTATCGCCATCAGTTTACCCTGCATGGCCTGACGCCGGACGCCATGGCCACCCTGGTGTTTGACGGCGTCGATTACTTTGCCGAGGTGGCGCTCAACGGCAAGACGCTGGCCCGGCACGAAGGGTATTTTCAGCGCTTCCCGGTGGACATCAGCGGGGTCGTTCGCCGCCATAATCAGCTCGCCGTGCGGGTCGACAGCCCCTATGAAGACCCGCAAACGATCTGGCCGCTGCACAAAACGCTGATGAAAGGGATCCTGAACCAGCACGATACCCGCCCGGGCGGCGCCTGGTCGGTTCAGGGGCAGGATGCCAATTCCGGGGGGATCTGGGCGCCGGTGAAGCTCCATCTGAGCCGCGGCGTCACCCTCGACGAGGTGATCCTGCGTCCGGACTGGCGACAGGGGCTGGAGCACCCCATTCTGCGTGCCGAAATCCGCTATCGCGCCGTGACCCCCGGCCCCGTCACGCTGCGCCTGACGGCCACCCCGGACAATTTTTCCGGCCCGCGTTTTCAACAGGCCTTCGCGGTCACCCTGGAGAACACCGCAGGCGTCCTGCGCGTCTCGCTGCCCATGCCCTCGGCAAAGCTCTGGTGGCCCGTGGGTGCTGGCAAACCTAACCTCTACCGGGTGCGCGCCACCCTCGCGGATAACCGGGGGATCATGGATTCCGCCGTCACCCGCACCGGATTACGTAAGGTGGAAGCGCTGGCGGACAATCAGGGCTGGCGCATCAATGACAAACGGCTGTTCATCAAGGGCAGCAACTATATTGGCTCGCCGTGGCTGAGCACCATGACGCGGAAAAAATATCGCCGGGATTTCAGGCTAGTCACGGCCATGAACGCCAACGCCATCCGCGTTCATGGCCACGTGGCGGGCCGTGCGCTGTATGAGGTGGCCGATGAGATGGGGCTGATGATCTGGCAGGATGTTCCGCTGCAGTGGGGTTATGATGACAGCGTCGCCTTTTCCGATAACGCGGTGCGCCAGACCCGGGCGATGATGGACCAGTTCGGTAATTCGCCGGCGATTATTGTCTGGGGCGGTCACAACGAGCCGCCGTGGAACTCGCCGTGGATGGAGAAACGCTTCCCCGACTGGCGTAAAACCTTAAACCAGACCCTGACGCAGCGGGTGGGCGATGCGCTGGCGGAAGATACCTCCCGCATCGTGCATCGCTTTTCCGCTGTTGAAGAGCACTACTGGGCGGGCTGGTATTTCGGCACCCTGCGCGACCTGCTCTCCCCGGCGAAAACCGGGATTATTTCCGAGTTTGGCGCCCAGGCGCTGCCCCGCCTCTCCACCCTGAAGACCATTATCCCGGCCCGTCTGCTGTGGCCGAAAACCACCGCCGCCGACGACCCCGGCTGGGTGCGATGGAAGTACCATAATTTTCAGCCTTTCCAGACCTTTAAATTTGCCGGTATTCCACGAGGCAACACTATTCAGGAGATGATTGAAAACACCCAGGCGTATCAGGCCAGGCTGGTGGCGCTGGCAGCGGAGAGCTATCGCCGCCAACGTTATCAGCCGGTGACCGCCCTGTTCCACTTTATGTTTGTCGAGACATGGCCCTCCATCAACTGGGGGGTGGTGGATTATCTGCGCCAGCCGAAGGCGGGTTACTATGCCCTGCAGCGCGCCTATCAGCCGATCCTGCCATCCATCGAACCGGTGACCGCCAGCTGGCGTCAGGGTAGCCCGGCGACGGTTCGCCTGTGGGCGATTAACGATACCTGGACGGCCTGCGAGGATTGTCGCCTGACCTGGCAGGTCAGGCAAAATGGCCAGATGCTCGCTCAGGGGGAAACCACCCTGACCCTACCGCCGGACGCCGGCCAGATGGTCAGGGAGCTGACCGTCACCCCTGCCGGCCCGCAGCCCGTGACGGTCGACTACCGCATCGACAACCGTCGCGGCACACGCGTGGGCGCTAACCAGCATACCGAACCCGTCGCTGCGGCGCAGGCAGCTAAATGAAGCAGGCGTCACGCTGAGCCGCGATCAGTCGTGGATTTTCACCCCCAGACAGCCGCGAACGAATTCAGGGTTAAAGTGTTTCACTGCTTCGCCAACGTAACCTAAATCCAGATCGCTAATTTGCGCCATTTCGCGCGCGGTGAGCGAGAAATCCCAGATGGCAAAGTTCTCTTCAATACGCTCCTGGCGGGTGGATTTAGGAATGACCGTGACGCCACGCTGCACGTTCCAGCGCAGGACCACCTGAGCAACGGTTTTTTGGTGGGCATCGGCAATCTCCTGCAGCATGGCCTCTTCATACGGATTATGTCTGCCACCGCCTAACGGCGCCCAGGCTTCCGGCTGAACGTGATAGTGCTTCATGGTTTCCAGCGCCGCCGGCTGGGCGAAATAAGGATGCAGTTCGACCTGATTCACCATCGGCCTGATTCTGACGGTTTCGCAGAAGTTAGCTAACACATGGGCGTAGAAATTGGACACGCCGATCGCTTTGAGGGTACCGGCTTCATAAGCCTCCTCCAGCGCGCGCCAGGCGCTGAAATAATCGCCCATCGCCTGATGCAACAGATAAAGATCGAAGTATTCCAGCCCGGATTTTTTTAAGGACGCGGCAATCCCTGCTTTCGCCATCCCGGCGTTGGCCATGTCCTGAACCCACAGTTTGGAGGTAATAAATAGCGCCTCGCGGGTACACAGACCTTCGGCGATGGCTTCGCGAACGGCCTCCCCCACCGCATCTTCATTATCGTAGACGGCGGCGGTATCGATGAGGCGGTAGCCGGTGCGAATGGCGTTCAGCACCGACCGCTTACACTCTGCTTTATCGGTCACCTTAAAAACGCCAAAACCCAGCATCGGCATTTTACGGTTGTTACTTAATACACAATATTCCATGGTCATCCCTCATCTTGTTTAACCATCATGGTAGGCCATAAACGTCGCCGTGATTACCCTGTCATTTGTGATTTGACTTATGCATCCAGCTCATTAATTGGCGTGCGCTGAGATGAGCTGATTTTGGCAGAGAGCAGAAAAGTCGCCCCTGCCGCCGCCAGCAGTAACAGACCGCTCAGTGCAAAATTGCTGCGCCATCCCAGACTATCAAACACCAGGCCGCCTGCCGTTGACCCGAGGGCAATCGATAGCTGGATCACGGCGACCATCAGACCACCGCCCGCCTCCGCATCCTCGGGCAGCGTCCGCGCAATCCACATCCACCAGCCGGTGGGCGCGGCCGTCGCCAGCAGGCCCCACAGGCTTAACAGTACGGCGACTGATCCCGGGTGGTGTCCGGCCAGCAGAAGCGTTCCGGCAATCGCGGCCATGGCCAAAGGGATAGCCACCAGCGTCGGATAAAACCGGGCATTCAGCGCGCTCGAAATAAGCAGCGTGCCGACAAAACCGGCGGTACCCATCGCCAGCAATATCAGGGACAGACCAGAGGAACTGACTCGGGTCACGGTCTCCAGAAACGGTCGCACATAGGTAAACAAGGTAAACTGCCCCATAAAAAACAGCCCGCAGGCCAGCAATCCAAGGAATACCGTCGAGCGGCGGAACAGACCCAGCACGGTTCCCTGCGGCTGTGGTGCGCGCTGGCTTTTCATCGACGGCAGACTAACGCATTGCCAGACGAAAGCCACCATCGCCAGCGGGACGAGACATAAAAAGGCGCCGCGCCAGCCGACGGTGGCCCCCAGGTAGCTGCCCAGCGGCGCTGCCACAACGGTGGCCAGCGCGTTGCCGCCGTTAAAGATGGCCAATGCGCGGGGGACCTGGCGTTGCGGCACCAGGCGAATGGCCGTTGCGGCCGACATAGACCAGAAGCCGCCGATGACGATCCCAATGAGCGCCCTGCCCAGCATATAAACTGGATAGCTGGACGCCAGGGCAATCATCATTCCCGAGACCGCCATCAGCGCCGTGAGCGCTAACAGAAGGTATTTTCGATCCCGTGCTCCCGCAAGGCGAGAAATGGTCAGGCTGGTCAGCACCGCCAGCGCGCCTGAAATGGCAATGCCCTGACCGGCTAATCCTTCGGTGACGCCTAAATCGCCAGCGATGGGCGTTAACAGGCTGACCGGCATAAATTCTGAGGCAATGAGTACAAATACGCAGAGCGTCATCGCCAGGACGCCGCTCCAGTGTGCCCGGGTGTTACTTAATGCAGACATTGTTTATCTCCGACAATACAAAGCCGCCCGCAGGCGCGTGGCGGCTTTGGGGATGTCTCCGGCACCGGAGATCTATTTCAGGTTGGTTTTAAAGAACTGCTCAAACTGACTAAAGGGAATTTTGCCTGCGGCGTTGTCATAAAGATCGACATGGTTTGCGCCAGGGACAATCACCAGTTCTTTCTCGTTGCTGCCAATAGCCTTATAGGCAGCTTCGGCAAAATAGCGAGAATGGGCTTTTTCGCCCGTCACGATAAGCGTCGGAATAGTCACTTCGCCGGCATAATTCAGCAGCGGCATATTCATAAACGACAGCGGCATCGTCGCATTCCATGCCCCGGTTGAATTAACCGAACGAGGATGGAAACCACGCGGCATACGGTAATAATCGAAGAACTCTTTCAGGACCGGGTTGGGATTGGCGGGCAAGGTTTCCGGCAAAATACGATCGGCAGCGCTGACGTTGCCTTTATCATCAACATAAATGTCATGCCCGCCGGGGGCGAAAGTGCCGTTTGCCGCATCCTTCCAGCGCTGCGCGTTCAGGTACTGCAGTACCGCTCGGCGGTCGGCTGTCGTGTAGCGGTCTTTGCCATCGCCGACTCCATGCCCCATCGCGCGGCTCATGTCATACATGACGCTGGTCGCCACCGCTTTGACGCGCGTATCCATCGCCGCGTCGTTTAAGGCCATACCGCCCCAGCCGCAAATGCCGAGCAAACCGATACGGTGGCGATCCACCTCTTTTTGCAGGCCCAGAAAGTCCACCGCGGCACTGAAATCCTCGGTATTGATGTCCGGCGAAGCCACGTTACGTGGGTAGCCACCGCTTTCACCCGTATAGGATGGGTCAAACGCCAGTGTGACAAACCCCTGCTCGGCCAACGTCTGGGCATACAGGCCGCTGGATTGCTCTTTTACCGCGCCGAAAGGACCGCTAACGGCAATGGCGGCCAGTTTGCGGTCGCCGCGATCCTTCGGCAGGTAGAGGTCTCCTGCTAAGGTAATCCCGTAGCGGTTGTGGAAGGTCACCTTACGATGATCCACTTTCGCGCTCTCAGGAAATGTTTTGTCCCATTTTTCAATCAAAGAGACAGGCGTATTCGGGTTAGTCGTATCAGCATAACTCATCGTTGTAACTCCACTTATTGAGGCGCAAAGCAGCATGGCAGGTATCGCGGCTGTCAGTTTTTTGGTGAAAACCGTCATCAAAGTCCCCTAAATAAACGTGATCAATGCAAATCTCCAGTAGACAACGCTGCTGCGCTTTGTTGTCGTGGGCTTAGTGTAGTCAGCAGTAATAGTGCTGATTAGTGGGTAAAAAATGCTAAGATTAATACCATGTTGTTCTAAATGGCATGCGGATCACGAGGCGGGAGAATGGCGAAACGGGAAAACTATAATGACCTTTATCTGTTTATGCAGGTGGTGCGGGAAGGCAGTTTTACCGCCGCAGCGCAACGACTCGGCCTGGCGCAGTCCGGGATCAGCCGTGCGGTTCGTGAACTTGAAGAGCGCCTGGGCGTTCAGCTTCTGGTGCGCACCACCCGCCGTTTGTCGCTCACTCAGGCGGGTGAGCAGCTCTATCACAATGTCGAATCCGGTTTCGACGCCTTAGATATGGGACTCGCAACGCTGGCCCACTATCGTCAAACGCCCTCCGGTACGGTACGCATCAATGCCAGCCAGCATGCCATTGATAAAGTCCTGCTGCCGAAGCTGGCAGTATTTAAACAACGCTATCCCGATATCAGACTGGAACTGATCAGCGAAAGCCGGTTTGTCGATATTATTGCGGAGCGATTCGATGCGGGCGTACGTCTGGGCCCGGAAGTCGGAAGTGGCATGATTGCGGTACGCATTTCGCCCGATATGGAGATGGCGGTGGTGGGTACACCGGAACATTTTCGACGCTACGGCTTTCCACAAACGCCCGCCGATTTAGTCGTCCACCCGTGCATCGCTTATCAGTTTGGCGACGGCAGCCTTTACGCCTGGGAACTTAACGTGGAGGGCAAAAAAATCACTCATCCGCCGCAGGGACAGTGGGCTTTCGCCGATAGCTATATGGAAGCCAAAGCGGCCAGGCTCGGTCTGGGGCTGGCCTATGTCCCGGAAGAACTGATTACCGACGATCTAGCGCAGGGCACGCTTATCCGGGTGCTCCAACGTTATAGCCAGCGTCTGGAAGGTTCATTTCTCTATTACCCGCACCGCAATGTGTCGCCCGCGCTGAGAGCGGTTATTGATACATTGCGAATGTAGCAGAGGATGCCTGCGGGCAGCAGGTATCAGTTGGTGGAGGGGCTGAGCTCAGAGCTTTCGCTTAATTCCGAACTATGCAAATTGTCATGCAAGGCGGAAATGATCTTATATCAGTATCAATTTTGCGACTCGCCTATTTGATTATAAAGTTATAATACAGCACCGCTTCGTAACAAGTTAAACAACGCATATTTCCCTGCTGCGCAAACCCTTTTTCTTCGCCTACCCACGCCTGTTCTTGAAATACCTCTTAAACGCTTAAGCATTGCATTCCACCTCAGGACTGCCAGGCTATCTCTACGTCAATGGCAAAGGAGGCGTAATGAAAGTCCTCAATATTCTGATCCGGCGATGCGTGCTGCTGAGCTGTTATGAAGAAACCGTTTCGTTCTATGAAAACCTCATCGCGCAGAAGGCGAGGTTGCGTTTCGACTATCCTGAATACGATCTCAAACTGGCGCAGGTGGGTTCGGTGCTGTTAATCGGCGGAACCGAGAAAAGCCTGGCGCCTTTTCGCGCTACCGAGACCACTTTCCTGGTCAACGACATTTCCGCCTGGGAGAAACATTTGCCTTCCACCGGAGCAACGATTATCAACCCGGTGAAGATCGTGCCAACCGGCTGGAACATGCTGGTTCAGCATCCGGATGGTATGATTGCCGAATACGTTGAGCATCATGACAAAAACCCAGCGGATGAGATCTTCTGATGCTTCGCTTTCAGAGGGTTAGACCTGGTTTCAGTCGGCCATACTACCAGAAAAGTGATGCTTTCTACTGTGGCGGGAGAAGGTGAGCAGGAGAAACTGGCGCCGTAATCCGCGCCAGCTCCGGCTTCAGCAATGGCAACCTGCCCTGAGCAGGAGGCCAGTACGCATCAGTGTTTAACGATATACATGGTACGGCTATAGGCCACATCTTCCGGGTTGGTGATCGGGTAGCCTTTTAGCCACGGCTTAATCAGCCGACCGTTGGTGTACTGATAGATCGGCGCAATCGGCGCTTTGACCATAATGATCTTCTCCGCCGCGTTGTAATCGTCGTTACGCGCTTTGGCTGAATTTTCCACCGCCGCCTGGGCGAGGATTTTGTCGTATGCCGGATCGTTAAAGCGGGAGATATTTCCGCTGTGGGTGGAGGTCAGCAGCGACAGGAAGGTGGACGGCTCGTTGTAATCCCCTACCCACGAGGCGCGGATCACATCGAAATTGCCGGTGTTGCGGCTGTCGATATAGGTTTTCCACTCCTGATTCTGCAGCTTCACTTCCACGCCGAGGTTCTTCTTCCACATCGACGCCACCGCGATGGCAATCTTCTGGTGGTTCTCAGAGGTGTTATACAGCAGCGTCAGCTTCAGCGGGCGATTCGGGCCATAGCCAGCGGCAGCCAGCAGGGCTTTCGCCTGAGCGTTAAGCTCGGCCTGACTCATGCTCTCAAACTGCGACGGCTGCGGCGTGAAGCCCGCCGTTACGTCCGGGGTAAAGCGCCAGGCCGGTTTTTCCCCGGTCCCCAGCACCTTCTCCGCCATCACCCGGCGATCGATGGTCATACTCAGCGCCAGTCGCACCCGCTCGTCCGCCGTCGGCCCTTTTTGGGTATTAAAGGCGTAATAGTAGGTGCCCAGCTGCGGCGGGGTATACACCTGCCCCGGAATATCCTTCAGCAGCTTCTGATACATATTTTTCGGGAAAGATTCGGTGATATCGATATCGCCGGCCAGATAGCGTTTGGTGGCGGCGGACTCCTGGTTGATCGGCACAAAGGTGACCTGCTGGATCACCGTTTTGGCGTTATCCCAGTAGTGGGTGTTGGGCACCACTACCAGCTTTTCATTCACGACGCGATCTTTCAGAACATAGGCGCCATTGCCCACCAGGCTGCCGGGCCGCGTCCAGTTTGCCCCGCTGTCGACGTTCGCCTTTTGTACCGGGTAGAAGGCAAAGCTGGCGGTCAGGTTGCTGAACCACGGCAGCGGCTTATCCAGCTGCACCCGCAGGGTGTGGGCGTCGACGGCGGTGACCCCCAGGGTCTCCGGCGCGGCTTTGCCATCAATGATGTTCTGCGCGTTGGCGATCCCCGCCAGCGCGGCAAACCAGGCGAACGGCGAGGTGGTTTTCGGGTCCACCAGACGCCGCCAGCTATAGACGAAGTCCTCAGCGGTGACCGGCGTGCCGTCGGACCAGCGGGCGTTATCGCGCAGGGTAAAGGTCCAGACGCGGTTATCGTTGCTCTGCCAGCGGGTCGCCACGCCCGGGATCAGGTTGCCTTTCGCATCCTGATTGACTAAACCTTCAAACAGATCGCGGATCACCTGGATTTCCGGCAGGCCCACCGCTTTTGCGGGATCTAACGAGGCGGGTTCATCTTTGATATGGCGCACTAACAGCTGGTTTTCCGCCAGTACCGTGCCCGGCGGTACGTCCGCCGCCCAGGCCAGAGAAGATACGCTGGCTAACCACAGCGCGCCGCATGTCAAAGCGACAGGATACTTCATAAGATCCCCTTTAAAATGAGAAAAAAACACCGCCAACAGAGCGATAATTATTTGTTTCATCACCTGAAATTGCAAACAACATATGATAGAAAATTGATGTGCCGTCGGATTTCACACCTCAGGGAATGGGTTTGATTCCAACACGCTTTTCGCCAACACTACATAATAACGACACACAGGAAGCCCTATGTCTATTTCACGTCCTCGCCCGCAGCGCGGCGACTTTCCGCCGGGGACCCGGCAGTACGGCAGCTCGGAACTGGGCGCGCCGCTGCTGTGGTTTCCTGCGCCGATGGCCGACAGCCGCAGCGGCCTGATTATTGCCGGCACCCACGGCGATGAGAATTCGTCGATTGTGACCCTCTCCTGCGCCCTGCGCACCCTGAAGCCGGAGCTGCGCCGCCACCACGTGGTGCTGACGGTCAATCCTGACGGCTGTCAGCTCGGGCTGCGCGCCAACGCCCGCGGTGTTGACCTCAACCGTAACTTTCCGGCCGCTAACTGGAGACAAGGGGAAACGGTGTACCGCTGGAACAGCGCGGCGACGGAACGAGACGTGGTGTTATTGACCGGCGAACAGCCGGGCTCGGAGCGAGAGACCCAGGCCCTGTGTCAGTTGATCCATCAGATCCATCCGGCGTGGGTGGTCTCCTTTCACGATCCGCTGGCCTGCATCGAAGACCCGGGACACAGCCCGCTGGGACACTGGCTGGCCGACGCCTTCTCACTACCGCTGGTCGGCAGCGTGGGCTACGACACCCCAGGTTCCTTTGGCAGCTGGTGCGCTGATATCGGACTCCCCAGCATCACCGCTGAGTTCCCGCCGGTCTCCGCCGACGAGGCAACCGAGCGTTACCTGCCGGCGATGACCGACCTGCTGCGCTGGCAGGCTTAAAGATGAAGCACGCCGGTGCTGAACCGCAGCGCCGGCTCGACGTCCACCGCCAGCCATGTCGGGCCGTCGAGGTCGGCGAAGCGCGCCAGCGGCGCCAGGGGTAGCGCGGCGGCGATCCCGCGCGAGGTGCAGAGCATACAGCCCAGCATCCGTCCAAAGCCCTGTCGTTCTGCCTCCTCGGCGAGGGCCAGCGCTTCGGTCAGGCCGCCCGTTTTGTCCAGTTTGATATTGACCATCTCATAGCGTCCGCGCAGCCTGGGCAGGCTCTCCCGGGTATGGCAGCTCTCGTCGGCGCAAATTGGCAGCGGATGGACGAAATTTTCCAGCGCCGCATCGGCGTCGGCAGGGAGCGGCTGCTCAAGCATCGCCACGCCGAGGTCCGCCAGCAGCTGGCAGCGCGCCGCCAGCCCCTCGCTGTGCCAGGATTCATTGGCGTCGACAATCAGCGTAGCCTCCGGCGCCGCCTGACGGATAGCGATTAACCGCTCGCTGATCAGCCGGTCGTCGAGCTTCACCTTCAACAGCTGAGCGCCCTTCTGCCACAGCGCCGCGGCGCTGGCCGCCATCTGATCCGCCGTGCCAATGACCACCGTCTGGGCGGTGATCACCCGGTTTGGCAACGTCACCCCCAGTAGCTGGGGCAAGGTTTTGCCTTCGCGCCGCGCCTGCAGATCCCACAGGGCGCAGTCAATGGCATTGCGCGCGGCGCCTGCCGGCAGCAGCCGCTGCAGCTGTTCGCGGGTAAGTCCCGCCTCCAGCTGTTCGCCGATCGCCATCACCTGGGCCATGACCGAAGCGATGCTCTCGCCATAGCGGGGATACGGGGTGCATTCCCCCACCCCTTTCACACCGTCCTCTTCCAGTTCCACCACCACCACTTTTGCCTCGCTGCGGCTGCCGCGGGCGATCACAAAGGGGGTGTGGAGCGGCCAGGCTTCCTCATACACTCGCACGTTGCGCATTCCCTTGTCCTCTCTGGTAAATGTTAAATAGGGTTTGCCGTGTAGCTGGCGGATGTCATACACTACTCGCGACGTTAACTATATGTAAACAGGAAGATAACCATGTCACAAACCGTGCATTTCCAGGGCAACCCCGTTTCTGTTCAGGGCACCATTCCGCAGGCAGGCGCTAAAGCGCAGCCGTTTACGCTGGTCGCCAAAGATCTCTCTGACGTCGCGCTGAGCCAGTACGCCGGCAAACGTAAAGTACTGAATATTTTCCCGAGCATTGATACCGGCGTGTGCGCCGCATCAGTGCGTAAATTCAACCAGCTGGCCGCTGAACTGGACAACACCGTGGTGCTGTGCATTTCCGCTGACCTGCCGTTCGCCCAGTCCCGCTTCTGCGGCGCGGAAGGCCTGAGCAACGTGGTGACCCTTTCCACGCTGCGCGGCGCCTCGTTCCTCGCTGACTACGGCGTCGCCATCGCCGCCGGTCCGCTGGCGGGCCTGGCCGCTCGCGCGGTGGTCGTTATCGATGAAAACGATCAGGTTGTCTTCAGCCAGCTGGTGAACGAAATCACCGAAGAGCCGGACTACGACGCCGCGCTGGCCGCCCTGAAAGCCTGATAACAGACTGCCCGGGGGCATCGCGCCTGCGGACATGCTATGTACTCAGCCCTCGCTCTGCGGGGGCTTTTTATTGCCGCGGCGCATAGCGGGAAATAGCCCGCGCCATCGCCGGGCCGGTCAGCAGGATGGTAAACAGCCGCAGCGTCTGAAGCGCCATAATAAACGACATATCCGCCCGGGTGCCGGCGGCGATAATCGCCACCGTGTCGAGTCCGCCAGGGCTGGTGGCCAGATAGGCGGTCATGAAATCCATCTGCAGAATATGGGTCAGGCCGAGGGCCATCAGGGCGCACATCAGGATCAGCCCAACAATGGAGGCGATAATCTGCGGCAGCGTCTTCAGGGCCAACAGAAACACCGCCTTGTTAAACTGCAGTCCCACCGTCCAGCCCAGCACCGCGTAGGCCATCGCCAGCAGCCACTCCGGCAGCTCCAGCATCACCCAGCCGCCCCCCTGGGCCAGCGCGCCGAGCAGCATCGGCAGCAGCATGGCGCCGGAAGGAATGCGCAGCCGCACGCCCAGCCAGCAGCCCGCCGCTGTCAGCAGCAGCGTTAAAGGGAAATGAAGGGTCAACGGTGGAAACCAGACGATAGCCTGGCTCATTGTTTGCGCCTCGTTGCCCAGGGCATAGCGCACCACCAGCGCCGCCGCGCCGACGACAAACAGCACTCGCAGATACTGCATCAGCGCCACCAGGCGTACATCAGCCCCGTACTCCTGAGCCATCACTACCATTGCCGACGCCCCGCCGGGAGAGCTTCCCCAGGCGCCGGTGGCGCCCGGCAGCGCGCTGTAGCGGACCAGCAGCCAGCCGGTGAGGCCGCTGATCGCCAGGGTCGTTAACAGGATCGCCAGCACCAGCGCCCAGTTGTTGAACAGCACGCCAAAAACGGAGGGGTTAATGGCGCGGGCGATCATACAGCCGACGATAGCCTGCGCCGCCAGATAACAGGCGCGGGGGATCCTCAGCTTCACCCCGCGCAGGCTCAAAATCAGACCGGCAATCAGCGGCCCCAGCAGCAGCGCTGCCGGCAGATGAATGCGTAACAGCAGCGAGGAAAAGAGAATTGAGAGCAGCAGCAATGTCAGCCATTGCCCGATCGCGCGACGCGACGCCAATATGCACCACCCCGGAAAAAGGATTAAAAAACCAGTATATACAGGTTTAGCCCGCTTTGCAGGCCGGGATACCGGCGACGAGCGTCGCCGGCGTTCAGCGATTATTCGTCGCCCTTTTTCTGACTCAAACCATATTCGCGCAGCTTATTGGCGATGGCGGTATGCGACACCCCCAGCCGCTTCGCCAGCTTACGGGTGCTGGGGTAGCTGCGATAGAGCTGGGTCAATACCGAGCGCTCAAAGCGGCGGGTAATGTCGTCCAGCGATCCTTCCATGGCCTCCTCGCCCACCGGCAGCGAGGCGATGTCGTGGTCCGGCAGCAAAATATCCTGCGGACGCAGCTCGAATCCTTCCAGCTGGGTTAGCGCGCGATAAACGGCATTCTTCAGCTGGCGGACGTTGCCGGGCCAGCTGTAGCGGGTGAGTACCGTACTGAGATCGGCGGAGAGCTTCGGTCGGGGGATCCCCTGCTCATCGGCAAAGCGCGCCACGAACAGCTCGGTCAGCGGCATAATGTCCTGCGGGCAGTCGCGCAGCGGCGGCAGATACAGCGTCAGGACATTGAGGCGATAGTAAAGATCTTCCCGGAACAGCCCTTTCTGCACCAGCTCGACCAGGTTTTTCTGCGTCGCGCAGATCACCCGCACATCGACGTGCACTTCATGATCCTCGCCGACGCGGCGGAAGGTGCCGTCGTTGAGGAAGCGCAGCAGCTTGGTCTGCATTCGCGGCGACATCTCGCCAATTTCATCCAGCAGCACCGAGCCGCCGTTAGCTTGCTCAAAGAAGCCTTTTTTGCCCTGCAGCGCGTCACCGAACAGCTCGCTCTCAACGGCGTCCTCGGGAATGGAGCCGCAGTTGAGCGCCAGATAGGGTTTGCCCGCCCGCGGACTGGCCAGATGGCAGGCATGCGCCAGCAGATCTTTACCCGTGCCGGTGTCGCCGACAATCAGCAGCGGCGCGCTGAGCATCGCCAGCTTACGCGCTTGATCCACCACGTGGCGCATTTTCGGCCCCACCGCGAGGATCTGGCTGAAGGCGCTGGTGTCCTGGCTGGTCATGGTCTGCAGCTGGCGTCCCATGCGCACGGTTGAGCGCAGCATCGCCACCGCGCCGGTCAGCACTCGCTCGTTATGCTCCCCTTCCAGATAAACCGGGGTCAC
Organism: Klebsiella sp. 2019SCSN059; assembly: GCF_021739525.1. Taxonomy (NCBI): domain Bacteria; kingdom Pseudomonadati; phylum Pseudomonadota; class Gammaproteobacteria; order Enterobacterales; family Enterobacteriaceae; genus Klebsiella; species Klebsiella sp. 2019SCSN059. The sequence continues at coordinate 136,296 of NZ_JAKKOM010000009.1, read as the reverse complement.
TTCCAGCAGGTAGTTCTGCCCATTCACCACCACATGCTCCGCCAGCGTCTCCTGCGGGCTGCTTTCCAGCCAGCGCTGGACGTTAAAATCGTCGATCAGTTGCGCCACCGGATGGTTGCGCAGCTTCGCCTGGCTTTGGCCAAACAGCAGGCAGCTGGCGGGGTTGGCCAGTTCGACCCTGCCTTTGGTATCCAGCGACAGCACCGGCTCCGGCATCGCCACCAGCAGCGCGCTCAGCGCCAGATGTTCACGCTCGGATGGCATCCACGGCACGGTGCGCACGTCTGTCACGCCGGCGATACGGCGGATCTCCGCCATCAGGCTGCTGAAGGTGGCGAACTCCAGTTCGGCAAAATTGAGGTAGATACGGCCAATAGGGTCAATATCGATACCACGCAGATCAATGCCGCGCAGCACCAGCAAATCGAGCAATTCACGAGTCAGACCGAGGCGGTCTTCACAAAAGACTTCAAGACGCATGGGAGTGTTCACCCTAAAAGTGCCAATGACCGGAGAATAATAGGCCAGGAATGGACTTTCGGGAAGCTAACTGTCAACAATTATTGACAGCATGGCGGAAAAATGGGCGTTGCGCCGTAAAGTCAGGCGGTCAGTGGTCAATTAACCGGCCATCCGGCCGGTTAATTGGGGGTTAAGCATGGAAGGCAGGCAGCCACTGGCGGTTATGGGCGATCACGTCATCCAACGCTTGTTCGAGCTTCTCGCCGCTGACAATCAGCGGATTCAGCACCAGCGCGCGCCACGCCGTATGGCGGTTGCCGGTGATGGCGGCCTCGATGGTCAGCTGTTCGAAAGATTTCATCAGCTGCAGCAAACGCAGGGTATCGTCAGGGAACGGCGCCACGTTGAGGGGCAGCGGACCGGAAGCGGTGATCAGCGAGCTGACCTCTACCGCACAGTCATCCGGCAGGCCATTGATGGCGCCGTTGTTGCGCGTGTTGACGTGCATGATAATGCGCTTGTCATTATAGATGGCATTCATCAGCTCGCAGGCCGCCTCGGAATAGTACTGACCGCCACGGCCCTCCAGCGCCTTCGGTTTAACCGCGAGGTGCGGGTCGCTGTACTGTTCAAACAAGGTTTTTTCCAGTTGCTTAACCACTTCGCCACGGGTCCCTTCGCCGCCCGCCTCCGCCAGCTCCTGACGCAGCAGATCGTCCTTCATGTAGTAATAACGCAGATAGGCGCAGGGGATCATGCCTAAGCCTTGCAGGAGATGCGACGGCCAACGGAACGGCGGAATGTTGCGCGGCACCAGCGGATCCCGACCGGCATTGATCTCGGCGATGACCTCCGGCAGCCACTCTTTTCCTTTGTGCAGGACCTGGCGCACGAAGATAAAGTGGTTCAGGCCGGCGACCTGCATCACTACCTCTTTTTCGTCAGCGCATTGCAGCAGGGTGGTCACCCCTTTTTGCATAATCACCGGCACATTACACAGGCCGACGGCTTTGATGCGACTGTGGCGCAGGATCGCTTCGGTCACCATCCCCGACGGGTTGGTAAAGTTCAGCAGCCAGGCGTCAGGGCAGAGTCGTTCCATATCGGCAGCAATCGCCAGGGCGATGGGAATGGTACGGCAGGCATTGGCGAAGCCCCCAAGGCCGTTGGTCTCCTGGCCGATCAGGCCATACTTGAGGGAAATACGTTCATCGCTGATGCGGGCGTCAAGGCAGCCGGCGCGAAACTGCGAGCAGACGAAATCGGCATCGCGCAGGGCGCTCTCCCGATCCAGGGTAGCCACCACCTCGATGATCAGCCCGGCTTTGGCGATCATTCGCCGCGCCAGTCCGGCGATGATCTCGACTTTCTCTCTGCCCTCTTCAATGTCCACCAACCATAGCGAAGCGACCGGCATCTCGTGATAGCGGTTAAGCAAACCTTCAATCAGTTCCGGGGTGTAGCTGGAGCCGCCGCCAATCACCACAATTTTGAGTCCTGACATGGTATACCTCGGTTTAGTTACGATATAACTATTTAAAACCGGCCAAACTGGCGTAACAAACGAATTAAATCGGCCTATGCATGAAGCAAATTAATGCATAAGGGAGACAACCTGTGCTTGAACAACAAAGCATCCTTGCGCTGCTGCAGACCTTTGAGGTGACCGCCCGCCATTTGAGTTTTACCCTCGCCGCGCATGAAATGAACCTGACCCAGGGGGCGGTCAGCCATCGGATCCGCAAGCTGGAGATGCATATCGGGTTTCGCCTGTTTATTCGCATGACGCGTAAACTGGCGCTGACGGAGGAAGGCAAACGCCTGCTGACGACGTTGAGCCATTCGCTGCGGGCGATTAACGATGAAATTGAGGATATTCGCGAACAGGATCTGCGCGGCACGCTGCATATTGGTATTGCGCCGACCCTGGCCCATCTTTGGCTGATGCCCCGCCTGCCCCGCTTCCAGGCCCAGTGGCCGGGACTAAATCTACAGTTTCGCGTCCGCGCCGGGGTGATGGATTTTAACGAGGAGCGGGTGGACCTCGCGATTTATTACGGCGCCACGCGCTATCCCGATCTTTATCAACAACGGTTGATGGCGGAAAGTTTGCTGCCGGTCTGCTCTCCAGAGTATCGCCGGCAGTATCGCCCGCTGAGCGGCGGTGACGCGGCGGCGATCGTCTGGATCCATGCCTGCGAATCCACCGACGTGCAGGATCAGTTTGCCGAATGGCGCCTGTGGTGCCAGCAAAGCGGACAGGCGTTACCCTTTGACGGCCGGTATTACGCGGTGAACAACCACTCGCTGGCCATTGAGATGGCGCTGAATGGACTCGGGGTCGTGATGGGGCGTAAAACGCTGATCCAGCCGCTGCTCGCCACCGGGAGACTGGTAGCCTTGTCCGAAGACGAGGCGGAATCTCCCTTTGGCTATGATCTGATTTGTCCGCAGGAGAACCGCTCGCGCCCGCGCTTTCGCGCCTTCAGCGAGTGGCTGGCGGCGGAATGCGTATGACCGGACATTGCCCGCGGCGCGGCAGGTGCGCAAGCCTGGACTCGACCTCGCAGGCCGGGCAAGGCGAAACCGCCGCCCGGCGATGTCTCTGAGCGGAGGTTACTTCTCCGGACTGGTTTTGCTTTTCTGCAGGGTCTCTTTCAGCTGCCCAATCAGCTCGCGACGAAAATCGCCGAGCCGCGGTTTATCATCGGCGATCCACGGCAGCGGGCGGCACAGCTCCATCGCCTTGATACCAAGGCGGGCGGTAAGCAGACCGGCGCCGATGCCCTGCGCGGCGCGCGCCGACAGCCGGGCCGCCAGATCCTGCGACATCCAGTCCATGCCCACCTCGCGCACCAGTTCGCTGGCGCCGGCGAAAGCGATATTCAGCAGCACCAGGCGAAACAGACGCAGGCGGCTGTAATACCCCAGCTCAATGCCGTACAGGGTGGCAATTCGGTTGATCAGCCGCAGATTGCGCCAGGCGATAAACGCCATATCCACCAGCGCCAGCGGACTGACGGCGATCATCAGCGTCGACTCCGCCGCCGAACGGCTGATTTCCCGCCGCGCCTGGGCATCGAGCACCGGCTGCACCAGCTGGGCATAGAGGCTGACCACTTCCCGGTCGCTTTGCGTTTCGTGGATGGCGGCATACCAGCGCTGCAGCGCCGGATGCGACTGATCCAGACCCGCCTGCTGCGCCAGCTTCTCACAGAAGGATTTCGCTTTGCCGACCGCGTGACTGTGCAGCATATCGCGGGCTTCATCGCGTTCGTGGGCGCGCTGGCGCAGTCGCCACAGGCGGCGCCACTCGGTGGCCACCGATCCGACGCCGGCGCCGACGATCAGCGCCCCGGCAGCGCAGCCGCCCAGCGCAATCCAGTCCTGCGTCTGCCAGGCGTTGGCGGTCCACTGCACTCCTTGCGCCACGACGCTGACGCCGAAGATCGCCAGGCCAGCGCTGACCATCCGCCGCCACAGACTGCGTTTCGGCCGCAGCACCGACTCCACCACCGCCTCTGCCGCCCCCTCTTCCTCTTCGCCGGTCACCAGAAGCGCCGGCGCGAAGTTGTCGGCTTCCCGTCGGTCGAAGGCGCGGGCGCTTTTCAGCGGCGGCGTTTTTTCCGCCTGCAGCGGGCCATCAAAATCAATCCGCGGTTTTAACGGTTCGCTCATCGCAGTTTATCTCCAATCAAAAATTCCAGCGCCGCGTCGAGGCGAATGTGCGGCAAGGGCCGATCGACATCCATGACCTGCGGACGAAAGTTTTCAAACTGAAATCCCTGCTGCTGCCAGAAGGCCTGCCCCGGCAGGCGCGCCGGCACCTCGCCGGGATAGATGGTCAACGGCTGGCCGTCGCTCAGCCGATTGCCGCGCAGGGCGGGGATTTTCTCGCCGTTCAGCTCAATCAGCCCGCTCTGGGTCGCCTGAATGGACGCCAGCCCCAGGCAATCCATACTGATCCCCTCGAAGGCGGCATTCTGCCACGCGTCCTGGATCAGCTGCTGCAGGAGCGACACCATATTGCTGTGCTGATCTACCGTGACGTGGTCGGCTTTGGTGGCGGCGAACAGCAGCTTGTCGATGACCGGCGAAAACAGCCGGCGGAACAGGGTGCGCTGCCCGTAATGGAAGCTTTGCATCAGCTGGGTCAGCGCCAGGCGCATATCGTTAAACGCCTGCGGCCCGCTGTTCAGCGGCTGCAGGCAGTCCACCAGCACAATCTGTCGGTCGAAGCGCAGGAAGTGCTCTTTGTAGAACCCCTTCACCACCTTTTCGCAGTAGTACTTGTAGCGTTCGCGCAGCATGCCGGCGTTGCTGTGTTTATCGGCCTGCGCCAGCTTGGCTTCGCCGACGGCATCGACGTCAGGCCATGGGAAAAACTGTAGCGCCGGCGCGCCGGCCATTTCGCCGGGCAGGACAAAGCGTCCGGGCTGGATAAAGTGCAGCCCTTCACGCTTACAGGCGTGCAGATAATCCGTCCAGGCGGCGGCGATCTCGGCCAGCCGGGCCTCGTCGGCAGGGGCCAGCGGATCCAGCCCGGCGCACAACTGCCGCCAGCGGGTCGACCACTCCGCACGCTGTCCCTGCAGGAGTCCGGTCATCTGCCGCGACCAGCTCAGATAATCCTGCGCCAGCATCGGCAGATCGAGCAGCCACTCGCCCGGGTAGTCGACGATCTCCAGATACAGCGTGGAGGTGTCTTTAAAATGGCGCAGCAGGGAGTCGTTGGAACGGTAGCGCAGCGCGAGACGGATCTCGCTAACGCCGCGCGTCGGGGTTGGCCACATGGGGGGCTGGCCGTACAGCTGGGCCAGCCCTTCATCGTAGGTGAATCGCGGAATGCCGAAGTCCCGCTGCGGTACGCGCTTGACGCCGAGCAGTCGCTCTTCGCGCGCAGCGCTCAGCAGCGGCAGGCGGGCGCCGGTGTGAATATTCAGCAGTTGGTTGACCAGCGCAGTGATAAACGCCGTTTTGCCACTGCGGCTCAGGCCGGTCACCGCCAGCCGTAAATGCCGGTCAACCCCGCGGTTGACCAGCGCATTCAATTCAGTTTTCAGTCGCTTCATCGCCAGTCCGTTATGCCCTGAAGGTGTGTCTCGTCATCATAAGCTATCTGCCGGGGATAAGCAGGAGAACGTTAATCCTTTTGCGCCTTCCCCACGGCGGCGTTATTTCATCCCGCGCGTGACGCGGTTGGCCAGCCGGCTGAGCAGCGGCTCCAGCGCCACCGCCAGCAGCATTTTCAGCGGCCGTCGCGCGACCGATTTGACCGCCCAGCCGGCAACGCCCGCCGGGCCATAACGCAGCGCGGTCAGCAGCGCCAGCTTACCGACGATTTTCAGGCCGGGCTTAACCTGCTGCCCGGCGCGTTGCCATTTGCTATTCATGCGTTGCCTCACTCGTTAACAACAGGATTTACAGCTGACGAAAGCGGCTGCGCAGCGTGAAGGTGTCGGAGGTGACGTACCGTTCCATCTCACGCAGACGCTGTTCGCCGGAGGCCAGTTCGGCATCCACGGCGGCCAGCAGATCGCCATTGCTCGGCGCTTTGTGGCCGTAAAGCTCACTGTCCGGCATCGGGTCCAGGGCGAAGGTCAGAATGATGTAGGCCACCAGGACGAAGAAAAAGAGGCCAAAAATCATCGCCAGCACGGTAATCAGGCGCACCAGCTTCACCGGGACATCAAGATGTTGAGCAATACCCGCGCAGACGCCCTTGACCATCCCGCGCTGCGGGATACGCCACAGTTTTTTATTCAGATCCAGTCCAGCCATTATTTGTCTCTCCAGTTCGGATGTTCGGCATCCAGGATCGCTTCCAGCGCCTGAATGCGCTCGCGCATCCGCTTCGCGTCATCGGTCAACTGCAGCAGCCGTTGCTGCTCATTTTGCGTCAGCGTCCCGTTGGCGCCGCGATTGTTGTAGTGCAGCCACAGCCAGACCGGCAGAACAAACAGCACAAACAGCGTCAACGGAATGGCGAGAAAAAGCATGCTCATGTGTACTCCTTACAGGGGGTGAGCCGCGGCGCAACGCCGCGCCGCGCAATCTACTTACTGGTTGGACTGATTCATTTTGGCTTTCAACGCCGCCAGCTGCTCGCTGATTTCATCGTCCGCTTTCAGTTCGGCAAACTGCTGATCCAGCGTCTGCTGCTTGCCAAAGCGGTGACTTTCCGCTTCCGCTTCCATCTGATCGATGCGACGTTCAAAGGATTCAAAGCGCGCCATCGCCTCATCCAGTTTACCGCTGTCCAGCTGGCGACGCACATCGCGGGACGAACTCGCCGCCTGATGACGCAGCGCCAGCGCCTGCTGACGGGCGCGGGTTTCGCTGAGTTTGTTCTCCAGCTCGCCAATCTCTTTCTTCATGCGCGCCAGCGTTTCATCCACCAGCTGCACTTCGTGGTCCAGCTGAGCAATAAGGTCGGTCAGCTTCTGTTTTTCGATCAGCGCCGCCCGGGCCAGATCCTCTTTCTCTTTGCGCAGGGCCAGCTCGGCCTTTTCCTGCCATTCCGCCTGCTGGGCGACCGCCTGCTCAATACGACGGGTCAGCTGTTTCTTTTCCGCCAGCGCGCGGGCCGACGTGGAACGTACCTCAACCAGCGTGTCTTCCATCTCCTGGATCATCAGACGCACCAGCTTTTGCGGGTCCTCGGCTTTCTCCAGCAGGGAGTTGATGTTGGCGTTCACGATGTCGGCAAAACGAGAAAAAATACCCATAATTTCAGTCCTCATAGTTCTGGTTGCAGGCATTCACCTGTGGCTTAGCTAATACAAATGGCGTGCCAACTTTTTATCTTATTGATTTTAAACAGAGTGGTTGCGAATTATGCAGGGCATTGCTACAGTCACCTGGTTAATCACACTACTTAATGGCGAAATTCATCATGGCGCAGTACAAGGATAATTTGCTGGGCGAGGCCAACAGCTTTCTCGAGGTGCTGGAACAAGTTTCCCGGCTGGCTCCGCTGGACAAACCGGTGCTGGTCATCGGCGAGCGCGGTACCGGGAAAGAGCTTATCGCCAACCGTCTGCACTACCTCTCCGCCCGCTGGCAGGGGCCGTTTATCTCGCTGAACTGCGCGGCGCTGAATGATAACCTGCTCGATTCGGAGCTGTTTGGCCACGAAGCCGGGGCCTTCACCGGCGCCAGCAAGCGCCATCCCGGACGCTTCGAGCGCGCCGACGGCGGGACGCTGTTTCTCGATGAGCTGGCGACGGCCCCGATGCTGGTGCAGGAGAAGCTGTTAAGAGTGATTGAATATGGCGAGCTGGAGCGCGTGGGCGGCAGCCAGCCGCTGCAGGTCAACGTCCGGCTGGTGTGCGCCACCAACGCCGACCTGCCGCGGATGGTGGAGGAAGGCCATTTCCGCGCCGACCTGCTCGACCGTCTGGCCTTCGACGTGGTGCAGCTCCCGCCGCTGCGCGAACGGCAGAGCGACATCATGCTGCTAGCCAACCAGTTTGCCATTCAGATGTGCCGCGAGCTCGGTCTGCCGCTGTTTCCCGGCTTCAGCGAACGAGCCACCGCCACGCTGCTCGGCTACCGCTGGCCGGGAAATATTCGTGAACTGAAGAACGTCGTCGAGCGCTCGGTCTATCGCCACGGCGACAGCGAGCACGAGCTGGACGCCATTATCCTCAACCCTTTCCGTCAGTCCGCGGCCTCCGTGCCGGAGGCCGCGTCCGGGGACGAACTGCCCGCCCTGCCGCTGGATCTCCGCGATTTTCAGCTACAGCAGGAAAAACGCCTGCTGCAGCGGAGTCTGCAGCAGGCGAAGTATCATCAGAAGCAGGCGGCGGAGCTGTTAGGCTTAACCTATCATCAGCTCCGCGCGCTGCTGAAAAAGCATCAGCTGTGAGAGGCGCGCGGCAGCAGCAGTGCGCTTACCGCCATCGCCCCCAGGCATAAGGCGGCGTTGAACCACAGGGCATATTGGGCGGCATGGGCCATACCGAGCGGCAAAAACAGCGCGAAAAGTGACGCCGTCACGGCAATCCCCATCGCCCCGCCCAGCGAGCTGCCCATCTTGTAGATACCCGAGGCGACGCCAATTTTGTTCTCCGGCGCGTTGGCCACCGCCGTATCCGTTGACGGCGTGGCGTAGCAGCCCAGCCCAAGGCCGAACAGCACATTGCTGCCGAACACCACGCCGATATAAAGCGCCTTATCGAGAAAGGTGCAGGATATCAGGCCGATGGCGATGGCGGTCAGCACCGGGCCGGCCATCATCGGCAGCCGGGCGCCGTAGCGCTGCAGCAGCTTCTCGCCGACCCGGATCATCGCCAGGACGGTGACCAGATAGCCGAGGGTCATCATTCCACTCTCCAGCGGCGTCAGGTGGTGCCCCTGCTGCAGCCAGATGCTGGCGATCATCATGGTGCCAATCGCCCCGTTGAGCAGAAAGTTAGACAGCACCGCCGCGCCGTACGCCCGGTTGCGAAACAGCGCAAAATCGATCAGCGCCGCCTCGCCTTTGCGCAGCCCGCTGCGAATAAACACCGCGCCAGCGATCAGCGCCCCCGCCAGCATGCTCAACGACAGCGGACTGCTCCAGCCCCAGCCGTGGCCTTTGCTGATAAACAGATTCACCAGCACCAGCCCGGCGATAAGGCTCAGCAGGCCGCCAACGTCCAGCTTCTGCTGGCTGGCGCTGGCGCTGCGGCTCTCCGGCGTGCCGCGCAGTAACGCCAGCGCCGCCAGGGCAACGGCGATGGAAAAGACAAAGATCCAGCGCCAGCCCAGGCCGGTGGCGATAGCTCCGCCGACGAAGGAGCACAGGCCGCTGCCGCCCCACGAGCCGATGACCCAGAAGCTGACCGCCCGCTGACGCGCGCGCCCCTGGTACCAGGTCTTAATCAGCGCCAGCGTCGCCGGCATAATGCACGCCGCTGACAGCCCCTGCAGCACCCGGCCGGCGAGGAACAGCCCCGGCCCCTGGGCCAGTACCAGCATGGCGCTGCCGGCGATGCTCAGCCCCAGCCCGAGGGTGGTCATTCGCATGCGGCCAAACTTGTCCGCCAGGCCGCCGCTGGCCACCACGAAACAGCCGCTGAACAGCGCGCTGAGGCTGACGGCCAGGGTTAAGGTCTCAAGAGAAATATCAAGACTGCTTTTCATCGCCGGCACGACGTTGATCACCGACTGGGCAAACAGCCAGAAGGTTAAAACGCTCAGCACAATCCCCACCAGCAGACGATCGCTGCCGACATAGGGGGTGTCGCTTACGGTGACAGTGCTCATTGCATGGCCCTCCCGTTTCCGGTGATTAACGCAGATAGTGTTCCGTCAGGCCGCACCACAGCGCCGCGCCGCTAAGCAACAGCGCGTCGTTGAAGTCATAGCCCGGGTTATGCACCATGCAGCGATCCGGCTCGTCGCCAGCGCCGATAGTGAAATAACTGCCGTGGGGGTGCTGCTCCAGCATGAAGGCGAAATCTTCACTGCCCATAAACGGCTTCACCTCGCCCACCTGCTCTGCGCCAAACAGTGCTGTGGCCACCTCCCGCACCATGGCGTTGGCCGCCGGATCGTTACGTAATACCGGGCTGCCGTTGACGTGGGTCAGCGTAGCCGTGGCGTTAAAGCTCTCCGCCTGAGCCACGGCAATATCATGGATCCGCTGCAGCACGGTCTCGCGTACCTGCTCATTGAGGGTGCGCACCGTGAGCTTCATCAACACATGATCGTTAATGATATTGGGCGCATGTCCGGCCTGGATGCTGCCGACGGTCACGACCGCTGGCTCAAACGGGGTGATATTGCGCGAGACGATGGACTGCAGCGCGAGGGTAATATGGCAGGCCACCAGCGTGGCATCCACCGTATGCTCCGGTACCGCGCCGTGGCCGCCAACGCCCTTCACTTCAATATGCAGCGTATCGGAGGAGGCCATCATCGCCCCGTCGCGCAGACCGATTTTACCCAGCGGCTGACCCGGCATATTGTGCAGGCCGAAGATGGCGTCGCAGGGGAACTGGTCAAACAGACCGTCCTCGACCATCACCCGCCCGCCGTACAGCAACTCTTCCGCGGGCTGGAAAATCAGCTGCAGCGTCCCGTTAAACTGGCGGGTGCGCGCCAGATATTCAGCCGCGTAGAGCAGCGTGGTGGTGTGCCCGTCATGGCCGCAGCCGTGAAAGCGCCCGTCAACCTGGCTTGCCCACGGCTTCCCGCTCCGCTCCTGCATCGGCAGGGCATCCATATCCGCCCGCAGACCGAGGCGTTTTTCCCCGTGGCCGACGCGCAGCGTACCCACCACCCCGGTGCCCGCCAGGCCGCGATGAACCTCGTATCCCCATTCGCCAAGCAGTCGGGCGACCTCGCTGCTGGTCTGATGCTCTTCAAAGCCGATCTCCGGCTGCTGGTGGAACTGGCGACGTAAGGCAATAAATTGCGCCTCGTTGACCTGCAAGGCTTCAAGCAACGGATGTGTCATTTTTGTTATTCCTGTGTTGTGTTTGCACGACACTTTCGAGTTTATGCGGGTGAAACAGCTTTCAGGCGCGCTTTTTTGTTTTATATTGACGAGAAATGAATGAGTGTTTTTCATACATATCGGTTATGACAAAAAACAACCGGTTGCTTTTTGTCTACAGAGGAGAACCATGTGGAGCAGCATTCAGGCGACTTTAGCGTCACCGTGCGCGATGTGCGTCAGCTAAGCCAGCCGGAGAGCGATCTGCTGACGCTGCTGTGGGTGCTGGAGGGGAGCGTAAATCTGGCGGAGGCGGAAGGTGCGCCGCAGCAGCTTGCCGTCGACGGGCTGGCGATCGTTAACCGCAACCGTCGCTGGAGCCTGCGCAGCGCCGGGGGCAACGCGGTGATGATCCTCACCCTCTCCGCCAGCTGGCTGGCCCGCCTCGACAACGCCTTTTTTGCCGTCGACTACCAGATATCGCCGCGCACCCGCGATGCCGATGACGGCCTGCGCCGCCTGATGCGCCAGCTGCTGGTGAGCGGCCTGGTCAATCATCCCGGCCATTACCGGCTGGAGGCCAACCGTTGGCTGAGTGAGATAGCGCTGCTGCTGGCCACGCGCTTCAGCCAGCCCATTGCCTTCACGCCACGGCGCGATGCTGAAAAATGGAGCCGGAGGATAGCCAGCGTAGTGGCGCGGATCGACGCCAACTATCAGCGCCGTCTCTCTTTACAGGAGGTGGCGGCCGCCGAGTTTGTCTCCGAGGCCTGGCTGTCACGCCTGTTTCACAAGGAGGTTGGCGTCAGTTTTGTTCAGTACCTCACCGCGCTGCGCCTGCGCCACGCCGCCGATCAGCTGTTAACCACCCGCAAACCCGTTCAGCAAATTGCCCGCGAGCAGGGGTTCGCCAGCACGCGGATGATGAGCGACCTGTTTAAGCGCCACCATCGGGTGACGCCGCGCCAGTATCGCGAGCGGTCCCCCCGGGAGCCGGGCCGACCGCGCCCGCCGCAGGGCGATCGCTGGCAGCCGGTGGCCGTGGACCGGCTCTACGCCCGCCTTAATGAGCCGGAACAACGCGACCGGGAGAGTCAGCCGCTGTTGATCAATCCGCCGCAAACCCGGGAGATCAACCTGCACCAGCGACCGGCGCGCGCCGCGGTGCTGCGCCATACCCGGATGGTGGTGACCGTGCGCGAGCTGGACGATCTGCTGCGGGAGGACGTGCGCCGCGAACTGGAGCAGTTGCACCGCGCCCTGCCGGTGTATGCCATTGATATCAACGATGCCTTTCTCAGCAGCCGCCTGTTCGGCACCGGCTGGGACGATCCGCAGATGGCTGGCTACGCCTGCTGGTACAACCTGCAGCAGATCTTCAGCTGGCTGGCGGCGATGGGCTGGCAGGTGATCCTGCATACCGGGGTCACCACCCGCAGCGATCTGCTGCAGCGCTTCCTGCAACTCGCCGCCAACCATTTTCCACCGACGACGCTCAGCAGCTGGCGCTTTGTCTGGCACTGGTCGCCGCAGGCCAGCGAAGCGGCCCGCCAGGCGGCCTGGCGGCAGCAGCGCGAGGTTCTTCACCGTCTGCTGCCGCAGCCGCAGCTGGGGATCTGGCACCGCTTTGCCGCCAGCGCGCCCGGGGACGATCCGCTGTTCCACTCGCCGCTGCTGGCGGAAGCCGATTTTCTCGCCTGCCAGGCGGATGCCAACGAACGGCTGGATCTGGCTCAGGCGGACAGCAGCAGTCTGGCCTCCAGCGAGCACTATCCGGCGCATAAGCTGCGACAGATCCACAGCGCCCTGCGTCAACGGCAGCTTAACCTGCCGCTATGGCTGCTCTCGTGGAATACGCTGACCGGCGATACGCGGGACACCAACGGGCGCTTTTTTCGCGGCGCGCTGTTGATGGATAATCTGCTGGGGGTCGCGGACCAGGTCTGGCTGGCGGGCTTCTGGTTAAACTCCGGCCTCCAGGGCGAAGCCCGCGCCAACGGCAAGCTGGATACCTCCAGCCTGGCGCTGCACTATCTGCACGGGCTGCCACGCCCGGTTTACTGGGTGCTGTGGCTCTGGCGACGGCTGCGCGGCGAGATCCTGTTTCACGACAAAAACCTGCTGCTGTTCCATCACCAGGGGCACTACCAGCTGCTGCTGCGCAATACGGTGGTCTACAACCCCTGGCTCTCCAGCGAAGCGGCTTTTATTCAACGCTTCAGCCAGCCGTACAGTGTGCGGCTGCAGGGGCTCAAGGGCCGCTGGCGCATCAAACAGCACCTCTTCGATCAGCACCACGGCGCGCTGTTCCCGCTGGTGGACGCCTTTCGCAGCCGCAGCGGCCCCGACGCCGAAGATTATCAGTGGCTGATGCATCAGGCCCGTCCGGCGCTCAGCGTGGAGGAAGCCCGACTTGACGGCCACTGGCTGCGGGTCGACTCGCTGGAGAGCAACGCCCTGGCCCTGTACGAATTTACCCCTCAGTACTCCCCCGATGAGGATCCCGACGCCTGAAGCAAACCGTGAATTTTGCGCTGGCTCTCCGTCGTCGCCGGGTTGAAAACCAGTAGCGACAGATCGGGGCGGCCCTCCACGGCAAAAGAGGTGAACTCCAGATCGAGCGGGCCCATCTGCGGGTGGTGAATGCGCTTATAGCCCTCGCCGTGGCCGGCGACGTCGTGGCTTTGCCAGAAACGGGCGAACTCGACGCTCTGCTGGCTGAGCTCCGCGATCAGCTGGTCAGTTTCCCTCGTGGCGCCCATCCGCGTGACGTCGGCGCGAAAGGCATTAACGATAAGCTGCCCCACCGTCTGCCAGTCCTCCAGGGTGCAGCGGGCCTCAGGCCGGGTAAACAGGCGCCGCAGCACGTTGCGCTCCGCCAGCGGCAGCTGGCCGTAGTCGGTCAGCACCCTGGCCGCCGCCGCGTTCCAGGCGATCACGTCCCAGCTGGCGGTACGGATAATCGCCGGAATGGCGAAGGCATCAAGCACCCGCTGTAGCCGCGGCGTCATATCATCCGTGATCGTCAAACGGGTCTGCGGCGGATGGCCGAAGGCGAGTATAAACAGATGTTCGCGCTCCGGGGTGGTCAGCCGAAGACCGCGGGCGATCCGCTCCAGCACCTCGCGGGAAGGCGCCCCGCCGCGCCCCTGTTCAAGCCAGGTATACCAGGTCGGGCTGATGCTGGCGAGCTGGGCGACCTCTTCACGGCGCAGGCCCGGCGTGCGCCGGCGTCCCGCCGGGAAGCCAAACGTTGCCGGGTCGAGACGCTGGCGCCTGGCGCGGAGAAAATCACCTAAAGCATGATTGTCAGAAGTGTTCATCATCTGCCTGTAAGTCTGCCTGTTAGAATTTATACCCCGATAATGTCTCTACTTTTATAGTATGACATCGCGGGTAGGATACGCCTGATAACCCGTTCAGGAGGTTCATAATGCGTATATTTCTTACCGGCGCGAGCGGATTTATCGGCTCGCGTATTCTTCCGGCGCTGCAGGCGTCGGGCCATCAGGTTATCGGCCTCGCGCGCAGCGACGCCACGGCGCAGGCCCTGGAAGCGGCAGGGATCGAGGTGCGCCGCGGCACGCTGGACGCCCCCGATTCGCTGCTGGCGGGCGTCGAGAGCGCCGACGCGGTGATCCATACCGCTTTCGACCACGACTTCAGCCGCTTTGCCGCCAACTGCGAGAAAGACCGCCAGGCGATCCTCACCATCGGCCAGGCGCTGCGGGGCAGCGCGCGGCCGCTGGTCATCACCTCCGGCACGCTGATGGGCGACGACGGGAGCGGCGCCCCGGCCCGCGAGTCGTGCTTTAACGCCGCGCACCCCAGCCCGCGGACCGCCTCAGAACTTGCCGGCCAGCAGCTGCTGGAGGCGGGAGTGGACGTCCGGGTCGTTCGCCTGCCGCAGGTGCATGACACCGTGCGCCAGGGGCTGCTGACCAGCTATATCGAACGCGCGGTCGCCAGCGGCGCGGTGGCCTTGCGCGGCGAGGGGAACCACCGCTGGTCCGCCGCCCATGTCGATGACGTCGCGCGCCTGTACGTCAGCGCACTGCTGCAGGGCGCTGCGGGCGAGCGCTACCATGCGGTGGCTGAAGAGGGGATCGCATTACGGGAGATTGCCGCAGTCATCGCCCGGGGCTTAAATCTGCCGCTGACCCAGCTGGATGAGGAGCAGGCTGACGCCTGGTTCGGCTGGTTTGCCCCCTTTACCGCCCTTGACCTGCGCGCCAGCTCGGCATGGACTCGCGAGCGATTGCAGTGGCAGCCGGTCGGCCCCGGGCTGCTGGAGGACTTGCGGGATATGGATTATCAAAAAGTGACGTTGTCACGATAAACAAAAACGTCCCCCCCTGTATGACATCCGACGGGTAGGGTTACCCGCCCGTCAGACCCTCTGCTTTCTCCCCGCTATACTGAATTTATCCCCGGCGTTAGCGTCGCTTCCACCGTCCGGTCAACCGCGGCCAAACAGAGCTGACTGGCGATATCGGCGATAAAAAGTTACCATGTTTCATTATACAGACTCGGTTCCGCGACTATTTTAATCAATTGACTGAATACTATACGCACCCGGTAACCGCATTATCCCTCAGGCTTGTTGAAGGCGGTGGTGAATGTCTATGAATCTTAATAAGATAGAGTTCAACTCTATAATCAAACAGAAAATATGCGCCTGAAATTGTCATCTCTCCTGGCAGCGGTTTCCCTGCTGTGTGGGCAGGCTTTTGCCGCCCCTGCGCTCCCCGACCGCGCCGATATTCGCGACAGCGGTTTCGTCTATTGCGTCAGCGGCCAGGTTAATACCTTTAATCCGCAGAAAGTGAGCAGCGGACTGATCGTCGATACGCTGGCCGCGCAGATCTACGATCGCCTGCTTGACGTCGACCCTTATACCTATCGGCTGGTCCCCGAGCTGGCGGAGAGCTGGGAAGTCCTCGATAACGGCGCCACCTACCGCTTTCACCTGCGCCGCCACGTCCCGTTTCAACGCACGGCATGGTTCTCCCCGACGCGGGATTTCAACGCCGATGACGTGATTTTCACCTTTGGCCGCATTTTTAACCGCGATCACCCCTGGCACAACGTCAACGGCAGCAGCTTCCCCTACTTCGACAGCCTGCAGTTTGCTGACAGCGTGGAGAGCGTCCGCAAGCTCGATAATCAGACCGTGGAGTTTCGCCTCAAGCGGCCGGATGCATCATTCCTCTGGCATCTGGCCACCCACTATGCGTCGATTACCTCCGCCGAATATGCCGCCCGCTTAACGCAGGACGATCGTCAGGAACAGCTCGATCGCCAGCCGGTGGGCACCGGCCCGTTCCAGCTGTCTGAGTACCGCTCCGGGCAGTATGTTCGCCTGCAGCGCCACCCCGGCTACTGGCGCGGCAAGCCGTTGATGCCGCAGGTGGTGGTTGACCTCGGCTCCGGTGGAACCGGCCGCCTGTCGAAACTGCTGACCGGCGAATGCGACGTGCTGGCCTGGCCGGCCGCCAGCCAGTTGACGATCCTGCGTGACGACCCGCGCCTGCGCCTGACGCTGCGTCCGGGGATGAACATTGCCTGGCTGGCCTTCAACACCGCCAAGCCGCCGCTGGACAACCCGGAGGTGCGCCACGCGCTGGCGCTGGCCATTAACAACCAGCGCCTGATGCAGTCTATCTACTATGGCACCGCGGAGACGGCGGCGTCGATGCTGCCGCGCGCCTCGTGGGCCTACGATAACGACGCTAAGATTACCGAATATAATCCCCAGGAGGCCCGCACCCGCCTGAAGGCCCTGGGGCTGGAAAATCTGACCCTCAAACTGTGGGTTCCCACCAGCTCGCAGGCGTGGAACCCCAGCCCGTTGAAAACAGCAGAGCTCATCCAGGCGGATATGGCGCAGATTGGCGTCAAGGTGATCATCATGCCGGTGGAGGGGCGCTTCCAGGAGGCGCGGCTGATGGACATGAACCATGACCTGACGCTCTCCGGCTGGGCGACGGACAGTAACGATCCGGACAGCTTCTTCCGGCCGCTGCTGAGCTGCGCGGCGATCGCCTCGCAAACCAACTTTGCCCACTGGTGTAACCGGGAATTTGATGACGTGCTGCAAAAAGCGCTGCTCTCGCAGCAGCTCTCCTCGCGGATGGACGCTTACAAAGAGGCCCAGCGCATCCTCGCTCGTGAACTGCCGGTCCTGCCGCTGGCCTCATCGCTGCGGTTGCAGGCCTATCGCTATGATATGAAAGGCCTGGTGCTTAGCCCCTTCGGTAACGCTTCGTTCGCTGGCGTATCGCGGGAGAAAACCGAAGAGGTGAAAAAACCATGATTATTTTTACCCTGCGCCGTCTGCTGCTGTTGCTGGTCACCCTCTTTTTTCTGACCTTTGTCGGCTTCAGCCTGAGCTACTTCACTCCCCATGCCCCGCTGCAGGGCGCGACCCTGTGGAATGCGTGGCTGTTCTGGTTTGAAGGGGTGCTGCACTGGGATTTTGGCGTCTCCAGCATTAACGGCCAGCTGATTTCCGAGCAGCTGCGCGAGGTGTTCCCGGCGACCATGGAGCTGTGCATCCTCGCCTTCGGCTTTGCCCTGCTGATTGGCATTCCGGTGGGGATGATCGCCGGCGTGATGCGCAACAAATGGCCCGATACCCTGATCAGCGCCGTCGCGCTGGTCGGTTTCTCGATCCCGGTCTTCTGGCTGGCGCTGCTCCTGACCCTCTTCTTCTCCCTGACCCTCGGCTGGCTTCCGGTCTCCGGCCGCTTCGACCTGCTGTATGAGGTGAAAAACGTCACCGGTTTCGCGCTGATTGACGCCTGGCTTTCGGACTCGCCGTGGCGCCATGAGATGATCGTCAGCGCCGCCCGGCATATGGTGCTGCCGGTGCTGACCCTGGCGGTAGCCCCCACTACCGAAGCGATCCGCCTGATGCGCATTAGCACCAGCGAGGTCTATGACACCAACTACGTCAAGGCGGCCGCCACCCGCGGCGTCTCGCGACGCAAAATTTTACTGCGCCACGTGCTGCACAACGCCCTGCCGCCGGTAATCCCGCGCCTCGGCCTGCAGTTTTCCACCATGCTCACCCTGGCGATGATCACGGAGATGGTGTTCAGCTGGCCAGGGCTGGGCCGGTGGCTTATCAACGCCATTCGTCAGCAGGACTACGCGGCGATCTCCGCGGGAGTGATGGTGATTGGCGCGCTGGTGATTATTGTCAACGTGATTTCCGATATTCTCGGTGCCATGGCTAACCCACTGAAACATAAGGAATGGTATGCCCTACGATAGCGTTTATCTGGAAAAGCGTCCGCCCGGCGCGCTGCGCACCGTATGGCGTAAATTCTATGGCGACACCACGGCGATGATCGGCCTGTACGGCTGCGCGGGGCTGCTGCTGCTTTGCGTCTTCGGCGGCTGGTTCGCCCCCTACGGCATCGACCAGCAGTTCCTCGGCTACCAGCTGCTGCCGCCATCGTGGTCGCGCTATGGGGAAGTCTCTTTCTTCCTCGGAACCGATGACCTGGGGCGCGATGTGCTCAGCCGACTGCTGAGCGGCGCGGCGCCGACCGTCGGCGGCGCTTTTGTCGTCACCCTCGGCGCCACGCTGTTTGGCCTGGTGCTGGGCGTCATTGCCGGATCGACCCACGGCCTGCGCTCGGCGGTGATGAACCATATCCTCGATACCCTGCTCTCCATCCCCTCGCTGCTGCTGGCGATCATCGTCGTCGCCTTTGCCGGGCCACACCTCAGCCATGCGATGTTTGCCGTCTGGCTGGCGCTGCTGCCGCGCATGGTGCGCTCCGTCTACAGCATGGTCCACGATGAGCTGGAGAAAGAGTACATCATCGCCGCCCGCCTCGACGGCGCGTCGACGCTGAATATTCTGCTGTTCGCCATCCTGCCCAATATCGCCTCCGGCCTGGTGACCGAGATCACCCGCGCCCTGTCGATGGCTATTCTGGATATCGCCGCGCTGGGCTTTCTTGACCTCGGCGCTCAGTTGCCTTCGCCGGAATGGGGAGCGATGCTGGGCGATGCGCTGGAGCTTATCTATGTTGCGCCGTGGACCGTGATGCTGCCCGGGGCCGCGATTATGCTCAGCGTACTGCTGGTCAACCTGCTGGGCGACGGTATTCGCCGGGCGATCATTGCCGGGGTAGAATAATGCCGTTACTCGATATTCGTCACTTAACCATCGAATTTAAAACCAACGAAGGCTGGGTAAAAGCCGTCGACCGCGTCAGCCTGACCCTGACCGAAGGCGAAATCCGTGGCCTGGTGGGGGAATCCGGCTCCGGGAAGAGCCTGATCGCCAAAGCTATCTGCGGCGTGACAAAAGACAACTGGCGGGTCACGGCCGACCGCATGCGTTTCGACGACATCGATCTGCTGCGGCTGTCGAACCGCGAGCGCCGGAAACTGATCGGCCACAACGTGTCGATGATATTCCAGGAGCCCCAGTCGTGCCTCGACCCCTCTGAGCGCATCGGCCAGCAGCTGATCCAGAGTATCCCTGGCTGGACCTACAAGGGCCGCTGGTGGCAGCGGCTGGGCTGGCGTAAACGTCGGGCCATCGAGCTGTTGCACCGCGTCGGGATTAAAGATCACAAAGACGCCATGCGCAGCTTCCCCTATCAGCTGACCGAAGGCGAATGCCAGAAGGTGATGATTGCCATCGCCCTGGCCAACCAGCCGCGCCTGCTGATCGCCGATGAACCGACTAACGCTATGGAGCCCACGACGCAGGCGCAGATTATCCGCCTGCTGACGCGGCTCAACCAGAACAACAACACCACCATTTTGCTGATCAGCCACGATCTGCAGATGCTCAGCAAATGGGCGGATAAAATCAACGTCATGTACTGCGGGCAGACGGTGGAGAGCGGGCCCAGCGAAGAGCTGATCACCCTGCCGCATCACCCCTACACCCAGGCGTTAATCCGCGCGATCCCGGATTTTGGCAGCGCCATGCCGCATAAAAGCCGTCTCAACACCCTGCCGGGGGCGATACCGCTGCTGGAGCAGCTGCCCATCGGCTGTCGGCTGGGGCCGCGCTGCCCGTACGCCCAGCGCGAGTGTATTGAAACCCCGCGTCTTACCGGGGCGCGCAATCACCTGTACGCCTGTCATTTCCCGCTGAACATGGAGAAAGAGTGAAATGGTCGAAACATTGCTGGAAGTGCGCCAACTCAGTAAGACCTTTCGCTATCGCACCGGCTGGTTTCACCGCCAGACGGTGGAGGCGGTTAAGCCGCTGAGTTTTACCCTGCGCGAACGGCAGACGCTGGCGATTATCGGCGAGAATGGCTCCGGAAAATCCACCCTCGCGAAGATGCTGGCCGGCATGGTGGAGCCCACCAGCGGCGAGGTGCTGATCGATGACCATCCGCTGACCTTCGGGGATTACTCCTACCGCAGCCAGAAGATTCGCATGATCTTTCAGGATCCGTCGACGTCGCTAAACCCGCGCCAGCGCATCTCGCAGATCCTCGATTTTCCGCTGCGGCTGAATACCGACCTCGACGCCGAAGCGCGGCAGAAACAGATCATCGACACCCTGCGCATGGTCGGCCTGCTGCCGGACCACGTCAGCTACTATCCCCATATGCTGGCCCCGGGTCAGAAGCAGCGTCTTGGCCTCGCCCGGGCGCTGATCCTGCGCCCGAAGGTCATCGTCTGCGATGAGGCGCTGGCCTCGCTGGATATGTCGATGCGTTCCCAGCTCATCAACCTGATGCTGGAGCTGCAGGAGAAACAGGGCATCTCTTACATCTATGTCACCCAGCACCTGGGAATGATGAAGCACATCAGCGATCAGGTGCTGGTGATGCATAACGGGGAAGTGGTTGAGCGCGGCAGCACCGCCGATGTGCTGGCCTCACCGCTGCATGACCTGACCCGACGCCTGATCGCCGGCCACTTCGGTGAGGCTCTCACCGCCGACGCCTGGCGCAAAGACGGCAAATAGCGCCGTCTCATTCACCTCGCCCGCTGACCTCACGCCGGCGCGTGGCCAGCGGTTCGCTTAAGGATGGCCACCGCGCTGGCGATGTCCGGCGCCAGCCAGCGATCGTCCTCCCAGCCAGGCACGCTTTCGCGCAGCAGGTCTCGCGCCCGGCGCGTGCCCGCCGCCAGCTTCTGCGGATCGTGAAAATCGAGCCCCTGGGCGGCGAGTAAATATTCGATGCCCAGGATCTGATAGAGGTTGCCCAGCAGGCGCTGCAGTTTCAGCGCTGCGCCGGTGCCCAGGCTTAAATGATCCTCCTGCAGACCCGAGGTAACAAAATTATCCAGCACCGCCGGCTGCGCCAGCTGCTTGTTTTCCGCGCACAACGACGCGGCGACGTACTGGGCAATCATCATGCCTGAATTCACGCCCGGTCGGGCGACCAGGAACGCCGGCAACCCGCTCACCAGAGGATTCACCAGCCGGTCAAGGCGTCGTTCAGCGATGGCGCCCAGCTCAGCCATAGCAATGGCCAGCAAATCGCAGGCCATCGCCACCGATTCGCCGTGCGGATGCGCCTGGGAGACCACCCGCCACTGCTCAACGGTTCCCAGGATCAGCGGATTATCAGTACAGGCGTTGAGTTCGATATTTATCTGCGTCTGCGCGTGGCTAAACTGATCGCGGCAGGCGCCATGCACCTGAGGCATCGAGCGAAGGCTTAGCGCATCCTGGGTGCGAAGTCCTTCACTTTCGGCCAGCAGACGGCTGTCCGCCAGTAGCTCACGCAGCCGCTGGCCGCTGGTCTGGATCCCGGGGCTGGCTTTCAGCGCCAGGATCTCGACATCGAATGCAACAAGCTGGCCGCGAAGCGCTTCAAAGCTCATCGCGCCGGTTACATCGGCCCAGTTCATTAAGCGCTCGGCGTCGTCTAACGCCAGACAGGCCAGACCGGTCATGCACGGCGTACCGTTGACCAGGCTCAGCCCCTCTTTCGCTCCCGGCGCGATGGGCTGCAGATCTAGCTGCGACAGGACCTCTGCCGCTGACCACGTTCGCCCCTGCCAGAGCACATCGCCAACCCCCATCAGGGCCAGGCCAATGTGCGCCATATGCGTTAAATAGCCAACTGACCCCTGGGAGGGCACCTGAGGGGTGACGCCATGCTGCAAAAACGCCAACAGCTGCTGCACTATCCCGGCGGAGATCCCGGATTTACCGTGGCTGAAATTGGCCACCGCGGCGCACATAATTGCCCGGGTTGGGGCGACCTCCAGCAACGGTCCCACCCCGCAGGCGTGGCTGAGCAACGTATTGCGCGACAGCTGGTGAAGCTGCGCTTCCGGCAGCGTAATATTGCACAGCGCCCCCAGCCCGGTGTTGATCCCATAGGCTACCTGGCCGGCTTTAACGATATGCTGGACAATCGCCCGCCCTTGCGCGATACGCGACCAGGCGCTGTCGCTGAGGCTCAAGGTCGCCTCGCCCCGCGCAACGCAAGCCACCTCCTGCCAGCGTATCGGCGCATCGCCCCACTGGATCATTTTCATACGACCTGTCCTGGCTGTTGGTGGCTGGAGATAAATTGCTTGAAGCGCGCGGACCCCTGGCTGCCAAACAGCGCCTCTGGCGCACCGTCGCAGTCAATCGTCCCCTGGTGCATAAAGACCACCCGGTTGGAAACATGGCGGGCGAATCCCAGCTCGTGGGTGACCACCAGCATCGTCCGTCCCTCCTCCGCCAGGCTGCGCATCACCTTTAGCACCTCGCCGACCAGTTCGGGATCCAGCGCTGAGGTAGGTTCATCAAAGAGCATGACGTCCGGCTCCATGGCCAGCGCGCGGGCTATCGCCACGCGCTGCTGCTGGCCGCCGGAGAGCTGCGCAGGATAGAAATCCTTTCGGTTCAACATCCCCACTCGCTCCAGCAACTGCTCAGCCTGTTCAATGCAGGTCCGTTTGTCCCGCTTGAGCACATAATGCGGCCCCTCAATGACATTCTGCAGAACCGTCATATGCGACCAGAGGTTAAAACTTTGGAAGACCATCCCCAGCCGCGAGCGCAGGCGCTCTATCTGCCGGGGGTTCGCCGCCAGCCGATGCCCACGGGCATGATGCTTCATTTCAATCGTCTCGCCGCCGACGCTGACCACTCCGGCATCGGGCGTTTCCAGCAGGTTAATGCAGCGCAGCAGCGTACTTTTACCGGAGCCGCTGGCGCCGAGGATCGAAATGACATCGCCCTGCTGCGCCTGGATGGTGATCCCCTTCAGGACATCCAGGGAGCCAAAGGACTTATGAATATCGCTGACCGATAAGGTCACCGGACGTGAATCGAGCATCTTACTCTCCTTTGGTTATCGGCTTGAGCGACACGGTCGCCGGATTTTGCCGGGTATGCGGGGTTAAACGCCGTTCAAGCAGGGCGTACAGCTGCACAATGATGAAATTGAGCAGCAGGTAGATGGCCGCCGCGCAGAGGAATACCTCCATCGTCCGGTAGGTACGCTGAATAATCTGTTGGGCCACCCCCGTGACGTCCCAGACGGTCACCAGGCTTGCCAGCGCCGTCGACTTGACCAATAAAATGGCCTCCGTGGAGTAGGCTGGCAGCGCATAGCGCAGCATCACCGGGGCAATGATCCGCCGCAGCAGCAGCCAGCGCGACATACCGCAAGCCTGGCCGGCTTCAATCTGGCCCGGCGGTATCGCCAGCAACCCGCCGCGCAGAATTTCCGCGGTATAGGCCGCCGTACAGAGCGCCAGCGCCAGAACGGCGCAGATAAAGGGTTCGCGCAGCAGCGGCCACAGGAAACTGTGGCGGATCACCCCAAACTGACCCAGCCCGTAATAAATGAGAAACAACTGGATCAGCAATGGCGAACCGCGAAAGATCAGGATATAGCCTTTGGCGAAACCGCTTGCCAGCGGCCAGCGGCTCATTCGCAGCGCCAGAACGCCAAGAGCCAACACGCCGCCGAGCAAAAAAGAGCAGATAAAGAGTCCCAGCGTCACCGGCAGCGCCGCGCCGAGCTTCAACAACGTCTCACCGAGAAAGGCAAAATCGATAATCATATGGGCTCCTTACGCCTGCGCGGCGCTGCGACGCAGCCAGGCGCGGTTCAGACGGCTCTCCGCCCGGGTAAACGCGCGGTTAGAGAGCAGCGTCAGGATCAAATAGCAGCCGCCGCCGATGAGATAGAACAGGAAATAATCGCGGGTAGAGCCAGCGGCAATCTGGCTGGCGCGCATCAGTTCAACCATCCCGGTCACCGATACCAGCGCCGAGTCTTTGAGGCTCATTTGCCAGACGTTGGACAAACCCGGCAGCGAATAACGGACAATCTGCGGCAACAGGATGCGCTGCAGGATCCGCCAGCGCGGCATGCCAATGGCGGAAGCCGCCTCCACTTCACCGGGCATCAGCGCCAGACGAGCAGCACGGTAGACTTCCGCCTGATACGAGGAGGAGATCAAGCCAATCGCCAGAGCGCCAATCAGAAATGGCGGAACCTCAATAAAGCCGTCTGCGCCAAACAGGCGCCCCAGCCATGAAATCATCCCTGAGCCGCCAAAATAAAACAGATAGATCACCAGTAATTCAGGGATACCGCGGAATACCACCGACCAGGCGGCGCCGAACCAGCGCGCTGGCGCGTGGCGGGACAGCTTCGCGGCGGCGATAACGCCGCCCACCCCCGCACCGACGGCCAGCGCCGCGAGCGACAGCAGCAACGTAGTCAGCGTTGCGCTGAGGATCAGCGTCCCCCACCCGTTTTCACCCAAACTCAGAAGATTTAACATGGTTGCCTCGCTCAGGGAGTCACGTCGCTTTTAAACCATTTCTCACTCAGTTTTTTTACCGTCCCATCGGCCAGCGCCGCCTGAATGGCGCTATCCAGTTTCGCTTTGAGTTCGGTATCGGCGAGGCGCACGCCCATCGCCTCACCGCCTCCCCAGATTGGGCCGCTCATCAGCGGACCGCTCAATGCCAGATTGCTATTCTCCGGGCGCGACAGGGTGGTGTTGGCAAAGGTAATATCATCAAACACCGCGTCGATGCGCTCAGCCTGCAGGTCGAGGATCGCATCCGCTGAGTTGTTATATTCCCGGACGTCAGCGATATCCTTGAAATACTTATCAATAAACGGGGTGTACACGGTGCCGGACGCGATGCCGATGGTTTTCCCTTTCAACGCCGCGCGCAGCGGCGCAATCGCCGCCTGAATCTCTTTCTCATTATCATGAAGCTTGACCGCCGGCGAAGGCGGTAGCAGCGACCCTTTTACCGCAATGAAAGAGGCCGGCGTGGCTGCGTATGCCTGGGTAAACGCCACGACCTTCGAGCGCTCTGGGGTGACGACGATAGCATCCATGATCACGTCATATTTTCCGGCGTTAAGTCCGGCAATCATGCCATCCCAGTTCTGCACCACCAGTTTGCATTCGATCTGCATCCGCTGGCATAAATTCGCCATAAGCTCGGGCTCGAAACCGCTGAGCTTCCCGCCGGGAAGCGTCAGATTCCAGGGTTCATAGCCGCCTTCCGTAGCGATGGTGATCGATTTCCACTCTTTAGCGTATGTTGAGCCACCAGACAGCAGTAGCCCCGAAAACAGGGTGACCAGGCAGGCCTGGCGGAAAGTAATACGCTGTTGCATTTTCATTCTCCCGATCGCGTTTTGTCATGATGGCTCTGGTCAAGGCGATAAGATAATTCGCAGATGACTGCTCATGTATATACAAGCATTGACAAACCCGCACACGCGCTCAATGATGGATTTGTGAGCCCTGTTGTAAATAATTTGTAAGAACATTGAGACAAGTGTGTAACAAATACTATCCACTTCCGACTTCCGCCGAGCAAACTATGATCACCTATTTTGATTACGCTACCTTGCCCGTCACGCCATGGAAGAACGGCGCTGGCGCCACCCGGGAAATTATCGCCGTTCCTTCCGTAGATGCGCCTTTTCTCTGGCGCGCGAGCATTGCCACCCTGCAGGCCGATGGCCCATTCTCCCCTTTTCCCGGCGTCGACCGGACGATCGTCCTGCTGGCGGGGCAACCGCTACGGCTGCGCGGGGAGGAGATCGACCATCCGCTGGCGCGCTGGCAGCCGTGGGCGTTTCCCGGCGAATGGGCGCTGTCCAGCGTCGGGATCGTTGAGCCTGGACTGGACTTCAATGTCATGACCCAGCGCGGGCGAGCCCTCGCGCAGGTTGAAGTGGTGAGCGACCGGCAGCGACCGGCCACTAACGGGGTTGCTTATGTGCTGCAGGGTGAGTGGGATCTGGCCGGACGGCGCTGCACCGTCGGCAGCGGGCTCTGCTGGCACGGCGACGCTCCGGGGGAGTTGCGGCCTCTCAGCGCCGATGGGCGTCTGCTGCTGGCGGCGATTGCGCTCAAATAGTCAGCAGAGAAAAATGGTATACTTGAACCATCGCGATCGGCTTTTGCCCCGCGCGGCGCGGGCCGGCTGAAAAATATCGTGACACAAGGGGTCGTCAGTGGGATATAATTCCCGGCTAAATTTGAGTTATTTTGAAATAACAATGTTAACGTTATGATTGTTAAAGTAAAAATAAGCAATAACGATAAGGATTAAAGCTATGGGTTTTCTTTCCGGTAAGCGCATTTTGATCACTGGCGTCGCCAGCAAACTGTCCATCGCCTACGGTATTGCGCAGGCAATGCACCGCGAAGGCGCGGAACTGGCATTCACCTATCAGAATGAAAAACTGAAAGGTCGCGTTGAAGAGTTTGCTGCCGCGCTGGGTTCTGACATTGTGCTGCCGTGCGACGTTGCTGAAGATGAGAGCATCACCGCGCTGTTCACCGAGCTGGAAAAAGTCTGGCCAAAATTCGATGGTTTCGTCCACTCTATCGGTTATGCCCCGGCTGACCAGTTAGACGGCGACTACGTCAACGCGGTCACCCGCGAAGGTTTCAAAATCGCGCACGACATCAGCGCCTACAGCTTCGTGGCGATGGCTAAAGCCTGCCGCACGATGCTGAACCCGGATTCTGCTCTGCTGACGCTCTCCTACCTGGGCGCCGAGCGCGCGATCCCGAACTACAACGTGATGGGTCTGGCGAAAGCCTCTCTGGAAGCGAACGTGCGCTATATGGCGAACGCGATGGGTCCGGAAGGCGTTCGCGTCAACGCTATCTCCGCCGGTCCGATCCGTACCCTGGCCGCGTCCGGTATCAAAGATTTCCGTAAAATGCTGGCGCACTGCGAAGCGGTCACCCCGATCCGTCGCACCGTCACCATTGAAGACGTGGGTAACAGCGCAGCCTTCCTGTGCTCCAACCTGTCTGCGGGTATCTCCGGTGAAGTCGTTCACGTTGATGGCGGGTTCAGTATCGCCGCTATGAACGAGCTGGAACTGAAATAAGTTCCTTCCCCTCCTCGCCCCGGTGAGGAGGGTTTTCCCTTCCCAGGCCTTGCGCTCCCCCTGTTATTCCAATCGGCTATTTGTTAGCACGTATCAATATTTTCTCCTGCTTCCGGGTTACGCCAGGATAGTTCTGCATAAACGATCCGCGGAACGGCGGTTCGCCACATACCGAACAAGGAAAGCCCATGGAGCCACGCCGCGTGAATGGCAAAAACCACTGGTACCACGAAACCCAGTCAACAATCTGCCCGGTGGATGTCCTGCCGCTCGTCCCTGAAGCCGCCCATGTTGAAGACCGCTTTTTGCTGGACCTGACGCTGCCGGACGCCTGGCTACACGCCCACACAGGCTGGCTACGCCCCGCGCGCCAGCTCGCCGAGCGGCTGTTTCCCGACCAGGTGACGGTAAGCCGCCTGCAAACCTTTACCGCCTACGATCGCCTGAGCACTGCGCTGACCGTTGCCCAGGTCTACGGCGTCCAGCGGCTATGTAACCACTATGCCGCCCGCCTGGCGCCCCTGCCGGGGCCCGACTCTTCGCGCGAGAGCAACCGTCGTCTGGCGCAGATCACCCAATACGCTCGTCAGCTCGCCGGTTCACCCTCCGTCATTAACGCCCTTTCCCGCAGCCAGCTGGACGAAGTGGGCCTGACCAGCCGGGATATTATCCTGATCAACCAGATTATCGGTTTCGTCGGCTTCCAGGCGCGGGCGATTGCCGTGCTGCAGGCGGCGCAGGGCTTCCCGGTGCGCTGGATCCCCGGCATGCCGCAGCAAGAGGAGGCGCCCGCCGGCCTGTTCGTCATCCCGCCGGGAGAGTGGCAAACCGACATAGAAGATCCCGATCTGCAGTATGCCGATGACGAGCGCCAGCGGCGCATCGTCAGCTGGCAGTCGCTGCCCGGCCTGGGCCCGCTGGCTCCGCTGCTGGCCTGCGACCCGCAGTTGATCGCGCCGCTGGAGACGCTGTTACGCCAGCTCAGCGGCAACGATACCTTTGGCCCGCAGGTCGCCTTACTCACCGCGCGCACCAATGGCAGCGCCACCTGTTTTGACGCCTGGCTCCCCCACTGGCACGGTGAAGAAGCGTTCGCCAGCCATTTACGGGAGGGCGATCAGGCTCTCCATCGCTGGCTTGGGCAGCATCCTCAGTCGCGCGCGCTCGTTACCGCGGTACAGTTGTTAACCCGCTCCCCGGACCGGTTTAGCGCCGCCCAGTTAACACCCCTCGGCGAATATGGACTCTCAGCGGAACAAGCGATCGATCTGTTAACCTGGAGCGGGCTGTGCGGCTGGATGAATCGTCTGAAAATCGCCCTCGGCAATGTGCGTCAGCAGACGTAAATTGCTGAAACAGCGCTTGCTGCGACAGGCATAATCGCGTAAAAATGTCAGCCGCTCTTTTAGCCACGAAAATACCTAATTATGTTTCAGGATAACCCGCTGCTAGCGCAGCTTAAACAGCAACTGCATTCCCAGACGCCGCGCGCGGAAGGGGTCGTTAAGGGCACGGAAAAGGGCTTTGGCTTCCTCGAAGTGGACGCTCAGAAGAGCTACTTCATTCCGCCGCCGCAGATGAAAAAAGTGATGCATGGCGACCGTATCGTTGCGGTGATCCATTCTGAAAAAGAACGCGAAAGCGCCGAGCCGGAGTCGCTGGTTGAGCCTTTCCTGACCCGTTTCGTCGGTAAAGTCCAGAAGAAAGACGATCGCCTCGCTATCGTTCCTGACCATCCGCTGCTGAAAGACGCCATTCCCTGCCGCGCCGCCCGTGGCGTTGAGCATGATTTCAAACAGGGTGACTGGGCCGTCGCTGAAATGCGCCGTCATCCGTTAAAAGGCGACCGCGGATTTTACGCGGAGCTGACCCAGTTCATCACCTTCAGCGACGACCACTTCGTCCCGTGGTGGGTGACGCTGGCGCGCCATAATCTGGAAAAAGAGGCACCGGACGGCGTCGCCACCGAGATGCTTGACGAAGGGCTGACACGCCGCGATTTGACCGCCCTCGACTTCGTCACCATTGACAGCGCCAGCACCGAAGATATGGACGATGCGCTGTATGTCGAATCTGGCGCCGACGGCAAACTGTTGCTGACGGTGGCGATCGCTGACCCGACCGCATGGATTGCCGAAGGCAGCAAGCTGGACAACGCTGCAAAAGTACGCGCCTTTACCAACTATCTGCCGGGCTTCAACATCCCGATGCTGCCGCGCGAACTGTCAGACGACCTGTGTTCCCTGCGTGCCGATGAAGTGCGCCCGGTGCTGGCCTGCCGGATGACCCTGGCGGCCGATGGCACCATTGAAGACAACATCGAGTTCTTTGCCGCCACCATCGAATCGAAAGCCAAGCTGGCCTATGACGACGTCTCTGACTGGCTGGAAGGCCGCGGCAGCTGGCAGCCGGGCAGCGAGGCGATCGCACAGCAAATTACGCTGCTGAAGGACGTGTGTCAGCGTCGCAGCGAATGGCGTCAGACCCACGCGCTGGTGTTTAAAGACCGCCCGGATTACCGTTTCGTCCTCGGCGAAAAAGGCGAAGTGCTGGACATCGTCGCGGAACCGCGTCGTATTGCCAACCGTATTGTCGAAGAGTCGATGATCGCCGCCAACATCTGTGCCGCCCGCGTTCTGCGCGACAAGCTCGGCTTCGGCGTTTATAACGTCCACACCGGCTTCGACCCGGCGAATACCGAACAGCTGGCTGCCCTGCTGAAGACCCACGACGTACACGTTGATCCGACGGAAGTGCTCACCCTGGAAGGTTTCTGCAAGCTGCGCCGCGAACTGGACGCCCAGCCGACCGGTTTCCTCGACAGCCGCATACGTCGTTTCCAGTCGTTTGCTGAAATCAGCACCGAGCCGGGCCCGCACTTTGGTCTCGGTCTTGAGGCCTACGCCACCTGGACCTCGCCGATCCGTAAGTATGGCGACATGATCAACCACCGTCTGCTTAAGGCCATCATCAAAGGCGAAACCATTGCGCGCCCGCAGGATGAAGCCACCGTGCAGATGGCGGAGCGCCGTCGTCTCAACCGCATGGCCGAACGCGATGTCGCCGACTGGCTGTATGCCCGTTTCCTCAACGACAAAGCCGGCACCGATACCCGCTTTGCGGCGGAGATCATCGACATCAGCCGCGGCGGGATGCGCGTGCGTCTGGTGGACAATGGCGCGGTCGCCTTTATTCCGGCCCCGTTCCTTCACGCCGTGCGCGACGAACTGGTCTGCAGCCAGGAAAACGGCACCGTGCAGATCAAGGGAGAAGTGGTCTACAAAGTGACCGATGTTATCGATGTCACTATCGCTGAAGTCCGCATGGAAACTCGTAGCATCATTGCTCGTCCGGCTGCCTGACGTCTCATCACAGCGGTTCCTCCGGGAACCGCTCCTTCTTTCCTCCCTGTCCCGCCATTTCCGTCGCGCCGATTAAGGTTGTGCGTTTTTTTCGCTTCTCTTTTTCACCCATTTTTAGCATCATTGATTTCATTCGTTTTTGTTACCAGGATAATGCCATGTCAGATGTGAATGCCCACCTGCTCGCCCAACGTATCGATACCGTGCTGGATATTCTGGTTGCCGGTGATTACCACTCTGCGATCCATAATCTGGAGATCCTCAAAGCGGAGCTGCTGGCGCTGGCGGCAGACGACGCCGAGCAAAACAAACCACCCAAAGCGCCCTGGGAAATCTGATTATCGCCCACATGCCGCAACCGGCGATGCTGACCGGTTGCTCGCCGTATAGCCCCCTAACAGTGATGTTGCTATGAACGCCCGACAACAAAGTATTTTGCAAGTGGTCATCGATAAAGGCCGCATGAGCGTCGCCGATCTGGCGAAGATGACCGGAGTCTCAGAGGTCACCATCCGTCAGGATCTGAACCTGCTGGAGAAGCAGAGCTATCTGCGCCGTACCCATGGCTACGCCGTCCCACTGGACAGTGAAGATGTCGAAACCCGCATGATGACCCATTTCGCCATTAAGCGTGAACTGGCCAGCCGCGCCGCGGCGCTGGTGAATGCCGGCGAAACGGTATTTATCGAAAACGGTAGCAGCAACGCCCTGCTGGCGCGCACCCTGGCCGAACGCGGCGATATCACCATCATCACCGTCAGCAGCTATATCGCCCATCTGCTGAAAGAGACGCCGGGAGAGGTGATCCTGCTGGGCGGGATTTACCAGAAACGCAGTGAAAGTATGGTTGGCCCACTGACCCGCCAGTTCATCCAGCAGGTGCATTTCAGTAAAGCCTTTATCGGGATCGATGGCTGGCAGGCGGAAACCGGCTTTACCGGTCGCGATATGATGCGTGCGGACGTCGTTAACGCCGTTCTGGAGAAGCACTGCGAAGCGATTATCCTCAGCGATAGCTCAAAATTCAGCGCGGTGCACCCCTATCCGCTTGGGCCTGCCGGCCGCTTTAATCGTGTTATCACCGACGATCGTCTGCCGAACGACTGCCGTGAGCAGTTGCTGCGCAGCGGCCTGACTGTGGATATTGTACCCTACGTCTGATGTGTCTCCGCCCCGTCCCAGCCAAGCGTCGGACGGGCGCGTTAACGCTCTGAGAGTATTCCGAGCCGGTAATTAAGACTTTTTACCTGACGCTAAATTTTAAAAAAAGTAAAATTATTATTAGCGATATAACAGGAAGTGACTATCACCTGCGTGATTTTCGTGATACCTGCGCACCCTAACTTCATGGAATTGCCCTAAAGCTGCTTTATCAGGCTATGCTTACAGGAGCGCTGTAATCCATGAATAGATTATTCAGGAGAAAAAAATGATGACTTCAACGAGCAAAAAAATGGCTGCTGTTGTTCTGGCTGTCACTGTAGCAATGTCTCTGAGCGCTTGCTCTAACATGTCTAAACGCGATCGTAACACTGCTATCGGCGCAGGTGCCGGCGCCATCGGCGGTGCGGTGTTAACTGACGGTAGCGCACTCGGTACCCTGGGTGGCGCAGCAGTCGGTGGTATTATTGGTCACCAGGTCGGCAAATAATATATTTATCTGACGAAATAAAAGAATAATTCACACGAATTGACTTACGCACGTTAAAACATTCAAGGCCGCGGCATTCACCGCGGCCTTGTTATTTCACCAGGCCATTAATTAGGGTTGAAATAACGATTAGCCGCCGGCTAACTTCACCTTCATCCCTTTCGCCTCGAGCAGCGACTTCAGTAAATCCCGTTTGTCGCCCTGGATCTCGATCACACCATCTTTCACCGCGCCGCCGCAGCCGCATTTCTTCTTCAGCTCTGCCGCCAGCGCAGTGAGCGCCGCATCGTCGGCATCAATTCCGCTAATCAGACAGACGCCTTTGCCCTTGCGGCCGCTGGTCTGGCGCTGGATCCGCACAATACCGTCGCCTTTCGGGCGCACCGGCGCCGGTTTCGCCTCGTCGATACGCCCGGTTTCGGTGGAGTAGACCAGACGGCTGTTGGAATCGCTCATTATGCCCCCTTGCGCAGAGAATCGTTGATCGCCCGCAGCGTCGCGGCTGGATCGGTCGACTGGGTAACCGGGCGGCCAATAACCATATAGTCCACCCCTGCCGCCTGAGCCTGCTCGGGAGTCATGATCCGCCGCTGATCGCCAGCGTCGCTGCCCTGCGGACGGATACCCGGGGTGACCAGCTTGAACGCCTGCCCCAGCTCTTGCTTAAAGCGTACCGCCTCCTGAGCTGAACACACCACCCCGTCGAGGCCGCAGCGTTGGGTCAGCGCCGCCAGCTTCGCCGCGTAGTCAGCCGGGGATAAGGTAATGCCCAGATCCTGCAGGTCGCTGGACTCCATGCTGGTGAGGACGGTGACGGCGATGAGCAGCGGCGCGTCTTGACCAAAGGGCAGCAGCGCTTCGCGTGCCGCGGTCATCATCCGCGCGCCGCCGGAGGCATGGACATTCACCATCCATACGCCAAGCTCGGCAGCGGCCGCCACCGCGCGGGCGGTAGTGTTGGGAATATCGTGAAACTTAAGGTCCAGGAACACCTCAAACCCACGCTGATGCAGATCGCGGACAAACTGCGGCCCCAGCAGGGTGAACATCTCTTTGCCCACCTTCAGGCGGCAGTCGCGCGGGTCGATGCGGTCGACAAATGCCAGCGCTTTATCGCGATTATCATAGTCGAGCGCAACCACAACGGGAGAGGAAGTGACAGCGCGGGAAGATGGGATAGCTGTTGACGTCATGACCAGACCTTAGTGTTGATGGGCGCCAGAGGGCGCAAAAAAGGTAAACGGGCAGCATTCTACCTGTGAAGCTAACAAAATAACAGGCTGCTGTTTTGCCCAGCGCGGACGATGGCGTTGCCGGGGCTGCAGGCGGTGACGGGAAAGAAATGATAAGTATGTTGTAACTAAAGCGCCTGTTTTTTTTGACCTTACTGGCCGTCGAGGCCACGAATAGGTTTGATAGTCGCCCAGGAGCGGCAGGACGGACAATGCCAGTAGAGAGTATGAGCGGTAAAGCCGCATTTCTGACAACGGTAGCGCGGTTTGCTGCGCACCTGTTCGCCGACCATGTTTCGCAGCACCCCAAGGCTTTCTTTCGCCCGCCCTTCTTCCGCTTCGTTGAGATGGTAGTCCATCAGCTTATGGAAAACGCGCATGGTCGGGTGGCGCTCAAGCTGCCGGGTCACGTAGTTTTGCGCCGCTTCGACCCCTTCCCGCTGCTCAAGGATCTGCGCCAGCATCAGTTCGGCGGTCGCCCCGGCGTTCTCCTCCACACAGCGGCGCAGGAAAACTTCCCATTCATCGGCTTTGCCGAGCTGCTGGTAGCAGGTCTGCAGCATCTCCAGCGTCTCACCCACCAGCTCTTTATCCTGATCGATAACCCGCTCGAGGCTCTCCACCGCTTTGGCGTAGTCGCCCTTCTCCATCCACACCCGGCCCATCATGATCGAAACCCGGGCGCTGTTGCGGTCCGCGGCGGCGCCTTTCTTCAACAGCGCCATCGCCTTATCCAGATCGTTGGCCGCCATCTGCTGCAGGGCCAGTTCGCACCAAAAGTTGGCGATTTCGCCACGATGCTTCTCTTTCCCCAGCTTCACCAGCCGTTCAGCCACCTCGATAGCCGACTGCCAGTCGCTGGTCGCCTGGTAGATCTGCAGCAGCTGCTGCAGCGCGCCGAGGCGAAAATCGGTCTCATCCACCAGCTGTTTGAACATATCTTCCGCGCGGTCATACAGCCCGGCGGCCATATAGTCGCGCCCCAGC
The DNA here is from genome assembly GCF_021739525.1 of Klebsiella sp. 2019SCSN059. Lineage (NCBI taxonomy): Bacteria > Pseudomonadati > Pseudomonadota > Gammaproteobacteria > Enterobacterales > Enterobacteriaceae > Klebsiella > Klebsiella sp. 2019SCSN059. The sequence goes on along the minus strand of NZ_JAKKOM010000009.1, from coordinate 101,839 downwards.
TGTTGCACCGCCAGCAGGCGCTGGTCGTAGGTGAGCGACGCGCTTTCCATCAGACTCTGGTGAATACGGATCGCGCGGTCGACCTCGCCGCGCGAGCGGAACAGGTTGCCGAGGGTCAGGTGGGCCTCAACGGTGCCGGTATCCTCTTTCAGCATATCAAGGAACAGATCGACGGCTTTATCCTGCTGGTTGCTAAGCAGAAAGTTTACCCCCGCCACGTAATCCCGTGACAGGCGGCTCGCGTCGTCCTGTTTGGACTGTTGTGCACTTCTGCGCCCCATGTACCAGCCGTAGGCGGCGGCAACGGGTAAAAGCAGAAACAACAACTCCAGCATAAGAGGTTATTCCTTCACCGCAGGCACGCCTGCCTCGACAGCTGCCGGGCTGACAGGAGCAATCTGGTGCTCAAGGCGCTTAATTTTCCGCTCCGCGCGCGCCAGCGAGACGCGCACCCGCAGCCAGAACAGGCCGCAGATCAGCCAGCCGATGGCAAAGCCCGCAGCGAACAGCACCGCCAGCAGCGTCGAAATGCGGAATTCACCCTGAGCGAGCAAATAGTTGAAAGTGACCTGTTGGTCATTCTGCGCCCCCAGCGTCACTGAAATGACGAAGATTGCTAACACCAGTAAGAAAATGAGTAAATATTTCACATGACTTCCCGTTCTGTGGGTTGCGCGTAAAAAGCCCGCTTTCAGCCCTATAAAGTATCATTTTCGCCGCAGCGGTGGAACGAAAAAGCACGGCAACTCGACAGGATATGCGGTCGGATGCCGCTAAAATCAACATTACTCCGCTTCAGGCATCCGTTTTTTAATATCCTGCGCCTCTTCCCCCGGCGGCGAAAGCGGTCCGCAAAGACGCTGCGTCAGCCAGCAGGCCACCGTGACCAGCAGCCAGGAGATCAGCGTAGCGACGATGAGATCCAGCGGCCAGTGCATACCGAGCGCCAGGCGACTCCCCATCACCGCCGTCGCCCACGCCAGCAGTACCGCGATCGTGCCCCAGCGCCGACGCGGCCACAGCAGCCCGGCAGCGAGCAGCGCCCAGCTGGCGGCGAACATCGTATGGCCTGACGGGAATGCAAACCCGGTCTCTTTCTGCCAGTGTTTGCGTAAAAACGGCGGGATGTCCTGCGCCTGCGCCAGCTGCTCATGCACCAGTTTAGCGCGTTCTTTGCGCTTTAACGCGTAGAATTGCGTCACCGGCACCTGCCTGGCGTTTTCCAGCCAGATGACAAACGGTCTCGGCTCCTGAACCCGCGCCTTGACCCAGGATTTGGTCCCCTGTCCCACCAGGATGGCGGCGGCAAGAATGAGGAACAGGATCAGCGCCGCGCGCAGGCGAAAGCGCAGGCACCAGAGAAACCAGGCGCACAGCACAACATGGGTGATAATTCCCCACGGCTGGGTCACCGTTTCCGTCACCCACCAGAGGCTTTTCAGCCATACCACCGGCAGTCCTGGCTGCCACAGCCAACCAGACAGCCAGACCGTGAGGGGCATGACCAGCAGCAGCGCCGCCGCGAGAGCGGTTCGTCGGGCAATCAACAGCATTTTCTCTCCTTCTCCTTGTAGATGAACATCATAGCGGAAAGTAGATCGTTTGTGCGCTTTCCGCGCGGCTAACCGTTCGTGATTAGGAGAACGTCCCGGCGTTGTGGCAAAATAGCGGTAAACAGAAAGCACATTCAGGTGCTGACAGAATCTGGAGAATCACATGCAGCTTAAACGTGTGGCAGAAGCCAAACTGCCAACCCCCTGGGGCGATTTCCTGATGGTGGGTTTTGAAGAACTGGCAACCGGACAGGATCATGTCGCGCTGGTATACGGCGATATTTCAGGGCAGTCGCCGGTGCTCGCCCGCGTCCATTCAGAATGTCTGACGGGCGATGCCCTGTTTAGCCTGCGCTGTGATTGCGGCTTTCAGCTGGAGGCGGCCCTGTCGCATATCGCCGAAGAAGGCCGGGGGATCCTGCTCTATCATCGTCAGGAAGGTCGCAACATTGGTTTATTGAATAAGATCCGCGCCTACGCGCTGCAGGATCAGGGTTATGACACTGTCGAAGCGAACCATCAGCTTGGCTTCGCCGCCGATGAACGCGACTTCACCCTGTGCGCCGATATGTTCAAGCTGCTCAACGTTGAGCAAGTGCGGTTATTAACCAACAACCCGAAAAAAGTGGAAATCCTCAGCGAAGCCGGGATTAACATTGTGGAGCGCGTTCCGCTGATCGTCGGGCGCAACCCGAAAAACGCCCACTATCTGGACACCAAAGCCGCCAAGATGGGCCATCTGCTGAACAGCAAGCCGGCGGAATAATACCGGCGGCAGCGTAAAGAGAGGGCCAGCGATGCTGGCCCTTCGTTTTACAGCATATTGCGGATAACGTAGTGCAAAATGCCGTCGTTGTGGTAGTAGGTGAGTTCGGTCGCCGTGTCGATACGACACCGGCAGGCGATCACCTCCTGCGAGCCGTCAGCGCGGGTGAGGGTCACTGGCACCGTGGCGCCGGGCTGCAGCGACTGCAGGTTACTGACATCAATCCGCTCTTCGCCGGTCAACTGTAGCGTTTTACGGGTGACGCCCTGCGGGAACTCCAGCGGCAGAATACCCATCCCGATCAGGTTGGAGCGGTGGATACGTTCGAAGGACTCGGCGATCACCACCCGGATCCCCAGCAGGCGCGGCCCCTTCGCCGCCCAGTCGCGACTGGAACCTGAGCCATACTCCTTACCAGCAATCACCGCCAGCGGTATGCCCTCAGCTTTATATAGCATCGCTGCATCGTAGATCGCCACCGGTTCGCGGTCCGGCAGATGGCGGGTCATGCCCCCTTCCACCCCCGGCACCATTTCGTTGCGGATGCGGATATTGGCGAAGGTGCCGCGCATCATCACCTCATGGTTACCGCGACGGGAGCCGTAGGAGTTAAAGTCGCGCCGGGCAACCCCATGCTCCTGCAGATAGCGGCCTGCCGGACTATCGGCTTTGATGCTTCCCGCCGGCGAAATATGGTCGGTGGTCACTGAATCGCCCAGCATGGCGAGGATCCGCGCGCCGTGAATATCCTCCACCGGCAGCGGCTCAATGCCCATCTCGTCAAAGAACGGCGACAGGCGAATATAGGTCGAATCTTCCTGCCAGTCGTAGGTATCTGACGCCTCCACCTTGATCGCCTTCCACTCCTCTGTCCCGGAAAACACTTCCGCGTACTCTTTGCGGAACATCTCCGTGGAGACCTGTTCCACCGCGCGGGCAATCTCCTCCCCGCTCGGCCAGATATCTCTCAGATAGACCGGCTCGCCGTCGCTGCCCTGCCCCAGCGGCTCGCGGGTAAGATCGATGTTCATGTTCCCGGCCAGCGCGTAAGCGACCACCAGCGGCGGCGAGGCCAGCCAGTTGGTTTTCACCAGCGGGTGGATACGCCCTTCGAAGTTACGGTTACCGGAGAGCACCGCCCCGACGGTGAGGTCGCCTTTTTTGATTGCTTCTTCAATAGGTTCCGGCAGCGGGCCGGAGTTACCGATACAGGTGGTACAGCCATACCCCACCAGATTGAAGCCGAGCTGGTCGAGGTAAGGCGTCAGGCCGGCATGGGCCAGATAATCCGACACCACTTTCGAGCCCGGGGCCAGAGAAGCTTTCACCCACGGCTGCGGCTGCAGTCCGCGTTCGACGGCTTTTTTCGCCAGCAGGCCGGCGGCCATCAGCACGCTGGGGTTGGAGGTGTTGGTACAGGACGTGATCGCCGCAATGGCCACAGCGCCATCCGGCAGCGAATAGTGATGCCCGTTCAGCGTATACGCCACCGGCTGGCGCTGACGCTGAAGGTGGTTAACCTCCAGCTCGCCGCTGGCGGCAAAGGCTTTCGGCACATCGCCGAGCGCCACGCGATCCTGCGGCCGCTTCGGCCCGGCGAGGCTTGCTTCAACGCTGCCCATATCCAGCGCCAGGGTACTGGTAAAGACCGGCTCATCGCCCGGCTGGCGCCACATGCCCTGCGCTTTGGCATAGGCTTCCACCAGCGCCACCTGTTCTTCGCTACGTCCGCTGAGGCGCATATAGCTGAGCGTCACGTCATCGATCGGGAAGAAACCGCAGGTGGCGCCATACTCTGGCGCCATATTGGCGATGGTGGCGCGGTCGGCCAGGGGCAAGGTATCCAGACCGTCACCGTAGAACTCAACAAATTTTCCGACAACGCCGTGCTGGCGCAGCATCTGGGTGACCGTCAGGACCAGGTCAGTAGCGGTAATGCCTTCGCGCAGTTTGCCGCTGAGCTTAAAGCCTACCACATCGGGGATCAGCATCGACACCGGCTGGCCAAGCATGGCGGCTTCCGCTTCAATCCCGCCCACGCCCCAGCCCAGCACGCCGAGCCCGTTAATCATGGTGGTATGGGAGTCGGTACCCACCAGGGTATCCGGCCACGCCATCCACTTCCCATTCACCTCTTCGCTCCACACCGCCCGTCCGAGATATTCCAGGTTGACCTGGTGGCAAATCCCAGTGCCCGGCGGCACCACGCTGAAGCGGCTGAAGGCCTGCTGCCCCCAGCGCAGAAAAGCGTAGCGTTCGTGGTTACGTTCCATTTCCAGGCGGACGTTGTCTTCAAAGGCTTCGTCATCGCCGAAGCGGTCGACCGTCACCGAATGGTCGATCACCAGGTCGACCGGCGACAGCGGGTTCACCTTCGCGGTATCGCCGCCCAGGCGTTTCACCGCCTCGCGCATGGCGGCCAGATCCACCACCGCCGGTACCCCGGTAAAGTCCTGCATCAGGACGCGGGCCGGACGATAAGCAATCTCCCTGTCGGCATGGGCCTGCTGCAGCCAACCGGCAAGGGCGCGAATATCTTCTTCAGTCACCGAGTCACCGTCCTGCCAGCGCAACAGGTTCTCCATCAGCACCTTCAGCGACTTGGGCAGTCGACTGAGATCGCCCAGCTGCTTCTCCGCCAGCGGCAGACTGTAGTAATGCCAGGTTTTCGCGTTAACCTGCAGCGTATCCTTACTGGCTTCTCGTAGGGTTGACGACATAGCTCCTCCTTTATCTCAGGGATGGCATACCCCGATTCTCCTCAGGGTCTCCATTAAAGATAACACATGCTGGGCATAACACTTTGATAACAACCCAAATTGCTAAATCTGATGTGACGGAGAGGGGTTAAAGGGAATTATCTACGCGCAGAGGAAATAGCACCAAAATAGTGCAGATAGGTCTTTTAAGCGATATTGTATTAGTACACGAGGACAAAAAAAGAGCTAATCATTACCTGCTGGCCGATTAGCTCTTGTGATTGATTTCAGGTTGGATGAATCCCGCGGCAAAATATATTCTCCCTGTATTGCCGGTCACTGATTTTATATTACAGTTTCCTTTCACTGTCATAAAAATGACATGTATCTACAACGATGACCTACAGCTTTAGCTGACAATCCAGATGTTGCAGATGGTGAGCGCGATGATGCTCCAGAACATCGCCAGCCCTACCAACACTACGCCCCATACGCGACTACGCAGAACGGGATCGATTTCGGTTTTGTCATTTTCGTATGACATCGCCAGTTTCATGTAATCGATATTACTTATCATATTGTCACCACCAATTGCTCAAATCATCAGGTACAGATAAATCTTAATTATGGATAAACGATTAATCCAGTGAATTTAGGCCTGATGGAATATATTTGACCGGTTATTTGATCGCGGCGGGCATTATGAAAAACGTGTTATCAGAAATTCTTAATTTTGTGATTGGTTCGAGGTTTAAGTTGTTAAATAAGGGCCATGATAGTTAATGGCACTCCTTACACGGAATGCCATTATTTTTAACGTGGTTATTTTTCCGGAAGTTTTATATCTTTGAACATCGCTTCAATATCTTCATTCGACCGTAGCGCCACTGCGGTATCCACGACATCCCGGGTCAGATGGGGTGCAAAACGTTGAATAAAATCATACATGTAGCTTCGTAAGAAGGTGCTACGGCGGAAGCCTATTTTAGTGGTGCTGTGGCTGAAAATACCGTTGGCATCCAGCTTCACCAGGTCCGGATCGGAGACCGGATCTACCGCCATGCTGGCAATCACCCCAACCCCCAGCCCCAGGCGAACATAGGTTTTAATGACGTCGGCATCGGTAGCGGTAAAGACAATGCGCGGCGTCAGGCCCGCACGGTTAAACGCGGTGTCCAGTTCGGAGCGGCCGGTGAAGCCAAAGGTATAGGTCACCAGCGGGTACTGCGCCAGCTCTTCTATTGATACCGAGCCCCTGGAGGCCAGAGGATGATCCGGCGTCACCACGATCGACCGGTTCCAGTGATAGCATGGCAGCATCACCAGGTCGTCATACAGATGCAGCGCTTCGGTAGCAATGGCGAAGTCGGCGTTGCCTTTCGACACGGCTTCGGCGATCTGGGTTGGCGAACCCTGATGCATATGGAGCGACACCCGCGGATAGCGTTCAATAAAGCCCTTGATCACCCCGGGCAACGCATAGCGCGCCTGGGTATGGGTGGTCGCCACGTACAGCGACCCTTTGTCCGGCCAGGTATGCTCCCCGGCGACAGATTTGATGGCATCGACTTTCGACAACACCTCGCGGGCAATACGGATGATCTCCTGCCCGGCAGGCGTCACCTGAGTCAAATGCTTGCCGCTGCGGGCAAAGATTTGGATGCCCAGCTCATCTTCCAGCATACGCACCTGCTTACTGATGCCTGGCTGAGAGGTATAAAGCCCTTCGGCGGTGGATGAAACATTCAGGTTATGGTTAACCACCTCAACGATGTAGCGAAGCTGTTGTAGTTTCATGCTGATATCCGTTTGCGCGTAAAATGAAGCCGCTTAATACACTTTACGTTCAGGCAACTTGTCGCCGGTGAAGGCCAGGCCTCCCGGCAGTTGACCATAGTGGCGCCGCAACGCATCCTGAAAGCGATGATGTATAAGACGTTTTAATAATAAAAAAGGCATTAACTATAACCACTATATCATTTATATCAACACTGTATAGACGGTAACGAAAAATAATATAGGTGGTTATAAGAGGGTGAAAAGCGCGGAGAGAAAGGAAAACGACACGGCAGAGGCATCCATGGCCCCTGCCGGCCGCCAGAGCAGGAAAAGCGCCCTTTTCCTGCCTGATAATGGTCAGTTACTTTTTAGCTTCCGTCCATTTACCGTCGATAAAGAAGGCAGACCAGCCGGTCGCTTTGCCCTCTTTTTCGGACGCTACGTACTGTTGCTTCGTTTTACGGCTAAAGCGCACCAGCGTCTTATTGCCTTCCGGATCCTGCTGCGGCGCATCGGCGAGATAACGCAGTTTTTCCGGCAGACGATCGCGGAAGCGGTACAGCTCTTCCACCAGCGGCGCGCGCGTTTCCCGTGATTTCGGGAAGGTGTTGGCCGCCAGGAAGACGCCCGCGGCCCCGTCACGCAGCACGAAATAGGCGTCAGACTTCTCGCACGGCAGCTCCGGCAACGGCACCGGATCTTCCTTCGGCGGCGCCACTTCCCCATTGCGCAGGATCTTACGCGTATTCTTACACTCGTCGTTGGTACAAGCCATGTACTTCCCAAAACGCCCCATCTTCAGGTGCATCTCGGAGCCGCACTTCTCGCACTCCACTACCGGACCGTCATAGCCCTTGATGCGGAACTCGCCCTCTTCAATCTCATAGCCATCGCAGGTCGGGTTGTTACCGCAGACGTGCAGTTTACGCTTGGGATCGATAAGGTAGCTGTCCATCGCCGTACCGCACTTCTGGCAGCGGCGTTTGGCGCGCAGCGCGTTAGTTTCGGCGTCATCGCCTTCCAGCACGTTGAGGACTTCGTTTTCCGGCACCAGGTTAATGGTGGTTTTGCAGCGCTCTTTCGGCGACAGGGCATAGCCCGAACAGCCGAGGAAAACGCCGGTGCTGGCGGTACGGATACCCATTTTACGGCCGCAGGTCGGGCAGTCGATGCTGGTAAGCACCATCGGGTTCGGCTGCATGCCGCCCTCTTCCGGATCTTTCTCCGCCGTCTCCAGCTGGGTGGTAAAATCGCCGAAGAAGTGGTTCAGTACCTCTTTCCACTCGGCCTGGTGGTTAGCCACCTGATCGAGACGATCTTCCATCTGCGCGGTGAAGTCGTAGTTCATCAGATCGCGGAAGTTCTCTTCCAGTCGGTCGGTGACGATCTCGCCCATTTTCTCCGCGTAGAAACGACGGTTTTCCACTCGCACGTAACCACGATCCTGAATGGTGGAAATAATCGAGGCATAAGTCGACGGACGGCCGATGCCCCGTTTTTCCAGCTCTTTAACCAGCGAGGCTTCGCTGAAGCGCGCCGGCGGCTTGGTAAAGTGCTGCGCAGGCGTCAGCTCGACCAGGCTCAGCTGGTCGCCCTGTTTGACCAGCGGCAGGGTCCGGTCTTCATCGCCCTTGCGCAGGGCCGGCATCACTTTGGTCCAGCCGTCGAAGCGTAAGGTACGACCGCGCGCTTTCAGTTTGAAATCGCCCGCCGCCACGGTCAGCGTCGTGGAGTCGTACTGCGCCGGCGTCATCTGACAGGCGACAAACTGGCGCCAGATCAGCTGATACAGTTTCTGCGCATCCGCTTCCATATCTTTCAGCGTTTCCGCCAGCACGTTCACATCAGACGGACGAATCGCTTCGTGCGCTTCTTGTGAATTTTCTTTGCTGGCGTACTGATTCGCGCTTTCCGGCAAATATTTTTTACCAAACTTATCGCTGATATAACCGCGAACCATGTTCAGCGCGTCCTGACTCAGGTTGGTGGAGTCGGTACGCATATAGGTGATGTGCCCCGCCTCATAGAGACGTTGAGCCATCATCATGGTCTTTTTCACGCCGAAGCCGAGACGGGTGCTGGCCGCCTGCTGCAGGGTGGAGGTGATGAACGGCGCGCCCGGCTTACTGCTGGTCGGCTTGTCTTCCCGCTCCAGTACGCTGTAGCTGGCTTTTTCCAGCAGCGATACCGCCGCCATCGTCTCATCACGGCTGACCGGACGGAATGGCTTATCATCCTTATGGGTCACCTGCAGCGGCAGCGCGTCGCCGCCCGGCGTGGTGGTACTGGCATCAACTTCCCAGTACTCTTCCGGGACGAACGCTTTGATTTCACGCTCACGCTCCACCACCAGGCGGACCGCGACGGACTGCACGCGCCCGGCAGAAAGACCACGGGCGATTTTTTTCCACAGCAGCGGCGAAACCATATAACCCACCACGCGGTCCATAAAGCGACGCGCCTGCTGGGCGTTAACCCGATCGATATTCAGCTCGCCCGGCTTTTCGAAAGCCTGACGAATGGCGTTTTTGGTGATCTCATTGAACACCACGCGGCTGTAACGCTGCTCATCGCCGCCGATGACTTCCCGCAGGTGCCAGGCAATGGCTTCCCCTTCGCGGTCAAGGTCGGTTGCGAGATAGATGTGGTCAGCTTTTTCCGCCAACTGTTTGAGTTCTGAAACTACCTTTTCTTTACCCGGAAGTACTTCATAATGCGCATTCCAGTCATGCCATGGGTCCACGCCCATGCGGTTAACCAGAGCACCACGTTCGTCCTTTTTAGGCTTTTTAGCCCCTTTGGTGGCGGTAGAGTCGGTGCTCTTTTTGGAAGCTGATCCACTGGTCGGCAAATCGCGGATATGACCGACGCTGGATTTCACCACGTAGTCATTACCCAGATACTTATTGATCGTTTTGGCTTTTGCCGGGGACTCAACGATAACGAGAGCTTTACCCATATTCACCTTTACCTAATTTGATTCATCCAGGAATACATCGCACATTCATACACCCTCCACTGGCGACTGCCTCATATGTTGCGGCACCGTCGGTGAATATCAACCCAGAACACCTGTTTCAACTCCGTAAAACCAGGCGCTTGAGTTTACTGACCTTTTTTCGTCAGGTGACATAGCACGAAGAATTTTTGGCCGAATGTCAAGCAAATCTGTTGCCAGATCGCCGAAAGCGTCACACTGTACCTGATAAAATTCGTTACGCAACTTTATTAGCATGCAAAAGCGAATCACGCCAGTAAACGGCTGTTTCTCCACTGGTTACGATTACCCCTGTTTTGTCCATGGAAAATTTGCCCCGCGCCGCCGCGCGGCGTAAACTACGCCCGGAGAAAAAGAGGAGTCCGTTATGCAAGGTACAACCCAACCAATCGATCGCCAGACGCTGCTCGAAAAAGCCAACAAACTTATTCGCGAACATGAGGATACGTTAGCCGGTATCGAAGCCACCGGCGTCGTTCAGCGCAACAATGTCCTGGTGTTTAGCGGTGAGTTTTATCTTGATGAGCAGGGTCTGCCGACGCCAAAGAGTACAGCGGTATTTAATATGTTTAAGTACCTCGCCCATGAACTGTCGGACAAATATCACCTTGTCGATTAAGACCGGCGTAAATTAAGACCGCTCTAAACGAGAACGCGAGGCAGAGCCTCGCGTTTTATCATCTACATCAGCGGCTTCTGTCCGCGCTGCCACCAGCGCAGCAGCAGTCGATCGGCACTCTCCGCCGCGCTACTGGTGAAGCGATCGAGCATTTTCTTACGCTGTTGATAACGCACCCCGATCACCTCGTGGCTTTCCATTAATCCCAGCAGCAGCTCATCGCTGGTTTCAACCGCATCCACCAGCCCTTTTTCCAGCGCCTGTACCCCGTACCAGTGCTCGCCAGTGGCCACCTGCTCAATATCAAGGCCCGGGCGCATCCGATGGACGAAATCCTTGAACAAATGGTGCGTCTCATTGAGATCCTCGCGGAACTTGCGCCGTCCTTCTTCAGTGTTTTCACCCAGCATAGTGAGCGTTCGTTTGTACTGTCCGGCGGTGTGCAGTTCGATATCAATATCTTTGTTCTTCAGGAAACGGTGCAGGTTTGGGATCTGCGCCACCACGCCAATAGAGCCGAGGATCGCAAACGGCGCCGAGACAATTTTGTTCGCCACGCAGGCCATCATATAGCCGCCGCTGGCCGCCACTTTATCGACCGCCACCGTCAGCGGGATCTGTTTGTCACGCAAGCGCTGCAGCTGAGAGGCAGCCAGCCCGTAGCCGTGCACCACCCCGCCGGGGCTTTCCAGACGAATCACCACCTGATCGCGCGCTTTCGCCGCGGCCAGCACCGCGGTGATCTCTTCGCGCAGGCTGGTGACCTCATGGGCATCCATACTGCCTTTGAAATCCAGCACCCAGGCGCGCGGCTTGCCTTCCGGCTCCACGTTACCCAGCTTCGCCCGCGCTTTCGCCGCCTTCGCCTCTTGCTTTTGCTTTTTCTTCTGCGACTTATGCCACTGCTTCTGCTGCGGGCCATCCAGCAGGGCCACCGCCAGCGACTCCTTCATCTCTTTATAATGCTCGCTAAGATTCGTCACCCGCAGCTCGCCGCGCTGCTTCTTGCGCTGGGCCAGGTTGACGATAATAGCGGCAATCACCGCGATAGCGACGACAACGGTCGCGATCTTGGCTAAAAACAAGCCATATTGAGCAAGTAATTCCACGTTTTCACCTTGTGTAAAGCACTGACGTTGCTGCACAGTGTACATCAGCCCCTGGCGAGAAGTCTTTGTGCTTTGTGTCCTCTGCGCAGCGGATTCCGTTTTTTTTCAGCGAGGCTGAAATCGTTGCAAGATATTAATTTTGTGAATACTTTCCGCTTCGCCGATTGCAATAGCGGGCGCTTTCAGGCATAACAGCGCAAAAGTGAGATACCAAAGATGAAGCGCGATCGAGAGCCGATCGCCAAAGGAGTCGCCGTGCATTATCAACCGCAACGCCACTTGCTGAAAGATCGCATCATTCTGGTCACCGGGGCCAGCGACGGAATTGGCCGTGAAGCGGCCCTGACCTACGCCCGCTACAGCGCCAGCGTGATTCTGCTTGGCCGCAACGACGAAAAACTGCGCGCCGTCGCCCAGGAGATTGAACGCGAGGGCGGTATTTCCCCCCGCTGGTTTACTCTCGACCTGCTAACCTGCACGCCGCAGGCGTGTCAGCAGCTGGCGCAGCAGATCAGCATGCACTATCCCCGCCTTGACGGCGTGCTGCACAATGCTGGCCTGCTCGGCGACATCTGCCCGATGGATGAGCAGAAACCGGAGGTCTGGCAGCAGGTGATGCAGGTGAACGTCAATGGCACCTTTATGCTGACCCAGGCGCTTCTTCCTTTATTACTCCGTTCTGAATCAGGTTCGCTGGTCTTTACCTCATCCAGCGTCGGTCGTCAGGGTCGCGCCAACTGGGGCGCCTATGCCGTCTCCAAATTCGCCACCGAAGGGATGATGCAGGTGCTGGCCGACGAGTACCAAAGCCGCCACCTGCGCGTGAACTGCATCAACCCTGGCGGCACCCGCACCGGCATGCGCGCCAGCGCGTTCCCGACGGAAGATCCGCTGAAACTGAAAACCCCCGCTGACATTATGCCCGTCTATCTGTGGCTGATGGGCGACGACAGTCGTCGCAAGACGGGAATGACCTTCGACGCCCAACCGGGGCGTAAACCAGGAATTGCCCAATGAGTGATGAACGCTACCGCGAACGCCAGCAGCGGCTGAAAGATAAAGTTGACGCCCGGGTGGCGGCGGCCCAGGACGAACGCGGCATTGTGATGGTCTTTACCGGCAACGGCAAAGGCAAAACCACCGCCGCCTTTGGCACCGCGACCCGCGCCGTCGGCCACGGCAAAAAAGTCGGCGTGATCCAGTTTATCAAGGGGACCTGGCCTAACGGCGAGCGTAATCTGCTGGAGCCACACGGCGTCGAATTCCAGGTAATGGCGACAGGCTTTACCTGGAACACCCAGGACCGCGACAGCGATACCGCCGCCTGTCTGGCGGTCTGGGAGCATGCCCGCCGTATGCTTGCCGACGACCAGCTCGATCTGGTGCTGCTGGACGAACTGACCTACATGGTGGCCTACGATTACCTGCCGCTGGAGGCGGTGCTGAGCGCCCTACGTGAGCGTCCTGCCCACCAGTCGGTGATCATCACCGGCCGCGGCTGTCATCGCGATATTATTGAACTGGCGGATACCGTCAGCGAGCTGCGCCCGGTGAAACATGCCTTTGATGCCGGCATTAAAGCACAGATGGGGATTGACTACTGAGGGCCGGATACGGCGAAAGGAAGTCCGCGTTCCGGCGCAAAACCACCGGAACGCGCAACATCAACCGTTGGTCTTATTGCGGGTACTGGAACGGCGGTTGCTGTTATTACCCTGGCGCGGGTTAGCGCTGCTCTGGCTGTGGCGCTTCACCGCCCGGCGGATCTGATTGGCTTTCAACCGGCGACGATCTTTTTCAACGGCGACCTTAGAGCTGGTTTCCGGAGTGAGTTCCACCAGCTCGCGCAGGTAGTTGGTCTGCGCCAGGTCCAGCTCGGTATAGCCGCCGCGCGGCAGGCCTTTCGGCAGCAAAATATCGCCATAGCGCACGCGGATCAGGCGACTGACCTGCACGCCGACCGCTTCCCACAGGCGACGCACTTCGCGGTTACGCCCTTCGGTCAGGGTGACGTTGTACCACTGGTTAATCCCTTCACCGCCGGTGAATTTAATGGTTTTAAACGCCGCCGGACCATCTTCTAGCTGCACGCCGCGAGACAGCTGACGCAGCTTATCTTCATCCACCTGGCCGAAAACGCGAACGGCGTACTCACGCTCGACTTCACGGCTCGGGTGCATCAGACGGTTTGCCAGTTCGCCGTCGGTGGTGAACAGCAGCAGGCCGCAGGTGTTGACGTCCAGACGACCAACGGCAATCCAGCGCGCGCCGCGCAGTTTAGGCAGACGATCGAACACCGTCGGGCGCCCTTCCGGATCGTTACGGGTGCACAGTTCGCCTTCCGGCTTGTAGTAAGCCAGCACGCGGCAGATCTGCTCGGCGGACTCTTTCACCGAGATCAGATGGCCATCGATACGAATTTTTAAACCGGGGACGATTTCCACACGGTCGCCGAGGGTGGCGATTTTGCCATCGACGCTGACGCGGCCAGCTTCGATTTTCGCTTCAATTTCACGGCGGGAGCCGTGGCCGGCGCGGGCCAGCACTTTTTGCAGTTTCTCGCTCATTGAGCTTCCTTAAGGTGTCGCCTTCCCAGGCGTCTGGTATGCTTTATGAAACAATGAGGCCTTTATCAACAACTCATTGTTACGTATATACTTTTTACGTAAAGTCTCGCTGGCATGCGCAAAACATTCACCGCGAGCCCGTAATCGTGGCCGAACATACTACACTAACTTCGTCGGGAAAGCTTCTGTTCGCCACACCGCGCCTTGAGTATGGAACAGATTTTGCGCGGACGCTTAGATTTGCGAGCAGCCTGAACCTATAAAGACCTGGTGGGTCATTGATTATCAATCCGGGAAAGGAAATTTACAGATAACCCGCCTCCAGCGCGGATTGAGCAAGGGGTGGAATGCAGAAGCCATCCTCTGGATTTGATGGATAATTATTTTTTTAACGCCCCCATGACCAGGCGAAATAATTCCGGCGGATTATTGGTCGCGTCTAAAGCGCCATGCTGTTTTGCTTGTTCCTTATGCTGAGCAGCATTGGAGCTCGCATAGATAATGTATGGAATGTCTTTGCCCTTTCTTCTTAGCTCATCCAGGAGAGTATATCCCGCACGATCATCCCCAGGCCTCTTCATATCGGAAATAATCACATCAAACGACTGATTTTTTAGTCTCTCGAGAGCCTCGTCGGTAGATACTACATTAACAAACCTTATGCCCAGAGCTTCCATGGACTGACGTTCAAAGCGATTACCATTGGGTCTGTCATCAACCCATAAGATGACGGCATCACCCGCTCTTCGCAATACTCTCGGTGTTACAGCCTGAGTCACTACGTTGACGTCATCCAGAACGCTTTGCTCTACATTACCCTCGCCTTTAGCAATGGTACCTTTGCTGGCCAATGCAGCGGCAAGATTGGCACTAGACTCAGCCCCTTTATTGAAGGTCTCGACTTCAAAGCCGGGACCTTTAATGGAAAGGCGGCTGAGGTTTTCAAGAAACCGGTTGATTGCAGTTCCAAATCGACATAGAAAAAACAGAACAATAGCGGGCCAAATAACAACATTGATTAACGATATCAGCTCATGAAGCATAACCAGGTTCTCCCATGAGACTTTCAGGAGCCAGACAGGCTCCTGACCTTCGAGCGTTGCTTCAGCCCACTTTTCGTCAGATTACAGAAACGGCCTCACGTCGCCGACGCCTTCGCGCAGCACCACCGGAGCGTCTTCAGTGAGATCGATAACCGTGGTCGGCTGCTGTCCAAGGAAGCCGCCGTGGATAATGAGGTCCACGACTTTCTCCAGACGATCTTTGATCTCTTCCGGGTCGGATTCGGTAAAGTCGCTGCCGGGCAGCATCAGCGAGGTGGAGAGCATCGGTTCGCCTAAGGTCTCAAGCAACGCCTGAGCGATAGGGTTGGACGGGACGCGCATACCAATGGTTTTACGCTTCTCCTGCAGCAGCCGGCGCGGCACCTCTTTCGTTCCTTTGAGGATAAAAGTGTAGTTGCCCGGCGTATTGTTTTTCATCAGGCGAAACGCCACGTTGTCCACAAAGGCGTAGGTTGACAGTTCGGACAGGTCGCGGCACATCAGGGTGAAGTTGTGGCCGTCCGGCAGCTGACGGATGCGGCAGATCCGCTCCATCGCGCCCTTGTCTTCAATTTTGCAGCCCAGCGCGTAGCCGGAGTCAGTAGGATAAACGATCACCCCGCCCTTACGCACAATCTCCACCGCCTGGTTAATCAACCGCGCCTGCGGGTTATCCGGATGGATATAAAAAAACTGGCTCATACTTCCCTCTCAATTTTTATTCGGCGGCCGCTTCCCAGCTGTGCCAGACGCCTTCGACGCCGGCAGGGAGCCAGAGCTTACGGCCAAGCTCGATCCACGCGCAGGGTTGATGGAAATCGGATCCCTGCGACGCCAGAAGACCAAACTGCACGGCCAGGGCGGCCAGTTGAGCGCGTTCGTGGGGCGCCTGCTGGCACTGGGCCACTTCCATGGCATCACCGCCCTGCTCGCTAAAGTGGGCCAACAGCCGCTTCAGCCACTTGGCGGAAAGATCGTAACGTCCGGGATGGGCTATCACCGCCTTGCCGCCAGAATGATGAATGACATCAATTGCTTGTTTTATTGTACACCACTGCGGCGGCACGTAACCGGTTTTCCCGCGGGCAAGGTATTTTTTGAAGACCTCCGCCATGTTCTTCGCGTGGCCGGCCTCCACCAGAAAACGGGCAAAATGGCCGCGGGTGACGGCGCCACCGTCCGCCAGCCGCAGCGCCCCTTCCCAGGCGCCGGGGATGCGCGCCTTCTCCAGACGCTCGGCAATCATCTGGCCGCGCTGCTGGCGCCGCGCTTTCTGCTCCTCCAGCAGGGCGGTCATCGCCGGGTGCGCAATATCAATATTGAGACCCACAATATGAATCTCGTGATTCTCCCAGAGGGTGGAAATCTCGACGCCGTTCACCAGGGTCAAGGGTAATCCGGCGCGGGCAATCTCTTCCCGGGCCGCCGGGATAGCCGCCACGCTGTCATGGTCGGTGATCGCCAGCGTGCCAACGCGCATCTCATGGGCGCGATGGACCAGTTCCTGCGGAGTCAGCCGCCCGTCAGAGGCGGTGGTATGGCTGTGCAGATCGTAAATCACTGCGTATTGGCTGTCGCTCAAAAGGACTCCTGCTGGACATCAACGTAAATAAGCGCATTATCATACCGACAGGCAGAGAAAATCTGCAAACAAGGGTTGACTTTATTCCATCGTTCTAGTTAACTAGTACGCAAGTTCACATGAAGGGGTATCACGATGAAAATGCACTTTATCACTCTGCACAGCTGGTGGCGCACCCCCTGATAACGGGCGGCGTGATCGCGTTTTGCATTCAGCATACAGATACCCGGCCCGCCAATGAGCGGGCTTTTTATTGGACAAAAATAATACGAACAGGCGAGAACAATAATGCAAACATCCAAACCGGCACTCGAGCTTCTCACCAGCGACGCCATCTACCGGGAGAACCCGACGGCGTTATTCCACCAACTGTGCGGCGCCCGTCCGGCCACCCTGTTGCTGGAATCGGCTGACATCGACAGCAAAGATGACTTAAAAAGCCTGCTGCTGGTCGACAGCGCGCTGCGCATCACTGCCCTCGGTGACACTGTCACCATTCAGGCCCTCTCCGCCAACGGAGCCGCGCTGCTGGAGCTGCTGGACGGCGCGCTGCCCTCCGGGATCGCCAATCAGCGCCAGCCCAATGGCCGCATTCTGACCTTCCCGGCGGTCAGCTCCCTGCTCGATGAAGACGCCCGCCTCTGCTCGCTGTCAGTGTTTGACGCCTTCCGTCTCCTGCAGGAGCTGGTGACCGTCCCGGCCAACGAGCGTGAAGCGATGTTCTTCGGCGGCCTGTTCGCCTATGACCTGGTGGCCGGCTTTGAAGATCTGCCGCCGCTGCAGAACGACACCGCCTGCCCGGACTACTGTTTCTATCTGGCGGAGACCCTGCTGGTCATCGACCATCAGACCAAGCATACCCGCATTCAGGCGAGCCTGTTCACGCCGCTGGAGAGTGAAAAACAGCGCCTGGAGCAGCGCCTGAGCCAGCTGCGCCAGCAGCTGAACGAGCCGCCGCTGCCGCTGCCGGTCACCACCGTGGCCGAAATGCGCTGCGACGTTGACCAGAGCGATGAAGAGTACGGCGCGGTGGTGCGCAAAATGCAGCGCGCGATCCGCGCCGGGGAAATCTTCCAGGTAGTCCCTTCCCGCCGCTTCTCGCTGCCCTGCCCGTCGCCGCTGGCCGCCTATGATGTGCTGAAGAAGAGTAACCCCAGCCCGTATATGTTCTTTATGCAGGACAACGACTTCACCCTGTTCGGCGCCTCGCCGGAGAGCTCGCTGAAATACGATGCCATCAGCCGTCAGATTGAGATCTACCCCATCGCCGGCACCCGGCCGCGCGGCCGCCGCGCCGACGGTTCGCTGGACCGCGATCTCGACAGCCGTATCGAACTGGAAATGCGCACCGATCACAAAGAGCTTTCCGAGCACCTGATGCTGGTGGACCTGGCGCGCAACGATCTGGCCCGCATCTGCACCCCGGGCAGCCGCTATGTCGCCGATTTAACCAAGGTTGACCGTTACTCCTTTGTCATGCATCTGGTCTCCCGGGTGGTGGGTGAACTGCGTCAGGATCTTGATGTGCTGCACGCCTACCGCGCCTGCATGAACATGGGCACTCTCAGCGGCGCGCCGAAGGTTCGCGCCATGCAGCTGATTGCCGCCGCCGAAGGTAAACGACGCGGCAGCTACGGCGGCGCGGTGGGCTATTTCACCGCCCACGGCGACCTCGACACCTGCATCGTCATCCGTTCCGCCTACGTGCAGGAGGGTATCGCTACCGTCCAGGCCGGAGCCGGCATTGTGCTCGACTCGGTTCCCCAGTCGGAAGCGGATGAGACCCGAAATAAAGCCCGCGCGGTGCTGCGCGCCATTGCCCAGGCCCATCACGCGAAGGAGATTTTCTGATGGCTGACATTCTGCTGCTCGATAATATCGATTCTTTCACCTATAACCTGGCAGACCAGCTGCGCGCCAACGGCCATAACGTGGTGATTTACCGTAACTCCGTTCCGGCGCAGGCGCTGATTGAACGTCTGGGCACCATGGACAACCCGGTGCTGATGCTCTCCCCTGGCCCGGGTACGCCAAGCGAAGCCGGCTGCATGCCGGAATTGCTGACCCGCATGCGGGGCAAGCTGCCGATCATCGGCATCTGCCTCGGCCACCAGGCCATTGTCGAAGCCTACGGCGGCTATGTCGGCCAGGCGGGCGAGATCCTCCATGGCAAAGCCTCCAGCATTGAGCACGACGGCCAGGCGATGTTTGCCGGTCTGGCTAACCCGCTGCCGGTGGCGCGCTACCACTCGCTGGTCGGCAGCAATATTCCCGCCGGGCTGACGATTAACGCCAATTTCAACGGCATGGTGATGGCGGTGCGTCACGATGCGGATCGGGTGTGCGGCTTCCAGTTCCATCCGGAATCGATCCTCACCACCCAGGGCGCGCGACTGCTGGAGCAGACTCTGGCCTGGGCGCTGCAGAAGCTGGAGCATGCCAACACCCTCCAGCCGATCCTGGAGAAACTGTACCAGGCGGAAACCCTGAGTCAGCAGGAGAGCCACCAGCTGTTCTCCGCCGTGGTGCGCGGCGAAGTGAAGCCTGAACAACTGGCCGCCGCGCTGGTCAGCATGAAAGTGCGCGGCGAGCAGCCGCAGGAAATTGCCGGCGCCGCCACCGCGCTACTGGAAAACGCCGCGCCGTTCCCGCGCCCGGACTACCTGTTTGCCGACATCGTCGGCACCGGTGGCGACGGCAGCAACAGCATTAATATCTCCACCGCCAGCGCGTTTGTCGCCGCCGCCTGTGGATTGAAAGTGGCGAAGCACGGCAACCGCAGCGTCTCCAGTAAATCAGGCTCTTCCGACCTGCTGGCGGCCTTCGGCATTAATCTCGATATGAACGCCGATAAATCCCGCGCGGCGCTCGATGAGCTGGGCGTCTGCTTCCTGTTCGCGCCCAAGTATCACACCGGTTTCCGCCACGCGATGCCGGTCCGTCAGCAGTTGAAGACCCGTACCCTGTTTAACGTACTGGGACCGCTGATCAACCCGGCGCATCCGCCGCTGGCGCTGATTGGCGTCTACAGCCCGGAGCTGGTGTTGCCGATTGCGGAAACCCTGCGCGTACTCGGTTATCAGCGCGCGGCCGTGGTGCACAGCGGCGGGATGGATGAAGTCTCGCTGCATGCGCCCACGGTGGTCGCCGAGCTGCATGCCGGGGAAATCAAAAGCTATCAGCTGACCGCCGACGACTTCGGCCTGACGCCTTACCATCAGGCGCAGCTGGCGGGCGGTACGCCGGAAGAAAACCGTGACATTCTGACGCGCTTGCTACAAGGTAAAGGTGAAGCCGCTCACGAAGCCGCCGTCGCCGCCAACGTCGCCATGTTGATGCGTTTACACGGGCATGAAGATCTGAAAGCTAACGCTCAGCAGGTACTGGATGTGCTGCACAGCGGCGCGGCCTATGACAGAGTGACCGCCTTAGCGGCAAGAGGGTAAAGAATGCAGACCGTTTTAGCAAAAATCGTTGCCGACAAAGCGATTTGGGTGGAAGCCCGCAAACAACAACAACCGTTAGTCAGTTTTCAGAATGAGGTCGTCCCGACGCAGCGCAATTTCTATGACGCGCTGGCCGGCACCCGCACCGCGTTTATTCTCGAGTGCAAAAAGGCCTCGCCGTCGAAGGGGTTGATTCGCGAAGATTTCGATCCGGCGGCGATCGCCAGCATCTACAAACACTACGCCTCGGCGATCTCGGTGCTGTGTGATGAGAAATATTTCCAGGGCAGCTTCGATTTTCTGCCGATCGTCAGCAAGGTCGCGCCGCAGCCGATCCTGTGTAAGGACTTCACCATCGACCCTTACCAGATCTACCTGGCGCGCTACTATCAGGCCGACGCCTGCCTGCTGATGCTCTCGGTGCTCGACGATGAACAATATCGTCAGCTCTCCGCGGTGGCTCACAGCCTGAATATGGGCGTGCTGACCGAAGTCAGCAATGAAGAGGAGCTGGAGCGCGCCATCGCTCTGAAGGCGAAGGTGGTGGGCATTAACAACCGCGACCTGCGCGATATGTCGATTGACCTTAACCGCACCCGTCAGCTGGCGGCGCGTCTCGGCCCGGATGTCACGGTGATCAGCGAATCCGGCATCCATACCTATGCCGAAGTGCGTGAGCTGAGCCACTTCGCCAACGGCTTCCTGATCGGCTCCGCCCTGATGGAGCAGGCGGATCTGGAAGCGGCGGTCAAACGCGTGCTGCTCGGCGAGAACAAAGTGTGCGGCCTGACGCGCCCACAGGATGCCCAGGTGGCCTGGGAGTCCGGCGCCATTTACGGTGGCCTGATCTTCGTCCCGACCTCGCCGCGGGCGGTAAATGATGCCCAGGCCAAAGCGGTGATCGCCGCCGCGCCGCTGCAGTACGTCGGCGTCTTCCGCAATGCGCCGCTGGACGAGGTGGTCGCTCGCGCCCAGGCCCTGAGGCTGGCCGCCGTGCAGTTGCACGGTGATGAAGACCAGGCTTATATCGACGCGCTGCGCGACGCCCTCGCGGATAACGTCCGCATCTGGAAGGCGTTGAGCGTTGGTGAAACGTTGCCGGCCCGTACACTCCGCCATGTCGATAAGTATCTGCTCGACAACGGCCAGGGCGGCAGCGGCCAGCGTTTTGACTGGAGCCTGCTGCAGGGCCAGGATCTGCGCAACGTTATGCTGGCCGGCGGCCTCGGCGCCGATAACTGTGTGGAAGCGGCCAAAAGCGGCTGTGCCGGACTCGATTTCAATTCAGGCGTAGAGTCGCAACCCGGGATTAAAGACGCCAGCAAGCTGGCCTCCGTTTTCCAGACGCTGCGCGCATATTAAGGAGCAATAATGAGCACTTTACTGAACCCCTACTTCGGCGAATTCGGCGGCATGTATGTGCCGCAGATCCTGATGCCCGCCCTGCGCCAGCTGGAAGAAGCCTTTGTCAGCGCGCAGAAGGACCCGGCCTTTCAGGCGGAATTCACCGACCTGCTGAAAAACTACGCCGGTCGTCCGACGGCCCTGACCAAATGCCGGAACCTGACCGAAGGGACCCGCACCACCCTGTACCTGAAACGCGAAGATCTGCTGCACGGCGGCGCGCACAAAACCAACCAGGTACTGGGCCAGGCTCTGCTGGCCAAACGGATGGGCAAAACCGAAATTATCGCCGAGACCGGCGCCGGCCAGCACGGCGTCGCCTCAGCGCTGGCCAGCGCCCTGCTCGGCCTGAAATGCCGTATCTACATGGGCGCCAAGGACGTCGAACGCCAGTCGCCGAACGTCTTCCGTATGCGCCTGATGGGCGCCGAAGTGATCCCGGTGCACAGCGGTTCCGCCACGCTGAAAGATGCCTGTAACGAGGCGCTGCGCGACTGGTCCGGCAGCTACGAGAAGGCGCATTATATGCTGGGCACCGCCGCCGGTCCGCACCCGTTCCCAACCATCGTGCGTGAATTCCAGCGCATGATTGGCGAAGAGACCAAAGCGCAGATCCTCGAAAAAGAGGGACGCCTGCCGGACGCGGTGATCGCCTGCGTCGGCGGCGGATCAAACGCCATCGGCATGTTCGCTGATTTTATCGAGGAAACCCATGTCGGCCTGATCGGCGTGGAGCCTGCCGGGCACGGTATCGAAAGCGGGGAGCACGGCGCGCCGCTGAAGCATGGTCGCATTGGGATCTACTTCGGCATGAAGTCGCCGATGATGCAAACCGCCGACGGCCAGATCGAGGAATCTTACTCCATTTCCGCCGGACTGGACTTCCCGTCCGTTGGGCCGCAGCACGCGTATCTGAACAGCACCGGGCGCGCCGACTATGTGTCGATCACCGACGACGAAGCGCTGGACGCGTTCAAAGCGCTCTCCCGCCACGAAGGGATCATCCCGGCGCTGGAGTCCTCGCACGCCCTGGCCCACGCGCTGAAGATGATGCGCGAAAACCCGGAAAAAGAGCAGCTGCTGGTGGTTAACCTCTCCGGCCGCGGCGATAAAGACATTTTCACCGTACACGACATCCTGAAAGCGCGAGGGGAAATCTGATGGAACGCTATGAGACGCTGTTTGCCCAACTAAAAAACCGCCAGGAAGGCGCCTTCGTCCCCTTTGTGACCCTTGGCGATCCGGGACCGGAGCAGTCGCTGAAAATTATCGATGCGCTGATCGAAGGCGGCGCCGATGCCCTTGAGCTGGGGATCCCCTTCTCCGACCCGCTGGCGGACGGCCCGACCATCCAGGGCGCGGCCCTGCGCGCCTTCGCCGCGGGGGTGACCCCGGCGCAGTGCTTTGAGATGCTGGCGGCGATCCGCCAGAAGCATCCGACGATCCCAATCGGCCTGCTGATGTACGCCAACCTCGTCTTCAGCCCGGGTATCGATGAGTTCTATGCCCAGTGCGCCCGCGTCGGCGTCGACTCGGTGCTGGTCGCCGACGTGCCGGTGGAAGAGTCCGCCCCGTTCCGCCAGGCGGCGATGCGCCATAACATCGCGCCGATTTTCATCTGCCCGCCCAATGCGGATGACGATTTACTGCGCCAGATTGCCTCATATGGCCGCGGCTACACCTATCTGCTGTCGCGCGCCGGGGTGACGGGTGCGGAAAATCGCGCTGCGCTGCCGCTGCACCATCTGGTGGAGAAGCTGGCGGAATATCACGCCGCGCCGCCGCTGCAGGGCTTTGGCATCTCCGCGCCGGAGCAGGTGAGCGCCGCCATTGACGCCGGCGCCGCCGGGGCGATCTCCGGTTCCGCCATCGTCAAAATCATCGAACGCCATCTTGATGAGCCGCAGACCATGCTCGACGAGCTGAAAGCCTTCGTCCGGAGCCTGAAGGCGGCGACCAAAACCGCCTGACCGTCAGCCGCCTGGCCTTGCGCCGGGCGGCGATGATTTCTGCAAACTGTCGGCGTATTTGCGCGTTAAGCGAAACAGCGCCTGCCCCTCCTCTTCCGACCTCTGCGCCAGCGCCTGTTTCATCAACCGCCGCCGCGCCACAGCGATCCTATCGATCATCTGTTGTCCGTTGGCGCTAAGCGTCACTTCGCTGATTCGTCGGGCATGACGGTTCGGTTGCTTACAGGCGAGCCCCTGGGCTTCCAGTTTCTTCACCTGGCGACTGACGGTGGTGTTATCGCGCCCTAAATGATCCGCCAGCTCCCCCCCACCGGGCCATGGCGCCCTACCGCCACCAGCAGCGGAAACAGCATCTGTTCCAGCTGGACGCCAGCCGCCTGGAGGATCTGCTCATCGCGCACCGGCTGGTTCATCACGCTAATGATATCCAGCAGCGCACGGTCTTTACCCTTGGATAAAAATCGCTTCCGCACAAAAGATGGGGTTAATATCTTAAATGAGAAATATTATCTTTCTCATTACTGAATAGTTGAGTAAACAACTCAGGTATTCAGTACGACATTGCTCACATTGCTTCCAGTATTTTTGCCCGCACTTGTGCGGGCTTTTTTTTTACTCACAACACACCTCACGCACCAGCTGCCGCAGCCGGCGGTCAAGCCGCAGGGGCTGCTGGGTGTGATGTCCTCCGGCCAGGGCAGTCTGACGAACAATCTCGGCGGCCAGCGGGAGCTCTACCGCGGAAGTAAAGCCGCGCTGATTATGTTCATGCGCAGCTTCGCCGCTCGCCCCACCTCGGCCTGCCACCCGCTGGTAGTGATGGCTCCGGGATGGATCCGCACCGAGCTCGGCGGGGCCGACGCTCCCCTGACCATCGAAGAGACCATCCCACGCCTGGTGAACGTCCTGCTCGACAAGCAGCGGCGCCCGGGACTGGAGTCTCCGGATTACCAGGGCCGCACGGTGCCCTGGTAAGCCCGCCGGGACGCCTGCCTCCGGGCGTCATTGCTCCCAGGTCACCACGTCATGTACCGCTTTGTTCCGCCGCCTTTGCCGAGCTAACTCGCCTTTTTTGTTCAAAATTTATGAAATTTGTAAACGGTGGTGAAGAAATCAGTTTAAACGTCAACTTTTCTGTGTAAATATTAAGGCGAATGATAACTATTCTTTTTATCATTTATGGAGTCACGCCGGGTCAGCGCAAGCCAGACGACGAATAACGTCGCTTTTGCGCGGCGTGATATGTGCGAATAACAAAAAATAAGCCTGCATTTATCATGGAAAAAAACGCTTCTCTGCCGTTTGGCAGTTTCAACTCATTGGCATTGTTTACGGGTCTGTGTCTGGGGGCCGCGCCGGCAACCGGCATGGCAGCGGAAAAATCAGTCAAAAATAATGAAGAGACGCTGGTGGTGGAAGCCGCCCCGCCTTCGCTTTATTCTCCCGGGGCCTCCGCCGATCCCAAGTTTAATAAACCGCTGGTGGATACCACTCGCACCATCACCGTGATCCCCGAACAGGTCATTAAAGATCAGGGCGTCACCAACCTGACTGACGCCCTCAAGAACGTCCCTGGCGTCGGGGCGTTTTACGCCGGGGAGAATGGCAGCTCAACCACCGGGGACGCCATCTTTATGCGCGGCGTGGACACCTCCAACAGTATTTATGTGGACGGCATTCGCGATATCGGCAGCGTGACGCGGGATACCTTCAATACCCAGCAGGTGGAAGTCATCAAAGGGCCCGCCGGCACGGACTATGGCCGCAGCGCCCCCTCCGGCTCGATCAATATGATCAGCAAACAGCCGCGTCTTGACTCCGGGATCGACGGTTCGGCCAGCATCGGCAGCGCCTGGTCGCGCCGGGGTACCCTTGATCTTAACCAGGCCTTCGGCGACAACGCCGCGTTTCGCCTCAACCTGATGGGCGAAAAAACCCACGACGCCGGCCGGGATAAAATTGAGAACGAGCGCTACGGCATCGCTCCGTCGCTGGCCTTTGGCCTCGATACGCCCACCCGTCTGTATCTGAACTATCTCCACGTCCGGCAGAACAACACCCCGGATGGCGGGATCCCCACCGTCGGCCTGCCGGGCTATTCAGCGCCTTCGCCGAAGTATGCCGCGCTCAATTCCGCCGGTAAGGTCAATACCAACAATTTCTATGGCACCGACTCCGATTACGATAAATCCACCACCGACAGCGGCACCCTGCGCTTCGAACACGATCTGACGGACAATACCACCGTGCGCAATACCACCCGCTGGTCGCGGGTGAAGCAGGAGTATCTCCTGACTGCGGTGATGGGCGGCGCGAGCAATATCACCGCCCCCGACATCAATGACGTCAACACCTGGAGCTGGTCACGGCTGGTTAATACCAAAGATGTCAGCAACCGCATTCTGACCAACCAGACCAATATCACCTCGACCTTCAATACCGGCTCGATAGGCCATGACGTCAGCGCCGGCGTGGAGTTTACCCGGGAAAACCAGACCAACTATGGCGTCAACGCCCTGACCGCCCCGGCGGTGAATCTCTATCATCCGGTGAGCAGCCTGTCGATTGGCGGGCTGGACAGAAACGGGGCGAACGCCAACGGCCAGACCGATACCTTCGGCATTTATGCCTTCGATACGCTGGCGCTGACCGATCGGGTTGAGATCAACGGCGGGCTGCGTCTCGACAGTTACCATACCAAATATGACAGCGCCACCGCCTGCGGCGGCAGCGGACGCGGGGCTGTCGCCTGCCCGCCAGGACAGTCGACCGGCAGCCCGGTCACCACAGTCGATACCGCCAAATCCGGTAACCTGGTTAACTGGAAGGCCGGGGCGCTGTATCGCTTAACCGAGCAGGGCAATATCTACGTCAACTATGCCATCTCGCAGCAACCGCCGGGGGGCAGCAGCTTCGCGCTGGCCGCCAGCGGCAGCGGCAACAGCGCCAACCGGACCGACTTTAAACCGCAGAAGGCGAAATCCAGCGAACTGGGCACCAAGTGGCAGATCCTCGACAAGCGCATGCTGCTCAGCGCGGCGTTATTCCGTACCGATATTGAAAACGAAGTGGCCGCTAACGATGACGGAACCTGGTCGCAATACGGCAAAAAGCGCGTGGAGGGGTATGAGCTCTCCGCGACCGGGAACCTGACCCCGGACTGGACGATCATCGCCGGCTACACCCAGCAGCATGCCAAGGTGACGGAGGGGCAGAATGTGGCGCAGGATGGCTCTTCCGCGCTGGCCTACACCCCGAAACATGCCTTTACGCTGTGGACGCAGTATCAGGCCACCAGCGATTTGTCCGTCGGCGGCGGCGTGCGCTATGTCGGAAGCCTGCGCCGGGGCAGCGATGGTGCGGTCGGTACCCCGGATCACACCGAGGGCTACTGGGTCGCCGACGCCAAACTGGGCTATCGGGTCAACAGCAACCTCGATCTGCAGCTCAATATGTACAACCTGTTTGATACCGATTACGTGGCTTCCATCAACAAGAGCGGCTATCGCTATCATCCAGGCGAACCCCGTACCTTTATGCTGACGGCGAACGTCCATTTCTGAGTCTGTACGTGGGGCCATCGCGCCCCACCTTTTTGAGAGAACACCGCAATGATGTATCACATTCCTGATGTGTTAACGGCGGATCAGGTGGCTGAATATGCCCGCCTGCTGGCGCAGGCCGAATGGGTTGACTGACGGGTTACCGTTGGCAGCCAGGGGGCGACCGTCAAACAAAACCAACAGATCGATACCCGCACGCCGCTGTACGCCCGTCTGCAGGCCGCCGTACTCGACGCGCTGCGCGGCCATCCGCAGTTTTTTTCCGCCGCGCTGCCGCGGACGATTTCCGCACCGTTGTTTAATCGCTACGGGCCGGGGGAGACCTACGGCTTTCATGTCGATGGCGCGGTGCGTCAGAACGGCGAAGCGGGCTGGATGCGGACCGATTTATCGGCGACGCTGTTTCTCTGCGAACCGGAAAGCTATGAGGGGGGCGAACTGGTCATTGAAGACACCTATGGCCAGCATCGGGTGAAGCTCCCGGCCGGGCATCTGGTGCTCTATCCCGCCAGCAGCCTGCACTGCGTCACCCCGGTCACCCGCGGCGTACGCCAGGCCTCTTTCCTGTGGATCCAGTCGATGGTCCGCGACGATAAGCAGCGCGCGATGCTCTACGACCTGGACCGCACGATCCAGTCGCTCAAAACGCGCTTTGGCGACGGAGAAGAGGTGCTCTCCCTGCTCAATATGTATCACAACCTGCTGCGCCAGTGGACGGAAGTGTGATCCGCAGGCGAAGGGGGATCGCAGGGAGGAGTGAGGAGGCAACAAACTGGCCGTCCGCTGGCCAGTTTGCAGCAGGCGTTAGAACCGATAGCCTGCGGAGAACATAAACACCCACGGATCCAGACGGGTGCTGACTTTCTGGTCCACGCCGTTGGCTTTGAATTTCACATCGGTATCGATATCCATGTACCACACCGACATATTCAGCAGCCAGTCACGGTTAATCAGGTAATCGAGGCCGACCTGCCCTGCCGCGCCCCAGGAGTCCTTCAGGCTCAGATCGGAAAGCCCGGCCGCCTTACCGTTATCGTTAAAGTCTTCATTAAAGAAGGTGGTGTAGTTAATCCCCGCCCCCACGTAAGGGCGCACCTTGCTTTGCGCATCGCCAAAGTACCACTGCGCCATCAGGGTGGGTGGCAACTGATGGACGGTGGCGATGGTGCCGGTTGGCCCGGTACCAACCTTATGGCGGAACGGCGTTGCCGCCAGCAGTTCCACGCCGATGTTATCGGTCGCCATATAGGTAAAGGTTAAACCCAGCTGAGTGTTGTTACTGACGTTGAAACCGCCAAGGCTGCCTAACACATTGTCAGAGCCCTCCGTCGGTCGGACGGTGGCGGTCCCGGCGCGAATGAAAAATTCACCCGCTTCATGCGCCCAGACGCTGCCGGTGGAAAGAGTGCTTAGAATTAATGCCGCCGCTGCTAACTTCTTCATATCCACTTCCTCATTATGGTTTTTCAGCGCGGCCAAATATACCTATAACGAGTTACGTTTGATCTGTTTTAGATCACACTAAAACCTTAGATTTAACATTTATTGATCCAGATTAATTTTTGATACCGATCGCAATACGCTGAATCCTACACACATCAATTTTCACTTTTCGCGAAAAAAATTATTTCTGCCCCTCTTGCCGCCGCTGAGGCGGCTGGATAAGTTAACTGCCGAAAATCTGTGTTGATGCGTTTTTTTCAGGTGTAATTATGAGTGAAATCAACCCGTGCATGACGTGCGGTGCCTGTTGTGCGTATTTTCGTGTCTCTTTCTACTGGGCGGAAGCCGACGACGCGGGTGGCCTGGTGCCCTCCGCGCTGACCGAGCCGCTAACCTCTTTCCTGCGCTGCATGAGCGGCACCAATCAACGCCAGGGCCGCTGCGCGGCGCTATCGGGCGAAATCGGCGACGCCGTCCACTGCACTATCTATGAAAACCGTCCCTCGCCATGTCGCGAATTCGCCATGTCCGGGGAAGATGGCGAGGAAAACGACGCCTGCAACCGGGCGCGAGCGCGCTATGGCCTGCCGCCATTGCGGCCTCTTTACAAAGATATACCTGCCCTGACCGGCGCAGAGAGTGCTACGACGGAACGATTTGCGGTACAATCGCCGGCTAGTTAACACCTGCGACACTCAAGGAGAATGCATGTCTATCACGGCGAAGTCCGTCTACCGTGACACCGGGAATTTTTTTCGTAATCAGTTCATTACCATTTTGCTGATTGCGCTGTTGTGCGCGTTCATTACGGTAGTACTTGGCCATGCCTTTTCACCCAGCGACGAGCAGCTGTCGATACTCAGCGAAGGCGATAACCTCGCCGGTAGCGCAGGCCTGTTCGAGCTGGTGCAGAATATGACGCCGGAGCAGCAGCAGGTTCTGCTGCGCGCCTCGGCGGCATCGACCTTCTCGGGTCTGGTGGGCAATGCGATCCTCGCCGGCGGCGTCCTGCTGCTCATCCAGCTGGTCTCTGCCGGTCATCGCGTCAGCGCTCTGCGCGCTATCGGCGCCTCGGCGCCGGTGCTGCCGAAGCTGCTGCTGTTGATCCTCTTCACCACCTTCCTGGTGCAGATGGGGATGATGTTAGTGCTGGTGCCCGGCGTCCTGTTGGCCATTGTGCTAGCCTTTGCGCCGATCATGCTGGTGCAGGACAAAATGGGCATCCTCAGCGCCATGCGCAGCAGCATGCGTCTGGCCTGGGCCAATTTGCGGCTGGTGGCGCCGGCCATTATCGGCTGGCTGGTGGCGAAAACCCTGCTGCTGCTGTTCGCTTCCAGCTTTGCCGTGCTGACGCCGAACGTCGGCGCGGTGGTCATCAACACCATCAGCAACCTGATTTCCGCCCTGTTGCTGATCTATTTATTCCGCGTGTATATGCTTATCCGTAGCTAATTTTAACCTGGACCGGGAAATTTCCCGGTCCGTCCTGACAGACGGGATCGATGTATGAAGCAGTTTCTGGATTTTTTACCGCTGGTGGTCTTCTTTGCCTTCTACAAGCTTTACGATATCTACGCCGCTACCACGGCGCTGATTGTGGCGACCGCCATCGTGCTGATCTACAGCTGGGTGCGCTACCGTAAAATCGAAAAAATGGCGCTGATCACCTTCGTGCTGGTGGCCGTCTTCGGCGGATTAACGCTCTTCTTCCACAATGATGAGTTTATTAAATGGAAGGTGACGGTGATCTATGCGCTGTTCGCCGGCGCGCTGCTGTTCAGCCAGTGGGTAATGAAAAAGCCGCTTATCCAGCGCATGCTGGGTAAAGAGCTGACCCTGCCGCAGCAGGTCTGGTCGCGTCTAAACCTGGCGTGGGCGGCGTTTTTTATCCTCTGTGGGCTGGCTAATATCTATATCGCCTTCTGGTTGCCGCAGAATATCTGGGTTAACTTTAAGGTCTTCGGTTTAACCGCTCTCACGCTGGTCTTTACCTTGCTGAGCGGGATCTACATCTACCGCCATATGCCGCAGGACGACCACCACTAATTCCCCGGCAGCCTGCGCCCGCCTCCGCGGGCGCTATCCCCTATTCTCTCTCCGCCGTTTTCATAGTAGCATCCCGCTGATCGTCTTTGACCACAACAGAGTAGAGCATGACAACAACAGATCTCGCCCCGAAGGGCGAAATGGTTTTACGCACCCTGGCAATGCCGGCGGATACTAATGCCAACGGGGATATTTTTGGCGGCTGGCTGATGTCGCAGATGGATATCGGCGGCGCCATTATGGCCAAAGAGATCGCCCAGGGTCGCGTGGTGACCGTGCGCGTGGATGGGATGACCTTTTTACGCCCGGTGGCCGTCGGCGACGTGGTGTGCTGCTATGCCCGCTGCGTGAAGCGCGGCAATACCTCGGTAACCATCAACATCGAAGTGTGGGTGAAAAAAGTCTCTTCAGAACCGATTGGCCAGCGCTACAAGGCGACGGAAGCGCTGTTTATCTACGTTGCCGTCGATAATCAGGGTAAACCACGCCCTCTGCCGGCGGAATAAGATGGCGCCCGGCTAACCGGGCACCTGGCTTAGAGAAAGCCCAGCAGCGAGAAGAAGAAGTAGCCGATGACAATTACGATCACCGGCAGCACGTACAGCGGGAAATACTGCACCAGGATCGTATGTCGCGGCACCACAATGCGTTCGGCGAGCTGCTCGCGAGTTAACCCTTCCGCGCCTTTCGCCTGCTCGAGGATCAGCTGATCCTCAATCCCCTCGCGGAGAAATTTCGCCTGCCGCGCCATCCGCGCGCCGGAGGCCTGCAGCGCCATACCGACGAACACCAGAATGAAGATAATCCAGAAGCCGATGTTCAGACTGTGGTGAAAATCCGGCAGCGGTGAGTTGTACCAGAAAAAGTTCAGGAACGGCGTGTTAAAGCGCATCATCTCAATCATGACGTGCGCAAAATCCATCATTACCGCGTCAATGCCGGGTTTCTTTTCACTGTGCTCATACATAAATTTGAGGACAGAAATCAGCGTCGACAGCACGGCGGGAATAAAGATGACCCATCCCAAAATACGTTTGATGACCGCAATGCGTCCAGCTTGTTGGTACGTCATGAGTTCCCCTTGTTAAAGACGCGTTAGTGGTTCGCCTGCCGCCCGTTGCGTGGCGCAGGCGCTCCTCGCTTACCCGAATGTGTCGGGTATAAGTCTATCTTCCACGGCGAATTTCGCCCAATAACGCGCGGTATGATATACCATGAATGCCGATTCGTTTATCTGATTACGCAACAGGAGAAGGACATATGTCAGCGAAGCGCCGCATTGAGGCTGCGATTTTTGATATGGACGGGTTGCTGATTGACTCTGAGCCGCTTTGGGATCAGGCGGAGGTCGAGGTCATGGAGAGCCTGGGGGTGGATACCCGCCGCCGCGATGAACTGCCCGACCTGCTGGGTCTGCGAATCGACCTGGTGGTGGATCTGTGGTACGCGCAGCAGCCGTGGCGCGGCGTGGACCGCGCGGAAGCCACCGCGCGCATTATCCGTCGCGCCATTGAACTGGTGGAAGCCTCACGTCCGCTGCTGCCGGGGGTGCGCGAGGCGGTGGCCCTGTGTAAAGCCCAGGGGTTGAAGGTTGGGCTGGCCTCAGCCTCGCCGCTGGTGATGCTGGAGAAAGTGCTCAATATGTTCGAGCTGCGCGATCAGTTTGATGCCCTCGCCTCGGCGGAGCATCTGCCCTGGAGCAAACCGCACCCGCAGGTGTATCTCAACTGCGCCGCCGCCCTCGGGGTCGACCCACAGCGCTGCGTCGCGCTGGAGGACTCGGTCAACGGCATGATCGCCAGCAAAGCTGCACGCATGCGCGCTATCGTGGTGCCGGAAGCGGAGAACAGCCGCGACCCGCGCTTTGTGCTGGCAGACGTCAAGCTGCCGTCACTGCAGGCCCTGACCGTCGAGGCGCTGCTCGGGTAAGGCCGCTGGCGGCTGACGCGATCGCCGTCACGCCGCCGGCAATAAAATCAAAACAGCGTTTCATTTTAATTGTAATTTTGTTTTCCTGCCTCTATGCTGGGCACAGGTGGCGTCATCGTACGCCTGAAGATCAGCACACAGAGGTGAATATGGTACTGAACGCCTTCGACCTGACGGGTAAGGTCGCCATCGTGACCGGTTGCGATACCGGCCTGGGACAGGGAATGACGCTGGGCCTGGCGCAGGCCGGATGCGATATCGTCGGCATCAACCGCAAAATTCCCCACGACACGGCCGCGCAGGTTGAGGCGCTGGGCCGCCGCTTTCATGCCATTCAGGCGGATCTCAGCCATCAGGATGATATGACCGTTCTGGTCGACCAGGCGGTAGCAGCGATGGGCCGGGTCGATATTCTGGTTAACAACGCCGGGATTATCCGCCGCCATGACGCCCTGACCTTCACGGAAAGCGACTGGGACGCGGTCATCGATCTGAATTTGAAAGCGGTTTTCTTCCTCTGCCAGGCGGTCGCCAGGCAGTTCATTCGCCAGGGTGAAGGCGGGAAAATTATTAACATCGCCTCGATGCTCTCGTTTCAGGGCGGGATCCGCGTCCCCTCTTATACCGCCTCGAAAAGCGGCGTGCTGGGCCTGACCCGCCTGCTGGCCAACGAATGGGCTGGTCAGGGTATCAACGTCAACGCCATTGCGCCCGGGTATATGGCCACTAATAACACCCAGGCGCTGCGCGAAGATGAAGAGCGTAACCAGGCAATCCTTGAACGTATCCCCGCCGGTCGCTGGGGGGTGCCGGGTGACCTGCAGGGGCCGGCGGTGTTTCTCGCCTCGTCCGCCGCCGACTATATTCATGGCTATACCCTGGCCGTCGACGGCGGATGGCTGGCGCGCTGAGAATTTGTGACAAAGAGTTACACCGTCACCTCTTCCGTGCACTGTATAAAAACCCTATACTGTATGAATCGACAGTTTAGGGTGTGTTATCATGACGGCGGAAGGCCATCTCTTCTTTTCAATCGCCTGCGCAGTATTTGCCAAAAACGCAGAGTTAACGCCGGTGCTGGCGCAGGGCGACTGGTGGCATATTGTGCCCTCCGCGGTCTTGACCTGCCTGCTGCCGGACATCGATCACCCAAAGTCGTTTCTTGGCCAGCGGCTGAGCTGGATCTCCAGGCCCGTGGCGCGGGCCTTTGGCCACCGCGGCTTCACCCACAGCCTGCTGGCGGTGTTTGGCGCGCTGACGCTATTCTACCTCAAGGTGCCTGACAGCTGGATTGTCCCGGCGGACGCCCTCCAGGGCCTGGTGCTGGGCTATCTCAGCCACATCCTCGCCGATATGCTCACCCCCGCCGGAGTGCCGCTGCTATGGCCGTGTCGCTGGCGCTTCCGGCTGCCGATCCTTGCGCCGCGCAAAGGCAACCAGCTGGAGCGCGCCTTATGCATGGCGCTATTCGTCTATGCCGTCTGGATGCCGCAGACGCTGGCGGACAACAGCGCGATACGCTGGTCTTCCGGGGTGATTAATTCCCTGCAGATCACCTTCAATCGCTTCATAAGTCACCAGAGTGGGCGATAAACCGGCAGAAAACGCCATTTGGTTATAACCCATTCCATTTGAATATAAGTCCTTGATAACGCCTTCTGCTAACCTTGCGGTCATAAGAGCTGGTTATCCACCAGCCCAGGTTATAAAAATATCAGGAGAACGGGGATGAACTTTCCATTAATAGCGAACGTAGTCGTGTTCGCCGTATTGCTGTTTGCGCTGGGGCAAACTCGCCATAAACAGTGGAGCCTGGCCAGGAAGGTCCTGGTCGGCCTGGCGATTGGCGTGATCTTCGGTCTGGCGCTACAGCTGATCTATGGGTCTGACAGCCAGGTGCTGAAAGATTCCATCCAGTGGTTCAATATCGTCGGCAACGGTTATGTCCAGCTGCTGCAAATGATCGTTATGCCGCTGGTCTTCGCGTCAATCCTTAGCGCCGTGGCCCGCCTGCACAATGCCTCGCAGCTGGGGAAAATCAGCTTCCTGAGCATCGGTACTCTGCTGTTCACCACCCTGATCGCCGCCCTGGTTGGCGTGCTGGTGACCAACATGTTCGGCCTCACCGCCGAGGGGCTGGTCCAGGGCAGCGCGGAGACCGCCCGTCTGAACGCCATTCAGAGCAACTATGTGGGTAAAGTGGCCGATCTCAGCGTCCCGCAGCTGATCCTCTCCTTCGTGCCGAAGAACCCGTTTGCTGACCTCACCGGGGCTAACCCGACCTCGATCATCAGCATCGTCATATTCTCGGCGTTCCTCGGCGTCGCAGCCCTGAAGCTGCTGAAAGAGGATGTGGAAAAAGGCCAGCGCGTACTGACCGCCATCGATACCCTGCAGGGCTGGGTGATGAAGCTGGTTCGTCTGGTGATGCAGCTGACCCCTTACGGCGTGCTGGCGCTGATGACCAAAGTGGTTGCCGGGTCGAATCTACAGGATATCATCAAGCTTGGCGGCTTCGTGGTGGCCTCGTACATCGCGCTGGGCATCATGTTTGTCGTTCACGGCCTGCTGCTGGCGATTAACGGCATCAGCCCGCTGAAGTACTTCCGTAAAGTCTGGCCGGTGATCACCTTCGCCTTCACCAGCCGCTCCAGCGCCGCCTCCATTCCGCTGAACGTGGAAGCGCAGACCCGTCGTCTCGGCGTACCGGAGTCGATTGCCAGCTTCTCCGCCTCCTTTGGCGCCACCATTGGTCAGAACGGCTGCGCCGGTATCTACCCGGCCATGCTGGCGGTGATGGTCGCGCCGACCGTAGGCATCAACCCGCTGGATCCGATGTGGATTGCCACCCTTGTGGGCATCGTCACCGTCAGCTCGGCGGGCGTCGCCGGGGTGGGCGGCGGGGCCACCTTCGCCGCGCTGATCGTCCTGCCGGCGATGGGCCTGCCGGTGACCCTCGTGGCGCTGCTGATCTCCGTCGAACCCCTGATCGATATGGGGCGTACCGCGCTGAACGTTAACGGCTCCATGACCGCCGGGACGCTGACCAGCCAGTGGCTGCGCCAGACCGACAAGTCGATTTTCGATAGCGAAGAAGAGGCCGAACTGGCGCATCGCTAAACGGTAAGCACAAAAAAACCGCTGATAATCAGCGGTTTTTTTATTTCTGCAGCAGATTCAGGCTTCAATCTCACCTTCCTGACGCACCTGGTTAGCCCAGCGCTGCGCCGACTCCGGCACGCTGAACGCCGGTGAACGGCGGAAATGCTCCCC
Source organism: Klebsiella sp. 2019SCSN059 (assembly GCF_021739525.1). Classification (NCBI taxonomy): domain Bacteria; kingdom Pseudomonadati; phylum Pseudomonadota; class Gammaproteobacteria; order Enterobacterales; family Enterobacteriaceae; genus Klebsiella; species Klebsiella sp. 2019SCSN059. The sequence goes on along the minus strand of NZ_JAKKOM010000009.1, from coordinate 66,050 downwards.
CATCAGCAGAAAGGCGACATACTTCCCGCGCAAAATCCAGACATCGCGAAAATGGTCCATTTTCACGGCATGTTCCGGGGGCGCAGGCTCCACGCGCGGCACGTAGCTAATGACAGGGCGATTTTGTTGGCGCAATGGTTTCATAACAAATGGATTCACTAAGCAAAGCGGGAAACAGAAACCTCTATCATAGCCGATCGTGCCCCCGTTCGTCGCCCCCCTGCCGCCGATGCGCATTTTAGGATAACTCCCTGCCCCCTCGCCGGGCGCAGCCAGCGTAATGTTCTATAGTTAGAAGGGTTTTGGTTTATCAACGACCACTTTTAGCAATGAAAGCAGGAGACGAGCAATGTCTGATAAGCACCCAAACCCGCACCACCAGCAGGCACCGGTTCACGGCAGCGAGGAAGCGCAGCCGGGTCTCGACTCGCTGGCGCCGGATGACCGGGAGTGGCGCCCCACGCCGAAACCCACCGCCCCTGGCGCTGAACCGACCGCCCCTGGCAGCCTGAAAGCGCCTGATACCCACAGCAGCAAACTTGACGCCCTGGAGCCGCAGCGCAAAGGCGGAGAAGACTATCCGCTGACCACCAACCAGGGCGTGCGCATTGCCGACGATCAGAACTCGCTGCGCGCCGGCGCCCGCGGCCCAACGCTGCTGGAAGATTTCATTCTGCGGGAGAAGATCACCCACTTCGACCATGAGCGAATTCCGGAGCGTATCGTACATGCCCGCGGCTCAGCGGCCCACGGTTACTTCCAGCCCTACAAAAGCCTGACAGCGTTGACCAAAGCCGATTTTCTCTCGGCAGCCGATAAAATCACCCCGGTCTTTGTGCGCTTCTCCACCGTGCAGGGCGGCGCGGGGTCGGCGGACACCGTTCGCGATATTCGCGGCTTCGCCACCAAGTTTTACACCGACGAGGGGATTTTTGACCTCGTCGGCAACAACACCCCGGTCTTCTTCATTCAGGACGCGCTGAAGTTTCCCGACTTTGTCCACGCCGTGAAGCCTGAGCCCCACTGGGCCATCCCCCAGGGACAAAGCGCTCACGACACCTTCTGGGACTACGTTTCCCTGCAGCCGGAAACGCTGCACAACGTGATGTGGGCGATGTCCGATCGCGGCATCCCGCGCAGCTATCGCACCATGGAAGGCTTCGGGATCCACACCTTCCGCCTGATCAATGCCGAGGGCAAAGCCACCTTTGTTCGCTTCCACTGGAAACCGGTCGCCGGCAAGGCGTCGCTGGTGTGGGATGAAGCGCAGAAGCTGACCGGCCGTGACCCCGATTTTCATCGCCGCGATCTGTGGGAGGCCATTGAAGCCGGGGACTACCCGGAATTTGAGCTCGGGCTGCAGCTGATCCCCGAGGAGAACGAATTTGATTTTGACTTCGACCTGTTAGATCCCACCAAGCTGATCCCTGAGGCGCTGGTGCCGGTGCAACGGGTCGGCAAAATGGTCCTCAACCGCAACCCGGACAACTTCTTTGCCGAGAACGAACAGGCGGCCTTCCATCCCGGGCATATCGTACCGGGCATCGATTTCAGCAACGATCCGCTGCTGCAGGGGCGTCTCTTTTCCTACACCGATACGCAGATTAGCCGCCTCGGCGGACCGAATTTCCATGAAATCCCGATCAACCGGCCAACCTGCCCGTACCACAACTTCCAGCGCGACGGTATGCACCGGATGGAGATTGACACCAACCCGGCCAACTACGAACCCAACTCGATCAACGACAACTGGCCGCGCGAGACGCCGCCAGCCGCCAAACGCGGCGGTTTCGAGTCCCTTGCCGAACGCGTCGACGGCGAGAAGATCCGCCAGCGCAGCCCTTCATTCGGCGAATATTACGCCCAGCCGCGTCTGTTCTGGCTGAGCCAGACGCCGATTGAGCAGCAGCATATTATCGATGGCTTCAGCTTCGAGCTCAGCAAAGTGGTCCGCACCTGGATCCGCGAGCGGGTGGTCGATCACCTGGCCCATATTGATACCCGGCTGGCGGAAGCGGTCGGGGCGAATTTAGGTATCGAACTGAGCGATGAGCAGCGCAGCCTCACTCTGCCCTCCCCGGTCAACGGCGTGGAGAAAGATCCCACCCTCAGCCTCTATGCGGACGCCGAAGGGGATGTGAAAGGTCGCGTGGTGGCGGTGCTGCTCAATGAGCGTACCTCGGCGCAGGACCTGGTCCATCTCCTGCAGGCGCTACAGGCTCAGGGCGTGCACAGTAAACTGCTCTATTCGCGGATGGGCGAGGTCATCGCCGACGATGGTTCTCCCGTGCCGATCGCCGGCACCTTCGCCGGTTCCCCATCGCTGACGGTGGATGCCGTGGTGGTGCCCGGCGGCGACCTCAGCGCCCTGAGCCAGAGCGGCGATGCGCGCTACTACCTGCTGGAGGCCTATAAGCACCTGAAGCCGATCCTGCTGGCAGGCGATGCGCGGCAGTTAACGTCGGTTCTCCAGGTCCCGGCCCAGGGCGAAGAGGGCGTCATCGTTACCGATGCTCTCGACACCCCGGCGGCAGATAAACTGCTCGCGCTGATGACGGCCCACCGGGTGTGGTCGAGAAGCCCGAAAATCGCCGCTATTCCGGCGTAGCAAAAAGCCCGGCACGGTGTGCCGGGCTTGACTCACTTTCCTTTCCCCCGTCGGGCTTACACGTCGCGGTAGGTTCCCAGGCGATAACCCCGGTCGGCCACCGCCGCTTTCAGCGAGGCAGAGGTCAGCACATCAAGCTCGCCCAGCCGCGGGTAGCAGTAGGCGCTGCCCATGATGGTCTGGTCGACAAAGGCCGGATGACACATCACCTCCAGGGAGCGCTCCTCGCGGGCGATTGAGGCGTCCAGCGTCTGCAGGAACAGCGCCTCAGAGACCGCTTCCCCATAAAACTCGCTGCTGAAGCCTGCGCTGCTGCGCGCCGCCTGCTGATCGAGACCGCTCTGCGCCGCCACCTGGCGATCGATGCGCAACGCGATGCCCTTGTCGCGGGCAAAAGCGGCGACGATGGGATAGATCGGGGCGATCATATGCACATGGTGATGGCTGTCGAGATGCGTCGGCTCATGGCCGAAGAGATCGATAAAACGACGGTACTGACACGCCAGCTCATGGGCAATCTCCTCCAGCGGCAGGGTATCTTCTTCCGCCTGCTGCCAGATCCATTTGCCCAGCCGGCCGTCGCGGGTTAACCCCGGCATGGCCGACAGCGGTTCGCCCAGCGTCAGCACAAAGTGCATCCCGACCGCCAGCTCCGGCGTACTGCGGCTCAGCTGGGCGGCGTGGTCAATAGCCGCGCCGTTGACCAGCGCCGTAGTCGATGTCACCACGCCGTTGCGGCAGGCTTCGATAATGCCGTAGTTCTGCCCTTTACTGAGGCCGAAGTCGTCGGCGTTGACGATCAATACCCGTTCCATTTGCCGCTCCCGTTACGCTTTCAGTTTTTCGATCGTCGCCGCAAAGTTCGGCAGCCATTTTTCATGAGCCAGAATCATCTCCCGCGCCAGCTGCTCGGCGTCACGATCGGAATGGATCAGCGGGCTTAAGTTCAGCGCCAGCAGCACGTCGTTCAGCTCGCCGCTGATCGCCGCCTGGCTGGCCGCCACTTCAAACCCTTTGATGGTGTAGATAAGCCCCAGCACCTTCTCGTCGAAATGGGTGATGCGCGGCGTCGGCTTCGCGCCATCGCGACCTAAGGTGCAGCTCATCTCGACCGCCCAGTCCGCCGGGATATTATCGATATGGCCATGATGCGGGATATTCACATAGTGCTCAGTCTGCTTGTCGTTATAGATAGCGTTGATCACTTCGCAAGCGGCATCGGAGTAATAGGCGCCGCCGCGCTGCTCCAGCTCCTTCGGCTTGACCTTGAGATCCGGATTTTTATACAGCTCGAACAGCTGCTTCTCCACCTTCTGCACCACCTGGGCGCGCGCGCCGCCCTTATAGTACTCGCCCATCTCAATCGCCAGCATCTCTTTTGGCTTAAAGTAATAGAGCAGATAGGAGCATGGGATCAGGCGCAGGGAGCGGATCAGCCCCTCGCTAAACGGCAGGTCGAAGATATTTTTTACCGAGTTCGCGGTCAGGCGGCCGGAGGCAACGCCGTCCAGCAGTTCATCGAAGCGCGAGACGCCGTTAACCAGCACGTCGCGGACGAACACCAGGTGGTTCAGACCGAACAGGTCGATGTTTAGCTCATCGCTCGGGCTGAGCTGCAGCACGTCGGTGATGAACATCTTCATGCCGATGGGAATGTTGCACACGCCGATAAAGCGTTTGAAACTGGTGTGGCGATAGACCGCCTCGGTGACCATGCCCGCCGGGTTGGTGAAGTTAATGATCCATGCGTCCGGGCAGATCTCCTGCACATCTTTCACGATGTCGAAAATCACCGGGATGGTGCGCAGCCCTTTAAACAGCCCGCCCGCCCCGTTGGTCTCCTGGCCAAGATAGCCGTGGCTCAGCGGGATGCGCTCATCTTTTTCACGCGCCTTCAGCTGGCCCACCCGCAGCTGGGTGGTAACGAAATCCGCGCCCTGCAGCGCCTCGCGGCGGTCCAGCGTTTTATAAACCTTCATCGGCACGCCGGCTTTTTCCACCATCCGCTCGCACAGCGCATGGATAATATCGAGCTTCTCCTGGCCCTCTTCCACATCCACCAGCCACAGCTCTGTCACCGGCAGTTCATGATAACGTTTCAGGAAACCTTCCAGTAATTCCGGGGTATAGCTGCTACCGCCGCCAATGGTGACGACTTTTAATTTCTGGCTCATTTTTTTCTCCCTTAGGCGCTGCGCCTGGGCGCAGGCCGCTCTCCGCATAAATGCGGACAGTTAACTTAAATTAGTTACGGTGTAAGCCGGGCGGCTAATACCGCGCGGGTTTAATTAATACTGGTCAAATGTTTGCGGTAACTGCTCGGCGTAAACGAGGTCAGCTTTTTAAAGGTTTTAATAAACAGGCTCGGGCTGCTGTACCCTGATTCATAGGCAATATCCGTCACCGAATAGTTGGTAATTTCCAGCTGCTTTTTGGCAAAGTTGATACGGATATCGTTAATTATCTGCATCGGTGTTTTACCATAATAGCGCTGGGTCGCCCGGGTTAAATATTCCTGCGTTTTGCCCGATAGCCGAACCATATTCTCGAGGGCGCTCTCGCCAAACTCCAGTTTATCGTGCATGGCCTCAACGGTATTTTTTAACCATTGTGGAACCACGTCTGCAACCGGCTCTTCGCGATAGTGACGTAAACGGTTAATGACATAAAAGGAGACCAGCTCGATAAATTCGTCAAATTCCGTTTCGCGAAAATTGAGTGAGGCAATGACCGACTCAATATAGCCGAGAAAAGCGCTCTGCACGGCATAGACCTGCGACGCCACCAGGCCAAACGGCAGCAGCGGCAGATAGTGTTTCTCAAAGAAGCGCCTGCTGATGCCGACGTTAAGGATGCGCGTCGCACCAAATTCGTAGAAGCTCTGGTGGTGCGAGCCCATCGGGATAAAGACAAAATCCCCGCGCTCCAGCAGCACCCGTTTGCCATTGATCTCCTGGTAATAGCGCCCGGTTAATACGACGGTAAATTCGTAGTAATCATGCTGGTGGAGCCCGCTCACGCTTTCCGTTTTGTTATAGATGACCACATGAAAGTTCTTCCCGTTGAACAACTGCTGTTCTCTGGCGGTACTGATCTCGGTGGTCATCATCCTGGGCTGCCTCATCGTCGTGATGGCCTATTGTACCTTCTCGTGCAGCTCAATCAATTCCGCAACCAGCTCGCGGGCCAGCATGGAGGTCATCAGGTGATCCTGAGCATGCACCAGCACCAGGCTGACCTTCATTTTCCCTTCGCCCTCGTCGCTTTCGATAAGCTGGGTCTGCACGCGATGCGCCTCGCTCAGCGCCTGACGCGACTGCTCCATCATCGATTTCGCCGCGGCAAAATCCCCCTGCTTGGCCTGTTTTAGCGCGGCATAGGCCAGGCTACGGGCTTGTCCGGAGTTGATAATCAGCCCCATCACCACCTCTTCGAGGTCGTTTTCCGGGGTCTCTACCGCGTCGATGTTGTCCAGATCAAACATAATATTTCCCTCATTTCTCAGGCGGTACGGGACGCTGCCCGTACCGCGCGGTATCAGAATTTCAGTGCGTTAGCGATGTCTTCTTCGCTCTCTTCCTGCTCGATGACGGTCTGCGCTTTATTCGACAGCACCACAAACGGCAGATAGACCAGGGTGGAAACGCCAAGGTTGAACAGGGCGACCAGCAGAGCGGCGACGCTGCCGTTACTGTTGAAGAACGCCCCCAGGCCAGTTGGCATGGTCCACGGCGCCAGGTTGGTCACCGGTGGGATAATCCCCAGGCTGTAGGCCGCGAGAGTAATGGCCGCCAGAATCGGCTGGACCAGCACGAACGGGATGAACATGACCGGGTTCATGATGATCGGCAGGCCAAACAGAATCGGTTCGTTAATCTGGAAGATGCCTGACGGCAGCGCCAGCTTCGCAACCTGACGATGGTCAGCGCGACGGGAAGCGATAAAGATGGCGATGATCAGACCCAGCGTCGCCCCGGAACCCCCCAGCAGGATGTAGGAGTCGAGCATCGGCTTGGCCCAGAAGTGGAACTGTTTACCCGCTTCGATCGCCGCATCAACCGATCCGTACTGGTTGTACAGCGCGATGTTTTCCAGCGCCCACGGCGTCATGATGCCGTTATCCAGCGCGGTCAGCGCCAGCGAACCGTGCACCCCGAAGAACCACAGCAGGGAGTTAAAGATGACGTATGCCCAGCCGACCACGCTGCCCATCGCCGCCAGCGGCGTAGAGATGGAGTCCATGATGATCTGGTGGAAGTTGCTGCCGTAGCTCGACAGGGCCCACGAGATAATGCCGAAGATGGAGAGGATCAAGAAGCCAGGGATCAGCGCGGAGAAAGAGCGCGATACCGACCCCGGCACGCTGTCCGGCAGTCTGATTACCCAGTTGCGACGGATCACGAAGGTGAACAGCTCCGCGACGACCAGACCGATAATCATGCCGGAGATGATGTTCTGCCCGCCCAGCCAGTTGGCGCCGACGGCATAGGCTTCGCCCACGCTATACGGGGTCACGGTCATGAAGGCCGCGACCGCCAACAGGCCTGCGGCCATCGGGTCGACTTTGCGCTCTTCCGCCAGCGCGGAGCCAATAAAGAATGGCGCCATCAGCGACATAATGCCGAGGGTGCCGTTATAGACGTTACCGCCGATAGCCTTAAAACCGTTTAAGGTTTCAATGGTGGAGGCATCCAGGCGAATGCCCATGGAATAAAAGAAAGAGCCTTCGCCGAAGCTCAGAAAAACGTTGTTAATTAATACAAACATGGCCCCGGCGAGGGTCAACGGCATTAATTTAATGAATCCATTTTTAATCGCATTAATATGCGGCTGCTTTCCTATTTTCACTGCAAAAGGAAGGAGTACCTTTTCAAGCGAGTCGATCACTTTACTCATAGTCAATACCCTTAAAAGCCGCAATAAACTATTACGGCGATGATGTATGAAATTACTCTTTGACGGGAAAATAAACTCTTTATTCTTTGACGTCCGGCAACGGGATGCCGCCAGGCGTCAAATTATATCGAGTTTTAAAATTTAAAATTATTGTGCTGCAGCTTTCTTAATGGCCGCGACGGCGGCTTTCAATACGCCTAAACCATCCACCTTGCCATACAGAAGAGAATCGATGACTTCTACCGGTTTATTCGGCAGCAGGCGCTGAATTTCCGGTAACATATACGCAATTTGTGGCCCTAATAATACAACGTCGGCTTCCGGTCCCTTTTCACCCGCGAGAGTCTCAGGATAGGCTTCAATAATGACCGGGACTTCGTATTTTTCCGCCTGCGCCCGCATTTTGGAGACCAGCAGTGACGTGGACATGCCTGCCGAGCAGAACAGATAAATGTGTTTCTTTTCCATGAACGCTTCCTCAATGTGTGAGACCAGGGCCTTCAGTAACCGCTGAGAGCCGGTAAGACTGGTAACATCCGGTTAATTCTGTTTATGGGTTGAGTATACGGCAACCTGAGCCGTCGTGATAATTCCCTGTTGAACAGAATTGTCTCTCATTGACCTCCGGTTTTGACTACCCTCACATTTTCATCCAAATAATTCGCGCAATTAAATAAGCATCAGGACTCACAAAAAAGCCCGACCAGTGGTCGGGCTTACGTACAACTCAGTCAACAGTAGGGCGCTTACTTAGCGTTGCGCGGATCCGTATCATACTCAGCGCAGGTCTGGTAGCCGGAGTTCATCACGTGCCCCGTTTCGTCGAGGGCCACAAAGTAGGTCTCCACTTTACCATCTCGTTGACCGAGGATATAGGTCTGGCAGGTGCCGCGGGCATGGACCATCGTCACTTCCGTTGAAGGTTTGCCAGCGATCTGCATCACCTGCTCACGCGACATTCCTTTCTTCACATCTTTCACCACCGGCTGGGTAAACTGGTCTTTGGTACGATCGTAAGCGGTACAGCCCGCGAGTAAGGTTAACGCGACGGTGACGCCCAGTATTCCTGCTAAGCTTTTGTTCATTTTGGTTCCTCTCTTCCACTGTGTAACGATAAGCCTGGAATAAATAGTGTTATTTTTCAAGCCGAACAGCGAAATCATGTCTGATTGTGTTATTGCGTAAACAGGATTGACGCTCCGCCGACGACCGGCGCTTTCTCCTGCGCGCGGGCATCTATAATGAAATCCTATGTCATTGATTGCCTTCTTTTCCGGCAGTCAAAACCCCGGTCCTTGTCGTTTCAGCGGCAAAGAGGTAGCTTTAAGCCAACAGGTTGCCAAACAGATTCACTTTCGGAGGGCGCGATGACGCTACAACAAGAGATTATTCAGGCGCTGGGCGCGAAGCCGCAGATTGATGCCGCAGGCGAGATCCGCCGCAGCGTCGATTTCCTGAAATCCTATCTGCAGACTTACCCTTTTATTAAATCGCTGGTGCTGGGTATCAGCGGCGGCCAGGACTCGACCCTGACGGGGAAACTGTGCCAGATGGCGATCAATGAACTGCGCGCCGAAACTGGCGACAGCAGCCTGCAGTTTATCGCCGTCCGTTTACCCTACGGCGTGCAGGCGGATGAGCAGGACTGCCAGGATGCCATCGCCTTTATTCAGCCTGACCGCGTGTTGACGGTGAATATCAAAGCCTCGGTACTGGCAAGCGAACAGGCCCTCCGCGAAGCGGGGATCGAACTGAGCGACTTCGTTCGCGGCAACGAAAAAGCCCGTGAGCGCATGAAAGCCCAGTACAGCATCGCCGGGATGACCAAAGGGGTGGTGGTCGGCACCGACCATGCGGCGGAAGCGATTACCGGCTTCTTCACTAAATATGGCGACGGCGGCACCGACATCAACCCGATCTTCCGCCTGAACAAACGTCAGGGCAAACAGCTGCTGGCCCATCTCGGCTGCCCGGAACATCTGTATAAGAAGCTGCCGACCGCCGATCTGGAAGACGATCGCCCCTCCCTGCCGGATGAAGTGGCGCTGGGGGTCACCTATGAGAATATCGACGATTATCTGGAAGGCAAAACGCTGGACCCCAGCATCGCCAAAACGATCGAAGGCTGGTATCTGAAAACCGAACACAAGCGTCGGCCGCCCATCACCGTCTTTGACGATTTCTGGAAAAAATAGTCCCTCCCCCGCCCCGGCACGCGCCGGGGTTATTTTTTGCGCTTTTCGCCGCAAAAACCGCCTGCTATACTGGATAGATAGACAGTATCAGGAGTTATTGTGGCCAGAAAGCAATCTGCCCCGCGTCTGGAGTTTGAGGCGGCGGCGATCTATGAATATCCCGAACACCTTCGCCCGTGGCTGGAGGCGCTGCCGAAGCTGCCGGGCGTCTATCAATTTCACGGCGACAGCGACACGATGCCGCTCTATATCGGCAAGAGCGTTAACCTGCGCAGCCGGGTGCTCTCCCACCTGCGCACGCCTGAAGAGGCCGCGATGCTGCGTCAGTCCCGGCGTATTACCTGGCAGCGCACCGCTGGCGAGCTGGGGGCCCTGCTGCTGGAGGCGCGGTTAATTAAAGAGCAGCAGCCGCTGTTTAACAAGCGGCTACGGCGTAACAAGCAACTCTGCGCCTGGCTGCTTGCGGACGACCGGCCGCAGATTGTCTATGCCCGCGAGGTTGATTTCTCTCATCAGCAGCATCTCTATGGTCTGTTCGCCAACCGGCGGGCGGCGCTGCAGATGCTGCAGAGCCTCGCTGACGAACAGCGCCTCTGTTATGGCCTGCTCGGTCTGGAGCCGCTCAGCCGCGGTCGCGCCTGCTTTCGATCCGCGCTGGGCCGCTGCGCCGGCGCCTGCTGTGGAAAGGAGAGCGTGGAGGCGCACCGCCAGCGTCTGCTGGCGCAGATGAGCAAGCTGCAGCTGGTGTGCTGGCCTTGGGCAGGACCGGTGGCGCTGGAGGAGCGCGGCCCTGATATGACGCAGTATCATGTCATTCATAACTGGCTGTGGCTGGGGGCCGTCGACTCGCTCGACCAGGCCGCTGAGCTTACCCGCCTGCCCGCCGGATTCGACCAGGATGGTTACAAAATTCTCTGTAAACCTCTGCTCAGCGGCAACTACCCGCTGCACCCGCTTAGCTGAGAAGCCAGAAAGAAAAAACCGCCGGCCCTGCCCAACGCCTGATGGCATTATTGGGCAAGACCGGCGGTCTTGATTCAGTACGCTACATTATTCAGCGGGTGCAGGCATTTTACCTGCCGGCGCGTTGCGTTCTGTCAGATGCTTCTCAAAATTGGCATTGAACTGTTTTTTCTGCTCAGGGGTCAGAATGTTGTAGATCTTGTTCTGCGTTTCCAGGCGGGACAGCGCCATCGCTTTATGCTGCGCCTCCATCTTATCGATCTGCGCTTCCGCTTTCGCCTTGTCGAAGGTATCGCTGGCGATCAGCTCGTGCATCGCGCGGCGTTCGTCGAGGGACGGACGCTTCATATTTTCGCGCTGGCTCTTCATGATGTCGCGGATCTGCTGCTTCTGCGCATCGGTCAGGTTGAGGCCTTTAAACATCATGTCATGCTGACCTGGGCCGCCTTTATGATGCATCATCATCGGCTTGCTGTCGCTCGGCGCGGTGGTGGTATCGGCGGCGTGAGCCAGGTTAGCCGCGCCCAGAGCCAGAGTAGAGGCAACAAACAGTGCAGTGAGTTTCTTCATCATTCAATCCTTACTTTACGTTATTCTTACGGCGCGTTGCCGTGTTGACGAGATTAACTTTACGACGTTAATCGTCAATTAGTCAGAGCAAGAGTAAAACAATGAAAGTGTAAAAAACAGTTTCTCACCAATTATGGAGAAAATAAGGAATTTGAACGAGGAATTGCAATAAAAAATAAATAACCTACTGTTTTGCAGAGAAATTATGGAGAGTATAAAGGAGGAGAGATTAAAAACAAAGCATTTACCAGGAATAATCTGCAAATTTACGCTGGCGCACGAAAAAATAAGAAGATGTAAAACGACGCGCGAAATTAAGCAGGCCGCCCGGCGGACGGCTTGCCCTCAGGGTAATTTTTCCAGCATCAGGCCAGCGCGCAGCCCCCTGGCCACCGCCGGATTGGGAAACAGAACATACTCCGGCTCTGCCCCCACCACATACCGCATCTCCCCCTCCTCCGCCAGCAGCGTGCCTGGGGCGAAGGGGGTGAAGTTCAGCGTCCGATCCGCCATATGCAGACGGAAATCGTCGCTATGGCGGGTGATCTGCTGCACCACCCGGTAGCGCAACGGCGCCAGGGCGTCGGCAATGGCCAGATCCCCCACCAGCAGTCGGGAGATAGCCCCCTCGGCGGCGGCAAACTGCGTCAGATCGTTTTCCCCCAACGGCAGCGCTTTGCCCAGCTCAAGGGTGCAGGCCAGCGCCGCGAACCGCTCGCAGCTGAAGTGGGTGAAGGTCCCGCCTGGCTGGCGATGAAACACCAACGCCTCCAGCCCGGCGCCGCCCAGCCAGTGAAGAAAATCCTCCTCCCAGGGCGTATCGCGGGCCGGGAGCACCCCGAAGCGCGGATGCAGCGACCCGCGGATCGCGGTATGCAGATCGAGGTGCCAGCGCGGACCATCGTGGTCGCGATAGAAGCGGCCCACCGCCTGCTCCAGCCGCTGCGCCCGCTGCGTCTCCTCGCTGGCCGGGAATTGCCGCCAGCGCTCGCCAAACATCCGGTTCATATCGCTGTGCAGATAGCGTTTATTCGCCCGCAGCGCCGGCGGGTTACCGACGATCACCAGCAGCCGCCAGCGCAGGGGGAGTTCCTCCCGAACCAGCCGCTGCACCAGCCGGTCGACAATCTCCACCGGCGCCGTTTCGTTGCCATGGATGACGCAGGAGAGCACCAGCCCGCGCTCGCAGCGCGCATGCGGCGTCAGCTCAAGGATCCCCTCCCCAAGCCAGTGCCAGCGGAAATGGGCCGTCTCGCCGTGAAAGTGATGGGGCAAACGCCCCGCCAGGGTTAATGCCAGAAAGTGTTCCACCGCGCCCCCTTATTGCTGAAATGGATAAACCGAACCGAGCTGCAGGATCTGGGTCAACCGATCCAGCGCGTCGCGCCCTTCCCGCAGCAGCTGGGGGTCGGCGAGGTCGGCCTGGGTGAGACGATCGCGATAGTAGCGATCCACCCAATCATTGAGGGTGGCAAACAGCGTATCGTTCATCAGGACGTACGGATTGACCGCCTGATACTCCTCGGCCGTCAACACTACCCGCAGACGCAGGCACGCCGGACCGCCGCCGTTGGCCATACTCTCGCGCAGATCAAAAACCTGCAGCGCGGCGATGGGGTTATCCCCGGCCAGCAGCTCATTGAGATAGTTCCACACGCCCGGATGCGCCTGGGCTTCCTGGGGCAGGATCAGCGCCATGCTGCCGTCCGCCCGGCTCAACAGCTGGCTGTTGAACAGATAGGTGGCAACCGCCTCTTCCACCGTGACCCGGCTGGCGGGAACCACCAGCGGGGTGAAGCCCGGCACCTGCTGCGCCAGCTGCTGCAAAACCGCGTTCTGGTCGGCAAAGGCCTGCTCATGGCAGAACAGGACCTGACGATTGCTCACCGCGATGACATCGTTATGAAAAACCCCCATGTCGATCGCCGCCGGATGCTGGCGGGCGAAGATCAGCTGGCGGGGATTGACCTGATTAAGGCGCGCCACCGCCTGGCTGGCCTCAAGGGTTTGCCGCGCCGGATAGCGACGCGGCGCCTCTTCGCTTCCCCGGCGGCGGCCATAGACAAAGAGCTGAACGCCGGGGGCGCCATATTCCCCGCCGAGACGGTTATGATTCGCCGCCCCTTCGTCGCCAAACCATGCCGAGGCAGGCAGCGCCGGATGGATGGCAAATCGCGTGCGGTCCGGGAAGATCGCCTGCAGCAACGCTCCGGTGGTGGGGGCTTCGCTGGCGCGGTGGAATTTATCCTGCAGATTCGCCACCGTCAGGTGTACCAGGCCATCCAGCGAATCGGCGGAAGGACAGACCGTCGCGGCGTTGGCCACCCACATCGCCGAGGCCGAACTCACCGCCGACAGCAGATCCGGATCCTGCTGAGCCGCGCGAGCCACCACCTGTTCATCGCTGCCGCTAAAGCCCAGCTGACGCAGGAGCGGCACGTTGGGCCGCTCCTGAGGGGGGATCACCGCCTGCGGATAGCCGGCGTCGGCGAGGGCTTTCATTTTTTTTAGCCCCTGCTTTGCCGCCAGCTGCGGGTTCGACACCCGAAAGCGGTGCCGGGTGGAGGCCTCATTGCCAAAGGAGAGCCCGGCGTAGTGATGGGTCAGTCCGGGCAGACCGTCAAAGTTGACTTCGCGGGCGGTCATGACGCCTCCCCGGCCAGAAAGTCGAGCCCCGGATTGAGACTGGCGGGCAGCGTCAGGGTCGGCGATTCGAGACTGGCCATCGGCCAGGCGCAATAATCGGCGGCATACCAGGCCCCGGGGCGATGATTGCCAGAGGCCCCGGTGCCGCCGAACGGCGCGGTACTCGCCGCCCCGGTCAGCGGTTTGTTCCAGTTGACTATCCCGGCCCGCGCCTCGAGCAGCAGCCGATCGAACTTCTCCCGTTCCGGGGAAATTAACCCGCAGGAGAGCCCGAAGCGGGTGGCATTGGCCAGGGCAATCGCCTCCTCGAAAGTGTCGTAGCGCCAGACGCCAAGCAGCGGGCCGAACACCTCTTCATCCTCGACCTGGGCCACGTCGCTCATGTCGACAATCCCCGGCGTCAGCAGCGACGTCCCGGCCTGCAATAAGCGCGGCTCCAGTAGGGTGGCTGCGCCAGCGGCGATCCGCTGCAGCCAGGCCTGATGCACTTTCTGCGCGGCCTGTTCAGAGATAAGCCCGCCGAGAAACGGCTGCGGCTCGGCGTCCCACGCCGCGGGGATCAGCCGTTGGCTCACCGTCACCAGCCTGGAGAGGAAAGCATCTCCCGCCTCTCCGCGCCGGACCAGCAGACGCCGGGCGCAGGTGCAGCGCTGGCCGGCGGTAATAAAGGCGGACTGGATGGTCAGATGCACCGCGGCATCGACGTCCCGCGGATCGTCGACGATCAGCGGGTTATTGCCGCCCATCTCCAGCGCGAGGATCTTCTGCGGCTGTCCGGCCAGCTGGCGATGCAGATGAAAACCGGTGGTCGAGCTGCCGGTAAACAGCAGCCCGTCGATATCCGCCTGGCCGCTGAGCGCCTCGCCGGTTTCCCGACCGCCCTGCAGCAGGTTGAGCACCCCGGTGGGCAGGCCGGCCTGCTCCCACAGCTTCACCACCGCTTCGCCACTGTGCGGGGTGAGTTCGCTGGGTTTAAACACCACGGTATTGCCCGCCAGTAGCGCTGGCACGATATGCCCGTTCGGCAGATGGCCGGGAAAGTTATAGGGGCCAAAGACCGCCAGCACGCCATGCGGCCGGTGACGCAGCGTCGCGGCGCCATCGGGCAGATCGCTGTGCTGTTCGCCGGTGCGGGTGTGGTACGCCTTCACCGAGATCGCCACCTTGTTGATCATCGCCGTCACTTCCCCGGCCGCCTCCCAGCGCGGCTTTCCGGTCTCGGCGCCGATAATCGCCGTCAGCTCCGCCTTGCTGGCCTCCAGCAGCGCGGCAAACTTTTCGACGATGACCTGGCGGTCGGCAAACGGCAGCCGCGCCCAGGCAGGGAACGCCTGGCGGGCTGCCGCCACCGCCTCGGCGACCTGCCCGGCGTCCGCCGCCTCTCCCTGCCAGACAACCTTCAGGTTGACCGGATCCTGTTTGCTGAAGCGCGGCCCATCGCCGGGCCGCCAGTCGCCGTTAATCCACAGACTCATGCGGTTTTCTCCTCAGGGATCAGGCGCACCATGCGCACCTGGTCGCCGGCATGACACTTCAGCATATCCAGCTCGCGGGCGCTGAGGGTCAGGGTGTCGCCATCCGGGTCGGCATGCACCAGCAGGGCGCGGAACTGGTGGTACTGTTCGTTCGCCACCAGGCACAGCGGCCCGTCGCCGGGCGGCGTTTCGCCGGC
The DNA here is from genome assembly GCF_021739525.1 of Klebsiella sp. 2019SCSN059. Lineage (NCBI taxonomy): Bacteria > Pseudomonadati > Pseudomonadota > Gammaproteobacteria > Enterobacterales > Enterobacteriaceae > Klebsiella > Klebsiella sp. 2019SCSN059. The sequence continues at coordinate 50,500 of NZ_JAKKOM010000009.1, read as the reverse complement.
CTCGGTGGTCACCAGACGGCTTTTGCGGATCGCCCGCACCCGGTCAATATCGCACTCCAGGGTCGGGCCGCCGTCGAAAATATCGATGTAGTTCAGGTAGCGGAACCCCTCTTTCTCCAGCACCGTCCGGGCCGGGGCGGTCTGCGGGTGGACCTTGCCGATCACCGCCTGCGCCTCGGGGGTGAGGAAATCGATATACAGCGGGTGCTTGGGCATCAGGGCGGCAATGAAAGCCTTCTGTCCGGTGCCGCACAGGTAGTCGGCGCGGGAAAACTCCATGGCGAAAAAGCGTTTGCCCAGGCTCTCCCAGAATGGGGAATAGCCGTGCTCGTCAATCACCCCGCGCATCTCGGCAACCACCTTCTCATTAAAGCGCTCGCGAAAGGCGGCCATAAATAAGAAGCGCGATTTCGACAGCAGATAGCCATTACCCTCTTTGCGCCACTGTGGGTCGAGGAACAGGGTACACAGCTCGCTGCTGCCGGTGTGGTCGTTACTGAGAAACAGCGTCGGCAGCGCCTGATAGACGTTAAGCTCCTTCGAGGCATGGACCTGGGTGCCGACCCGGTAGTTGTACCAGGGATCGTTGAGCCCCACCGCCACCTCTATCGCGCAGATGCCCACCACTGCGCCGCTCTCGCTCTCTTCCAGCACAAAGACATAGCCCTGCTCGCTTTTCGGCAGCTCGCCGCGCCAGGTTTGCTGTGAGCGGGCGATCCGCGCCGCGAGGGTGGCTTCATCCACCGGCAGCGAGGTCAGCCCGCCGCCGGTCTCCGCCGCCAGCTTCAGCAGCCCGGGCAGATCGCCCGGCTCCACCGGTCGAATAACCATCATGATGAAACTCCCGCCAGGAATCGCGCGCAGGCCCGCTCGACGCGATCCAGCCCGCTGTTCACCTCTTCTTCACTGACGTTCAGCGCCGGCGCGAAACGCACCACGTTGGCGCCGGCGATCAGGATCATCACACCCTCTTCCGCCGCCAGGTTGCTGAGGGTTTTCGCCTTCCCGGCCCAGGCGTCGTTCAGCACGCAGCCGATCAGTAGCCCCAGGCCGCGGATCTCCTTGAACAGACCATAGCGGGCGTTGATCGCCTGCAGGCGTTCGCAAAACCACTGATGGCGCTGTCTGACGCCGGAGAGCACTTCCGGGGTATTGACGATCGACAGCAGCTCGCCGGCCACCGCCCCCGCCAGCGGGTTACCGCCGTAGGTGGTGCCGTGGGTGCCGACGGTCATCACGCTGGCGCAGGCCTCTGTCGCCAGCAGCGCGCCGATGGGGAAGCCGCCGCCCAGCGCTTTGGCGGTGGTCAGCACATCGGGGGTCACGCCGTAGTGCATATAGGCATACAGTTCGCCGGTGCGCCCGACCCCGGTCTGCACTTCATCGAAAATCAGCAGGGCGTTGTGCTGGTCGCAAAGCTGGCGCAGGCCGCGTAAAAACTCGACGCTGGCCGGCACCACGCCGCCTTCGCCCTGCACCGGCTCGACGATCACCGCGCAGGTTTGGTCATTGATTAAGGCCTTTGCCGACGCGAGATCGTTAAACACCGCATGCTGGATCTGCGGCGGAAGCGGGGCAAAATCCCGGGAGTAGGCCGGCTGACCGCCTGCCGAAACGGTGAACAGCGTCCGCCCGTGAAAGGCGTTCTGGAAGGCGACAATGCCGCTTTTCTCGCTGCCAAAGCGATCGTGGGCATATTTACGCGCCAGCTTGAGCGCCGCCTCATTGGCCTCGGCCCCGGAGTTACAGAAGAAGACCCGGTCGGCGAAGGTGGCATCGATAAGCATTTTGGCCAGACGCAGGATCGGCTCATTGGTATAGCCATTGCCGGTATGCCAGAACTTGCCAGCCTGATCGGTGAGGGCCTGCACCAGACGCGGATGCGCATGCCCCAGCGCGTTCACGGCGATGCCTCCGGCAAAATCGATATACTCTTTGCCCTGCTGATCCCACAGCCGCGACCCGGCGCCCCGCACCGGAATAAAAGCCGCTGGCGCGTAGACCGGCATCATCCATTCATCAAAGTGGTTACGCGTAATTGACTGAGACATATCGACCTCTTCCGGTAAATTAAAAGTAGCAATAATGTTAATAAATATGAGTTATTACGCTGTAAATGTAGATTGCACGGTTCGTGCCAGCCAGCGATAAAAATGCATAAACCGGATGAGATAACGAAATATCAATGAGTTACAACCTGGCACTATTCACATAAAATGCATACTTAGTGAATAAGTATCCGATAAAGGGGGATGAACAGTGATTAAAGAAGATAAGTTATGCAAAGGTAAGATATAATTCTGTAATTGTGATCTTCTGCGAAATTTATCGTAGCTATTTGCCCTTTTTTGGCGCGGCGTGCCCGCAAAAGGGGCACCCACGGCACGCTCATGCGCAGCGATTGGCAGAATGACGCATCGGATGGCAGCCAGCCTGGCGAATTTCTGCTACCATCCCTGCACTATTCACCTTGCACAGTGGCAGCGACTATGAAATTCGTCTCTTTTAATATCAACGGCCTGCGCGCCCGCCCACACCAACTGGCCGCCATCGTCGAAAAGCACCAGCCGGACGTGATTGGCCTGCAGGAAACCAAAGTTCACGACGATATGTTCCCTCTCGAAGAGGTCGCCAGACTCGGCTATAACGTCTTTTATCACGGCCAGAAAGGCCATTATGGCGTCGCTCTGCTGACCAAAGAGACGCCGATTGCCGTCCGCCGCGGTTTCCCGGACGATGGCGAAGAGGCTCAGCGCCGCATCATCATGGCCGAGATCCCGTCGCCGTTCGGTAACGTTACGGTGATTAATGGTTATTTCCCGCAAGGTGAAAGCCGCGATCATGAGACCAAATTCCCGGCCAAAGCGGCGTTCTATCAGAATCTGCAGAACTATCTGGAGACCGAGCTCAATAAAGAGAATCCGGTGCTGATCATGGGCGATATGAACATCAGCCCTACCGATCTCGACATCGGTATCGGTGAAGAGAACCGCAAACGCTGGCTGCGCACCGGCAAATGTTCCTTCCTGCCGGAAGAGCGGGAATGGATGGACCGCCTGCTGGGCTGGGGCCTGGTGGATACCTGGCGTCAGGCTAACCCGGACAATCAGGAGCACTTCTCGTGGTTTGATTACCGCTCCAAAGGCTTCGACGATAACCGCGGGCTGCGCATCGACCTGCTGCTGGCCAGCCAGCCTCTGGCCCAGCGCTGCGTGGAGACTGGAATCGATTATGAGATCCGCGGGATGGAAAAACCATCCGACCACGCGCCGGTATGGGCCACCTTCCGGCCGTAAGCCACGTTCTGACCTGCCTCCCGCCGCGCGGGGGGCAGAATTTCCTGAGCAAAATCAACAAAGCGACGGTAAACCATTGTGGCCGTCGTCTGAACAGGATACTGTCGCGCGCACTTTTTAATGTCCACCGCGTCCAGGCTGTACAGGAGACCCCTTCATGAAAAAGAAGCCATCATCCGGCCATTGGTAAAGGGCTGGGACTCATCGCGCTGGCGGCCACGCTGGCCGTTATCAGCCACCGCGTCGGTCTCCACGATCTGCTGACTCACCTGCATCTGCTGCAGGAGACCCTGCGCCATCAGGGCGCCTGGGGCTATCTGGTCTATGCAGCGCTGTTTATCATTGCCACCTTGTGCCTGATCCCCGGCAGCCTGCTGGTGATCGCCGGCGGAATACTCTTCGGCCCGCTGACCGGCTCTCTGCTCTCGTTTGCCGCCGCCACTGTCGCCTCTTCGCTGTCGTTTTTGATCGCCCGCTGGCTTGGGCGCGATCTGCTGCAGCGCTATGTGGGCCATACCGCCGTCTTCCAGGCCATTGAGCGCGGTATCGCCCGCAGCGGCAGCGATTTTCTGATCCTCACCCGCCTGGTACCGCTCTTTCCCTACAACATTCAGAATTACGCCTACGGCCTGACGGCGATCCCCTTCTGGCCTTTTACCCTGATCTCTGCCGTGACCACCCTGCCGGGCCTGGTGATCTATTCGGTGATGGCCAGCGAACTGGCTCGCGAGGGGGCGACCTTCGCCTTCGCGCTCAAGCTGAGCCTCGCCGGCGGGCTGCTGTTTGCCCTGGTGCAGATGGGCAAACGGTTTGCCCGCGCCCGCCGTGTGGCAACGCCCGGCGAGGAGGTGCGCCATGACCCGACCTGATCGCCGTCACCTGCGCCGCGCCCGGCTGGCCCTCGCCGTGGTGGCCGTTGCCGCTCTGGCCGCCTGGCTGTGGTTCCCCGGCGGGCGAGCCTTTCTGCAGCACAGCCTGACGGCGCTAGCGTCGCTGGATCCCCAGCATGTTAAAGACTTTATCGCCGCCTGGGGGGCGCAGGCGGCGCTGGTCTCTTTTGCGCTGATGCTCCTCCAGGCGATCGTCGCCCCGCTGCCGGCCTTCCTGATCACCCTGGCGAACGCCGCGCTGTTCGGCGCCTTCTGGGGCGGCGCGCTGTCGTGGTTCAGCGCCATGGTCGGCGCCGGGCTCTGCTTCTGCATCGCCAGAGCGCTGGGGCGCGAGGTGGTGGAGAAACTCACCGGCCGCACGGTGCTGCGCAGCGTCGACGGCTATTTCGCCCGCTTTGGCCCGCAGACGATCCTGGTCTGTCGCCTGCTGCCGTTTGTCCCTTTTGATCCGGTCAGCTATGCCGCCGGACTGACTTCGCTGCGCTTCTGGCCCTTTATGCTGGCCACCGGCGTGGGACAGCTGCCGGCGACCATCGTCTATTCCTGGGCCGGGAGTCTGCTGACCGGAGGCGCCTTCTGGCTGGCCACTGGCCTTTCGCTGCTTTTTGCCCTGGCGGTGGTCATCTCCATCGCCAAAAATATTTACCGTGAACGTCATAAGAGATCGTCGCCATGAGCTTACCCCCGCTGGATACTGTCCCCCTGATCCTTCGTCCGCAGGCCTGGCTGCACCGTCGTCATTACGGCCAGGTGCTGAGCCCCATTCGCTGGTGGGGACGGATCCCGTGGCTGTTTTACCTGGTCTCGCTGTTCGTGGGCTATATTGAACGCCGCCGCTCGCCGCTGGATCCGGTGCTGCGCTCGCTGGTCAGCGCCCGCATCGCCCAGCTGTGCCACTGCGAATTCTGCATCGATATCACCAGCATGACCCTCGCGGCGCGGAGCGGAGGTCGCGACAAACTGCTGGCGGTCGCCGACTGGCGCAACAGTACGCTGTTTAGCGAGCAAGAGCGTCTGGCGCTGACCTATGCCGAAGCCGCCAGCCAGACGCCGCCGGAGGTGGATGATGCCCTGCGCAGCGCGATGGCGGCGCATTTTGACGCCCGGGCGCTCACCGAGCTGACCGCCCTGATTGGCCTGCAAAATTTATCAGCGCGGTTCAACGCCGCGATGGCGATCCCGGCCCAGGGGCTGTGCAAGATCCCCCCCTCTTCCCCGCACAATAAGGAGTAACGATGCGCCGTTTGCGTGATTTCAGCCTCTGTCTGTACCTGCTGCTGCTCTGGCCGCTGGTGGTGAATGCCGACGACAGCTGGCGGCAGACCCAGACGGAAGCCCGTGGCCAGACCGTCTGGTTTAACGCCTGGGGCGGCGACCCGGCCGTTAACCGCTATCTGGCGTGGGTCAGCGAGGAGGTCAAACGCCACTACGCGATCGACCTGCGTATTGTCCCCATCGCCGACGCCGCCGACGCGGTGAAACGCATCCAGACTGAGGCGCAGGCTGGCCGTCGCCGCAGCGGTTCGGTGGATTTACTGTGGATCAACGGCGAAAACTTTCACACCCTAAAACAGGCCAACCTGCTGCTCACCGGCTGGGCCGAATCGCTGCCCAACTGGCGCTATGTCGATCGGCAAAAGCCGGTTCAGGAAGATTTTTCTGTCGCCACCGAGGGCGCCGAGTCGCCGTGGGGCAGCGCCCAGCTGACGTTTATCGCCCGCCGCGAACAAACCCCGCAGCCTCCCACCAGCCCGCAGGCGCTGCTGGCCTTCGCCAGAGCCCATCCGGGCAGCGTAACCTACCCGCGGCCACCGGACTTCACCGGTACCGCCCTGCTGGAGCAGCTGCTGATCGCCCTCACCGACCAGCCTGCCGCCCTGCGCCAGCCGCCTCAGACGGCGACTTTCGCGGCGGTCACCGCCCCGCTGTGGCGCTATCTCGATGCGCTGCACCCGGCGCTGTGGCGGGCGGGCAAGGATTTCCCGGCGTCGCCGGCGCGGATGGACGCCATGCTCAACCAGGGCACCCTCCGCCTGTCGCTGACGTTTAATCCGCTCCATGCCCGGCAGAAGGCCGCCAGCGGGGAGTTACCGGCGGACAGCTACAGCTTCGGCTTTACCGGAGGGACCCTCGGCAACGTCCATTTCGTGACTATTCCGGCCAACGCGCGCGCCGTCGCCGCCGCCAAAGTGGTGGCCAATTTCCTGCTCTCCCCTGAGGCGCAATTGCGCAAGGCGGATGCCGCCGTCTGGGGCGATCCAAGCGTCCTGGACCCGCAGCGTCTACCTGACAAGCAGCGCCAGGCGCTGGCGGCCACCCTGCCGCAGGATCTGCCGCCGGTGCTTGCCGAGCCGCACGCGGCGTGGGTTGACGCACTGGAGCAGGAATGGCTGCGCCGCTACGGTACCCACTGATCCTGCTGGCCTGGGGGACAATGGCGGCAATCTATCTGCCCTTATTCCCCGCCGCCGCAGGGCTGGTGTGGCCGGCGCTCTCCCCGGTCCACTGGCGGGCGCTGTTCGCCGACCCGCAGCTGGGCCAGGCGCTGGCCGCCACCTTTGTTTCCACGCTGCTGTCCGTCGGCGGCGCGTTACTGATCGCCCTGACCATCGTCGCCGCCCTCTGGCCTTCGGCCCGCTGGCGGCGACTGGCTTCCCGCCTGCCCTTGCTGCTGGCGGTGCCCCATCTAGCCCTGGCGACGGCGGCGCTGCTGCTGTTCGCCGAAGGCGGCTGGATCTGGCAGCGGCTGCCGTTTTTGACGCCGCCGGTCGACCGGTACGGCATCGGGCTTGGCCTGACGATGGCCCTGAAAGAGAGCGCCTTTGTGCTGTGGGTGATCTACGGCCTGCTGGGGGAGGCGCGCCTCGCCGACCAGGCGACAGCGCTAAAGAGCCTCGGCTACGGCCGCTGGCAGTGCCTGCGCTGGCTGGTGCTGCCTGGGCTGCTGCCCGCCCTCGGCATGGTGCTGCTGGCCGCCGCGGCCTGGAGCCTGTCGACGGTAGACGTCGCCCTTGTGCTGGGGCCCGGCAATCCGCCCACCCTCGCCGTGCTGGCGTGGCAGTGGTTAAGCCAGGGCGATGACCTGCAGCTGGCGAAAGGGGCGCTGGCCAGCCTGCTGCTGCTGGCGATCCTCGGCGGGCTGGCGCTGGTCGCCTGGGGCGGATGGCGGCTACAGCGTCGACGTCTGCCCGATCTGCGCGGCGTTCGGCATCCCCATCCCCACGCCCTGCCCGGCCGCCTGCTGGCGAGTGCCCTGCCGCTGAGCGGCCTGCTGTGCGCACTATTGCTGGCGGGGCTGGCGCGCTCGGCGCCGCCGCAGACCGAGGCATTGATTAACAGCCTTGGTCTGGCGCTGGCGGCCTGCGCCCTCGGCGCGGCCGTCTGCCTGCTGTGGCTGGCCTGCGGCCCGGCGCGGGGAGATGGCTGGGTCTGGTTGCCGCTGGTGCTGCCGGCCCTGCCGCTGGCCGACGGCCAGTACCGGCTGGCCCTGTACGCCTGGCTAGACGGCGAATGGTGGACCGTCCTGTGGGGCCATCTGCTGTGGGTGGTGCCGTGGATGCTGTTTATTTTGCGCCCGGCCTGGCGCCAGCGCGATCCGCGGATGGCGGTGATCGCCCGCACGCTCGGCTGGGATCCCACGCGTATTTTCTGGCTGCTGACCCTGCCCTCGCTGACCCGCCCGCTGCTGACCGCCCTGGCGGTGGGTTTCTCGGTGAGCATTGCGCAGTATCTGCCAACGCTATGGCTGGGGGCAGGCCGTATCCCGACGCTCACCAGCCAGGCGGTGGCGCTCAGCAGCGGCGGCGAGGCGCAGACGCTCGCCGCCCAGGCGCTGTGGCAATTACTGCTGCCGGCGGTATGCTTTACCCTGACGGCCCTGCTGGCCTGGCTGGCGGGCCGCTATCGACGAGGACTTCGCTAGTGCTAACCGTAAACCATCTGACCCTGAGCGTGAAACGTCAGCCGCTGCTGCGGGAGGTCGCCTTCTCGGTGGCCCCGGGTGAAGTGCTGACGCTGATGGGCCCTTCCGGCAGCGGAAAATCGACGCTGTTTGCGTGGATGATTGGCGCTCTGGCCGGCGACTTCCGCGCCGAGGGCGAGCTGTGGCTCAACGATCGGCGCTGCGATACGCTGCCGACGGAGCGCCGGCGCATCGGCATCCTGTTTCAGGACCCGTTGCTGTTCGACCATTTCAGCGTCGGGCAAAATTTACAGCTGGCGCTACCGGAAAGCGTGCGCGGCGAGGCGCGAAAAGCCGCGGTGGAGCAGGCGCTCAGTCGCGCCGGGCTGCATGGATTCGCCGCGCGCGACCCGGCCACGCTCTCCGGCGGACAGCGGGCGCGGGTGAGTCTGCTGCGCGCCCTGCTGGCGCGCCCCGAGGCGCTGCTGCTGGATGAGCCCTTCAGCCGCCTGGATGCCACCCTGCGCGCCGCGTTCCGCCGCTGGGTATTTGAGGAACTGGCCCGCCAGGCCATTCCGGCGGTCCTGGTGACCCACGATCGCGAGGACTGTCCGCCGACGGGGCGGTGCCTGGCGATGGAGCGCTGGCAATGAAGCGCAATAGCGTGCAAACCTGCGTTACCGCAAAGAAATCAACGCCTGGCAAGCGGAGAATACGCCCTCCACTTTTTACCGTCGGGCATTTCGATGAAACGTGTTTCTCAATTGACCGCACTCGCCCTGCTCATGGGGCTTGCTGCTACCACCACCTGCGCCGCTGAAACCATGCCAGCGCTCACCCTCTCCCACCTGCAACAGCAGCACGGCGTGGCCATCGACACCCGCCTGAGCGCTTATTACAACGGCTGGCCGCAGCACGTCAACGGCCCGGAAGGGCATGAGCCGCAGGCGCTGAACCTTTCCGCCCGCTGGCTCGGCGCCATGAGCGACGAGCAGCTCCACAGCTGGGCTAAACAGCACCAGCTCCAGCCCGATACCCCCATCGCGCTGTACGGCAGTCCTGAGGATAACGCCAGCGTCGCGGCGCGACTGAAACAAGCGGGCTTCACCCGGCTCAACGTCCTGAGCGACGCTCTGAGCCAGGGCGACCGTCTGCAAAAGCTGCCGCACTTTGAACAGCTGGTCTACCCGCAGTGGCTGCACGATCTGCAGCAAGGGAAAAGCGTGGCTGCCGCCCCGGCCGGCGACTGGAAAGTGTTTGAGGCCGCCTGGGGAGCGCCGAAGCTCTATCTGCTGAGCCATATCCCGGGCGCGGGCTATATCGACACCAATGAGGTGGAGAGCGAACCGCTGTGGAATAAAGTGTCCGATGCGCAGCTGAAGGCGATGCTGGCGAAGCACGGCATCCGCCATGACACCACGGTGATCCTCTACGGTCGCGACGTCTACGCCGCGGCGAGGGTGGCGCAGATCATGCTGTACGCCGGCGTCAAAGACGTGCGCCTGCTGGACGGCGGCTGGCAGACCTGGTCCGACGCCGGTCTGCCGGTGGAGCGCGGCATGCCGCCGACGCCGCAGCCGGCGCCGGATTTTGGCGCGCCGATCCCCGGCCAGCCGCAGCTGATGCTGGATACCGGGCAGGCCCGCGGTCTGCTGCACCGCCAGGACGCCTCGCTGGTCAGCGTCCGCTCGTGGCCGGAGTTTATCGGCACCACCAGCGGCTACAGCTATATCAAACCGAAGGGCGACATCGCCGGCGCCCGCTGGGGCCATGCCGGAAGCGACTCCACGCACATGGAAGACTTCCATAACCCGGACGGCACCATGCGCAGCGCCGACGATATCGCCGCCCTGTGGCGCCAGTGGAACATCCTGCCTGACCAACAGGTGGCGTTCTATTGCGGAACCGGCTGGCGGGCCTCGGAAACCTTCATGTATGCCCGGGCCATGGGCTGGCCGCACGTCGCCGTCTATGACGGCGGCTGGTACGAATGGAGCAGCAACCCGCACAATCCGGTCGCCCGCGGAGAACGCGGCCCGGAAAGCAGTCAGTAACGCGTCCCACCCGCGCGCGTCGCCCCCTGCCGGCGACGCGCGATTTTCCGCTCACGCCACCCGCTTTAAGGTCCGGTAGCCGCTGGCGATACGCGTCGCCGTCGTCAGCCAGCATAGCGCGCCAAACAGCCACGCCAGCCAGGCGAAATGCGCCGGAAACAAGCAGCTGAGGACAAACAGCAGGATAGTCTCCGTCCCCTCCGTCAGCCCCCCGAGATAGTGCAGCGATTTATGGGCATAGCCGGGATTGGCGATCTGGTGCTTTGCCGCCAGCGCGGCAAAGGCGAGAAAGCTGCTGCCGGTGCCGATAAAGGCAAACAGCAGCCAGCCGCCCGCCAGGGCGTTATTTTGCGGATCCGCCAGGATAAAACCGAACGGCACCAGGGCATAGAAGAGAAAATCCAGTGAGATATCGAGAAAACCGCCGGCGTCGCTAAGCCCGCGCCGCCGCGCCAGGGCGCCGTCCAGGCCGTCCAGCAGGCGGTTGAGAAGAATGGCCGCCAGCGCCGCGCCATACCACCCCAATGCCAGAAATGGCAGAGCCAGCGCGCCGATGGCAAAACCGAGCAGCGTCAGCCCGTCTGGCGAAATGCCCGGGCGGTCAAGCGCGCCGGCGGCAGCGTTAAGCAGAGGTTTGAGGCGAGGATGCAAGTGGCTATCAAGCACGGGGGTCTCCAGCAGAGTTGGCGGTTGTCAGTGAAGGTCTATGGCGGTGATAATAGGCCAGTTTGGTCTTATTAACGTTGATGCTTATGCTAAAAATGATTGAAGTTGTCGCCGCCATTATTGAACAGGATGGCAAAATTCTGCTGGCGCAGCGCCCGCCCCACGCCGACCAGCCGGGAATGTGGGAATTCGCCGGCGGCAAAGTGGAGCCGGGTGAAAGCCAGCCGCAGGCGCTGGCCCGGGAGCTGCGGGAGGAGATGGGCATCATCGCCCACCCGGCATGCTATATCGCCAGCCATCAGCGGGAAGTCTCCGGTCGCCAGATCCATCTGCACGCCTGGTGGGTACCGGACTTTCAGGGCGCGCCGCTGGCCCACTATCACAGCCAGCTGCGCTGGTGCCTTCCTGCCGACGCCTTAACCCTCGATCTCGCCCCGGCCGATATCCCCCTCCTGCACGCCTTTATCGCCCAGCGACCGTCCCTTTCTCCCCGCTGATCCGATCGCCGCCTCGTCATCGTTTTTAGTTATGACGGGCGGGCAATTATAAATTTTGCTGACGGCTTAATTTTTCCTTGCTTGCCTAAGGATTAGCGGTGTTATAGTCGGAAAATCGGTTTTTTCAAGGACCGAATCATAATAAATACATGCAACCACAACCATAAGGGGAACTTATATCTATGGATCAGACGTGCACTCTGGAAGGCTTTCTCACCCGCGTTCAACAGCGCGATCCTCATCAAACCGAATTTGCTCAAGCCGTCCGGGAGGTCATGACCACCCTGTGGCCATTCCTTGAGGAAAATCCGCGCTATCGTCAGCTTGCTTTGCTGGAACGTCTGGTGGAACCGGAGCGCGTGATCCAGTTCCGCGTGGTGTGGGTGGACGACCGCAATCAGGTCCAGGTCAACCGCGCGTGGCGCGTGCAGTTCAACTCGGCCATCGGCCCGTATAAGGGCGGGATGCGCTTCCATCCGTCGGTGAATCTGTCGATTCTCAAATTCCTTGGCTTCGAGCAGACCTTCAAAAACGCCCTGACCACCCTGCCGATGGGCGGCGGGAAAGGCGGCAGCGATTTCGATCCTAAAGGCAAGAGCGATGGCGAAGTGATGCGCTTCTGCCAGGCGCTGATGACCGAGCTCTATCGCCATCTTGGCCCGGATACCGACGTACCGGCAGGCGATATCGGCGTCGGCGGCCGCGAGGTCGGCTTTATGGCCGGCATGATGCGCAAACTCTCTAACAACAGCGCCTGCGTCTTCACCGGTAAAGGCCTCTCCTTCGGCGGCAGCCTGATCCGTCCGGAAGCCACCGGTTACGGCCTGATCTACTTCACCGAAGCAATGCTCAAACGTCACGGCCTCGGCTTCGAAGGCGCTCGCGTGGCGGTCTCCGGCTCCGGCAACGTCGCGCAATACGCCATTGAGAAAGCGATGGAGCTTGGCGCGCGGGTGGTCACCGCCTCCGACTCCAACGGCACCGTCGTTGACGAGGCGGGCTTCACCAAAGAAAAACTGGCCCGCCTGATCGACATCAAAGAGCGTGCCCACGGCCGGGTGGCCGACTACGCCCGCGAGTTTGGCCTCACCTATCTCGAAGGCCAGCAGCCATGGTCAGTGCCGGTGGATATCGCCCTGCCTTGCGCCACTCAGAACGAACTGGACGTCGATGCCGCCCGCCAGCTGATTGCCAACGGCGTGAAGGCCGTGGCGGAAGGCGCCAACATGCCGACCACCATCGCCGCAACCGATCTGTTCCTTGAAGCTGGCGTGCTGTTTGCCCCGGGCAAAGCGGCCAACGCCGGCGGCGTGGCGACGTCCGGTCTGGAGATGGCGCAGAACGCCGCGCGCATGGGCTGGAAAGCGGAAAAAGTGGATGCTCGCCTGCATCACATTATGCTGGATATCCACCACGCCTGCGTGCAGTACGGCGGTGAAGCGAAGCAGACCAACTACGTGCGCGGCGCCAATATCGCCGGTTTCGTGAAGGTGGCGGATGCCATGCTGGCCCAGGGCGTGATTTAACCTCCCCTGACGCCCTCCCGGCGGCTGCCCGCCGGGAGGCGTCTCACGACGTCATCGTGATCACCACTTTCCCCAGATGTTGACCACTGTCCAGACAGGCATGCGCCTCGGCAATCTCCGCCATCGGGTAGCTGGCGTAGATCATCGGCTTGCATTTCCCTGCCTCAAGCAGCGGCCAGACGTGGCGCCGCAGCGCCTCGGCAATCTCCTGTTTCTCCGCCGCCGTCCGGCCGCGCATGGTGGAGCCGGTGACGGTGGCCCGCTTGAGCATCAGGGTCTGAATATCCACCTCATGAGCGATTCGCCCGCCCATAAAGCCGATGATCACCAGCCGTCCATCCTTTTTCAGTAGCCCCAGGTTGCGGTTAAAGTAAGGGCCGCCCACGATATCCAGAATGACATCCACCCCTTCATCGTTGGTCAGTTGGTGAATTTTCTCTGCGAAATCTTCGGTTTTGTAGTTGATCGCCGTGGCGTAGGGTCGCAGCGCGGCAATTTTTTCGTCCTGGCCGACGGTGGCATAGACGCTCATCCCCAGCGCGTGACACAGCAGGACCGCGGTGGTGCCAATCCCGCTGGCGCCGCCGTGGATCAGAATGCTCTCGCCGGACTGCAGCTTACCGAGCTGGAAAACGTTCGCCCACACGGTGAAGAAGGTTTCCGGAATGGCGGCCGCTTCGCTAAAGCTGAGGCCCGCCGGGATCGGCAGCGTCTGGCCTGCCGGGACGGCGCAGTATTCGGCATACCCGCCGCCGTTGGTCAGCGCGCAGACGCGATCCCCGGGGGCAAAGGTTGTGACCTGCACGCCGACCTTCACGACCACACCCGCCACCTCGAGGCCGGGCACGGGGGTGACGCCCTCAGGCATAGGGTACAGCCCCTGGCGCTGCAGAATATCCGGCCGGTTGACGCCCGCCGCTTTCACCTTGATGAGCACCTCATGCTCCCCGACGGTGGGGATCTCACCTTCGCGGATCTGCAATACTTCCGGGCCGCCCGGTTGGCTGATAGCGATATATTTCACGGGTCCTCCTTATCGCCTGGGAGAGAAATGAGCAACGGCATCGGGAAGGGGAATGGGCATCCCTGTTCTGAGGGGGTCGTCAACCCCTTCCCGGCTGTTTAGTGTAGACCATTGACCTGGCGGGGGGAGAAACGGCGGCCGCGGGGAAGCGCATCCTCGCGGCCGCCGGGCGGGTTATTGCGGCGGCGGCGCGGCATCGTCTGCCGCTTTTTTGCCTTTCGCTTTGCCTTTGCCCTTACTGAAGGATTTTTTCGCCCCGCCAGGCGCCACCAGACCGCGGAACTGGCGCACCGGCGTGCTGCGCGCCTGCTCGATCAGCTGATACAGCGTCCCCACCAGCGGCTGCATAAAGTCCTGATAGCGGCACTGTTTCTCGCTGATTTGCGTCAATACCGACTCCCAGTGGGCGGTCATGTCCGGTCGCCCGGCCATCTCCGGCAGGGAATGAATCAGCGCCCTTCCGGCCTCCGAGGAGTGAATATAGCGCCCCTTTTTGCTCAGGAAACCGCGCTTAAACAGCAGTTCGATAATCCCGGCGCGGGTTGCTTCGGTGCCGAGGCCGTCGGTGGCGCGGAGGATCTTCTTCAGATCTTTATCCTGCACGAAGCGGGCAATCCCGGTCATCGCCGACAGCAGCGTGGCGTCGGTAAAGTGGCGCGGCGGCTGCGTCTGGCGCTCCACCACCTCGCCCCTCTCGCACAGCAGTTCATCGCCTTTGGCCACCACCGGCAGCGGCGTGCCGTCGTTCTCTTCATCGCGCTCTTTGCTACCAAGCAGCGTCCGCCAGCCCGCCTCGGCCAGAAAACGCGCTTTAGCGACAAATTTGCCGTTGGCGATCTCAAGGTCAATCTGGCATTTACGGAACACCGCGTCAGGGCAGAACTGCATCAGATACTGCCGGGCGATCAGGGTGTAGACCTTCGCTTCGTTATCGGTGAGTTTGACCTGGCTGCTGCGGGCGGTCGGGATAATCGCATGGTGCGCGTCGACCTTTTTATCATCCCAGCAGCGGTTGCGGATCTCCGGATCCACCACCGGCTGCGGCAGCAGATCCGCCGCATGGACGGCAATCGCATTCAGCACCGCATGGCGGCCGGCGAAATGCTCTTCCGGCAGGTAGCGGCTGTCCGAACGCGGATAGGTGATGAGCTTGTGGGTTTCATACAGCTTCTGGCAGATATCCAGCACGTTTTGCGCGCTGAAGCCGAAACGTTTGGCCGCCTCAATCTGCAGCGCCGACAGCGAAAACGGCAGCGGCGCGGGTTCGGAATCGCGCTTATCGTTATAGCCGGTCACCAGCGCCGGCTGGCCTTCGATACGCTTAACCACGTGCTCGGCCAGCGGACGATGCAGCAGGCGCCCTTCTTCATCCTGGTAAGGTTCGCAGGCTTCGCTCGGCACCCAGGTCGCGACAAAGCGCTCCTCCTGCGGCGTGACGATATGCGCTTTGACGTCGAAGAAATCTTTGGCGACGAAGTTTTCAATCTCTTCATCGCGGCGCACCACCAGGCCGAGCACCGGGGTCTGCACCCGCCCCACGGAGAGCACCCCCTGATAGCCGGCGTTGCGCCCCAGCAGAGTATAGGCCCGGGTCATATTGATGCCGTACAGCCAGTCGGCGCGCGCCCGCGCCAGCGCCGACACGCAAAGCGGCACAAACTCGCTGTTGGCGCGCAGGCGGTTGATCGCCCGCTCCACCGCCTGCGGGTTGAGATCGTTTATCAGACAGCGCTGCACCTGCTGGCGCTTCTCCGGAGCCAGCTGCAGGTAGTCGAGGACCTCGTCCACCAGCAGTTGCCCTTCACGGTCGGGGTCGCCAGCGTGGATAACCTCCTCGGCGTCGCCGAGCAGGCGCTTGATCACATTCAGCTGTTTGGTGACCGAAGGTTTAGGCTGCAGCTGCCATTTCTCCGGCACAATCGGCAGGTCGGTGAGATTCCAGCGGGCATAGCGGCTGTCATAGACGTCCGGCTGCGCCTGCTCCAGCAGATGGCCGATACACCAGGTGACCACCTGCCCGTTGCCGCACTCAATATAGCCATCGCCTTTGCGGTGCGGTTTAGGCAACACATCGGCGATAGCCCGACCGAGACTCGGTTTTTCTGCAATAAACAACCGCATCGAATCAACGGATCTCGATCATCGGTCGCCCGCCACGGGCGGTCACCAGCTCGCCGATGGCGGCTAGCTTAATACCGAACTCCGCCGCGGCGGCCTGGACTTCCGCCTCCGCCTCCGGGGTCACCGCCAGCAGCAGACCGCCTGAGGTTTGTGGGTCGCACAGCAGATCGCGCCACTCCGTCGGCATCTCGCCCATCAAATGGCCGTAGCTGGCAAAGTTGCGCCCGGTGCCGCCCGGCACCGCGCCGGCGGCGATATACTCCTCCACCCCCGGCAGTTTCGGGATATCGGCATAGCGCAGTTGCGCCTGCACGCCGGCCCCGCGGCACACCTCGCTGAGGTGGCCGAGCAGGCCAAAGCCGGTGACGTCGGTCATCGCCTTCACCCCGTCGATAGCGGCAAACGCGGCGCCGGCGAGGTTCATCTGGCACATGGTCTCCGTCGCCAGCCCCTGATGCTCTGGCTTGAGCAGCGATTTTTTCTCCGCGGTGGTCAGCACGCCGATCCCCAGCGGTTTGGTGAGATACAGTTTGCAGCCCGCCTGCGCGGTGCTGTTTTTCTTGATGCGCTCGGTGGGCACCACGCCGGTGACCGCCAGACCAAAGATCGGCTCAGGAGCGTCAATGGAGTGGCCGCCCGCCAGCGCGATCCCGGCCTGCTGGCAGGCAAAGCGCCCGCCCTCCACCACGTCGCGGGCAATTTCCGGCGCCAGGGTGTTGATCGGCCAGCCGAGAATGGCAATCGCCATAATCGGTTTCCCGCCCATGGCGAAAATATCGCTGATGGCGTTGGTGGCGGCAATGCGGCCAAAGTCGAACGGATTATCGACAATCGGCATAAAGAAGTCGGTGGTGCTGACGATTGACGTGCCATTACCAAGATCGTAAACGGCGGCATCATCGCTGGTTTCGTTGCCGACAAGCAGGTTCGGGTCGACAAACTTCGCCTGCTCGCTATGCAGGATGGTTTCCAGCACTTTCGGGGAAATTTTACAACCACAACCGGCTCCGTGGCTGTATTGCGTTAAACGAATGGCTTGCTCGCTCATGGACATCTCCTGTCATTGCAATCCCGCTATGTTAGCGCCCAAACGTCAGGGTGGTAAGTACGACAGTCTGAAATCGCGTATGGTTGCTCATTAAGCAGACAAAAAGCCGTTTTTGCGAGACGCGGCAATTTTTTCCCGACCATTTTCACTTTTACTTAAAGATGACAGAAATGTGACAACCCAGGACTGTCTTCTCTGGAATGATTATGACGTAAGGAAATTCTAATGAAAAAGCGTGTTCTTGCCCTTTGCCTGGCCAGTTTCTTCTCCGTTAACGCCTTCGCGCTGGTTCCCCCCGGTAACGATGTCACCACCAAGCCCGATCTCTACTATCTGACCAATGCCCAGGCCATCGACAGCCTGGCGCTGTTGCCGCCGCCGCCGGCGGTGGGCAGTATCGCGTTCTTAAACGATCAGGCGATGTATGAGCAGGGGCGCCTGCTGCGCAACACCGAGCGCGGGAAGCTGGCGGCAGAGGATGCCAACCTCAGCGCGGGCGGCGTGGCTAACGCCTTCTCCAGCGCCTTTGGCTCGCCGATCACCGAAAAGGACGCGCCGCAGCTCCATAAGCTGTTGACCAATATGATTGAAGACGCCGGCGATCTGGCGACCCGCGGCGCGAAAGAGAAGTATATGCGCATTCGCCCGTTTGCCTTCTACGGTGTCTCCACCTGCAACACCACCGAGCAGGACAAGCTGGCGAAAAACGGCTCTTACCCATCCGGGCATACCTCCATCGGCTGGGCCACCGCCCTGGTGCTGGCGGAGATCAACCCGCAGCGGCAGAACGAAATTTTGAAGCGCGGCTATGAGCTCGGCGAGAGCCGGGTGATCTGCGGCTATCACTGGCAGAGCGATGTCGATGCGGCGCGCATCGTCGGCTCCGCGGTGGTCGCCACGCTGCACACCAACCCGGCCTTCCAGCAGCAGTTGCAGAAAGCCAAAGACGAATTCGCCAAAACGCAGAAGTAACGTCATCGCCGTTGAACTCCGGGAGGCGGCGCCTGACGCGCCTTGTCCGGGTTACCTTTGGGGCGGCAGGCCGGGTCACGCGCACGCCGCCACCCGGCATAGATGCGGCTCCGAGCCTGCTGCCATCGCCCGGCGGCGCTGTGCTTGCGCGGGCCTACATTGAGGGGTAACCGTCTGATATCGGGATGGTTATGTAGGCCGGGTAAGACGCAGCCGCCACCCGGCGAAATAACGGCACAATCGTAAATTTCCCTGCTCGCGCTGCGCTTAGCAGGGCTACCACTCCTGTGTTATGTCCGGGCAGATGGCGCTCCCGGCTAATCGTCTGCGTTATGTCAATCATGGCGCAGGGAGCGCACAGGGGGCGGCCAGTCGCCGCCGCCCCCTGTACCCCCGGGCTCCGGCCAGCAAAATCGCCACTGCGTGGTCCCTTCGACTTATCCCTGCAGGCTTCGGGTCGGGCCGAGGCAGCGTCCATGCAAAACACGGCCCTCAGCCCGCATCCATGCGGGCTGCCCCGGCCTTCCGGGAACGTCTCAGCGATTTTGAGGCCGCCAGCACCGGCAGTTTCAGCAACAATGGTGAATAAATTAACGACAGGTCGTACGAATGTAGGCCGGGTAAGGCGCAGCCGTCACCCGGCGTAACACGCGCTGACTCAGAATCGCGTCACAAACGGCGCGGTATCCGGCAGGGCAATGGTGGTTGAGGCTTTCAGCTGCGGCGTGCCCAGATAGAGGAAGCCGACGATTTTATCCTGCTCGCGGCACCCGAAGCCGGCCCGCACCACCGGGCTCTCGGTCAATGCTCCGCTGCGCCAGATGCCGTTGAATCCCTGGGCCAGGGCCGCCATCTGCATCGCCATCACCGCGCAGCCAGCGGACATCTCCTGCTCCCAGCGCGGCACCTTCGGGTGGTCTTCACAGCGCGCCACTACGGTAATGATCAGCGGCGCGCGAAACGGCGCATTGCGGGCTTTCTCTATGCCCTTCTCATCCTGGCCGGCCTCCCGGGCCCCCTTTTCCAGCAGCTGACTAAAGCGTTCGCGGCCGTCATCGGCGATAATGAAAAAGCGCCACGGCTGCAGGGTGCCATGATCCGGGGCGCGCAGCCCGGCGCGCAGAATGTTTTCCAGCTGTTCGCCGGCCGGGGCCGGTTCCGCCAGGCGGGAAGCGCTGCGGCGATTAAGCAGTAGGTCGAGAGCATCCATCTGTATAACTCCTGTGATGTCATTTTTCATAAAATTAACATGCACAAGGATTTTGTTACAGCGCGGTCGGTGATTCCTGCTGACAACCGACGGCTCACTCTTTAGGATAGCCAGACGCGGCGGCCCCTGCGGCCTGCCCATTTTTAGATAACGTTAGGGAGAATACATGCGAACCCTTTGGCGACTGATTGCCAGCTTTTTTAAATGGACGTGGCGGATACTCAACTTTATTCGCAAACTGGCCCTCAATGCGATCTTCCTGGTGCTGGTGCTGGTGTGTATCGGCATCTGGAGCCAGTTCAGCAGCACCACCAGCGAACATGCCGCGCGCGGCGCGCTGCTGCTGGATATTACCGGCGTGGTGGTGGATAAACCGTCCGCCAGCAGCAAGCTCGGCGTAATTGGCCGCCAGCTGTTTGGCGCCAGCTCGGACCGTCTGCAGGAGAATTCTCTGTTCGATATCGTGCAGACCATCCGTCAGGCGAAGGATGACCGTAATATCACCGGTATTGTGCTGGATCTGAAAAACTTCGTCGGCGGCGATCAGCCGTCCATGCAGTACATCGGTAAAGCGCTGCGCGAATTCCGCGACAGCGGCAAACCGGTGTATGCCGTCGGCAGCAGCTACAGCCAGGGCCAGTACTACCTGGCGAGCTTTGCCAACAAAATCTGGCTCTCTCCGCAGGGCGAGGTGGACCTGCACGGCTTCGCCACCAACGGGCTGTACTACAAGTCGCTGCTGGATAAGCTGAAAGTCTCCACCCATGTCTTCCGCGTCGGCACCTATAAATCCGCCGTCGAGCCTTTCATTCGCGATGACATGTCCCCTGCCGCCCGCGAAGCGGACAGCCGCTGGATTGGCGAACTGTGGCAGAACTACCTCAACACCATCGCCGCCAACCGGCAGATCACCACCCAGCAGCTCTTCCCGGGCGCCCAGGGCATTATCGATGGCCTGCGTAAGGTGGGCGGCGATACGGCGAAATATGCGCTGGACAATAAGCTGGTGGATGAGCTGGCGACCTCCACGGAAGTGGAAAAGGCGCTGACCAAACAGTTTGGCTGGAGCAAAGCGGATAACAATTACCGGGCGATCAGCTATTACGACTACAACGTGAAGACACCGTCTGACCAGGGTTCCGCCATCGCGGTGATCTTCGCCAACGGCGCCATCATGGACGGCGAGGAGACCCCGGGCAACGTTGGCGGCGACACCACCGCTGCGCAAATTCGCGATGCGCGCCTCGACCCGAAAATTAAGGCCATCGTCCTGCGCGTCAACAGCCCGGGCGGCAGCGTGACCGCCTCGGAAATCATTCGCGAAGAGCTGGCGGCAGCCAAAGCCGCGGGTAAACCGGTGGTCGTTTCAATGGGCGGCATGGCGGCCTCCGGCGGCTACTGGATCTCCACGCCGGCGGACTACATTGTCGCGAACCCAAGCACCCTCACCGGCTCCATCGGCATCTTTGGGGTGATCAACACCGTGGAAAACACCCTTGGGTCGATTGGCGTCCATACCGACGGCGTCGCCACGTCGCCGCTGGCGGATATCTCCAGCACCAAAGCGCTGCCGCCGGAAGTGCAGCAGCTGATGCAGTTGAGCATTGAGAACGGCTATCAACGCTTTATCACCCTGGTGGCTAACGCGCGTAAGAGCACGCCGGAGAAAATCGACCAGATTGCCCAAGGCCACGTCTGGACCGGGGAAGATGCCAAAGCCAACGGTCTTGTCGACAGCCTCGGCGACTTCGACGACGCGGTGGCCAAGGCCGCCGAGCTGGCGAAGCTGAAAACCTGGCACCTCAACTACTATCAGGAAGAGCCCACCTTCTTCTCGATGGTGCTGGACAGCCTGACCGGTTCGGTACGCGCCTCGCTGCCGGCCGCCATTCAGGCCTGGCTGCCTGCACCGGTGGCCGCGGCAGCCGAGACGGTGAAAGCCGAAAGCGACAAGCTGGCGGCGTTTAACGACCCGCAGAACCGCTATGCCTTCTGCCTGACCTGCGCCAACATCCGTTAATACGCAGCGGCTGCCCCGTCTCCCGGGGCAGCCTTTTTTCCGCACCTGCCAGCGCCGCCACAAAGCGAGCGGCCAACACTGTATTTTTTCCTCCGTCTCTTTATACTGCGCCTGTCTACGACCAACCTAAGCGATGCTATGCAAAAAAAATCGATTTACGTTGCCTACACCGGTGGGACCATCGGTATGCAGCGCTCTGAACACGGCTATGTACCCGTTTCCGGCCATCTCCAGCGACAGCTGGCGCTGATGCCTGAGTTCCATCGCCCGGAGATGCCGGACTTCACGATCCATGAATACCATCCGCTGATGGATTCATCCGATATGACCCCTGAGGACTGGCAGCACATCGCCGACGATATCCGCAGCCATTACGAGGAGTATGATGGCTTTGTGATCCTCCACGGTACCGACACCATGGCGTTTACCGCCTCTGCGCTGTCGTTCATGCTGGAAAACCTCGGCAAACCGGTGATTGTGACAGGGTCACAAATCCCGCTGGCCGAGCTGCGCTCCGACGGCCAGATCAACCTGCTCAATGCCCTGTACGTCGCCGCCAACTATCCGATTAACGAAGTGGCGCTGTTCTTCAACAATCGGCTGTTCCGCGGCAACCGTACCACTAAAGCCCATGCCGACGGCTTTGACGCCTTCGCCTCGCCAAACCTCGCGCCGCTGCTGGAGGCCGGGATCCATATCCGCCGTCTCGGTACCCCGCCGGCGCCGCAGGGCTGCGGAGAGCTTATCGTGCACCCTATCACCCCGCAGCCGATTGGCGTGGTGACGATTTACCCCGGCATCTCCGCCGACGTGGTGCGTAATTTCCTGCGCCAGCCGGTGAAAGCGCTGATCCTCCGCTCCTACGGCGTCGGCAATGCGCCGCAGAATGGCGAGTTTATTCAGGTGCTGGCGGAAGCCAGCCAGCGCGGCATTGTGGTGGTCAACTTGACGCAGTGCATGTCCGGGAAAGTGAACATGGGCGGCTATGCCACCGGCAATGCCCTCGCCCAGGCGGGAGTCATCAGTGGTTTCGATATGACGGTGGAAGCGACGCTGACCAAGCTACACTATCTGCTGAGCCAGCAGCTGGACGTTGACGCCATTCGCGCGGCGATGCAGCAGAATCTGCGTGGCGAACTGACCCCTGACGAAGCTTAAGGAGGACGTATGGCGCATCGAGCGCTGTTACTGGTTGATTTGCAGAACGACTTCTGCGCCGGCGGCGCGCTGGCGGTTCCCGAAGGCGACAGTACCGTCGAGGTGGCCAATGCGCTTATCGACTGGAGCCTGGCGCGCGGCGAGCCCATCGTCGCCAGCCAGGACTGGCACCCGGCGGATCACGGCAGCTTCGCCAGCCAGCATCAGGTGGAGCCCTACACCGTGGGCGACCTGGATGGCCTGGCGCAAACTTTCTGGCCGGATCACTGCGTTCAGCACAGCGAAGGCGCGGCGCTGCATCCCCTGCTCAAGCAGCAGGCCATCGCCGCCCTGTTCCACAAAGGGCAAAACCGGGTCATTGACAGCTACAGCGCTTTTTTTGACAACGGTCACCGGCAGAAAACTGAACTGGACGGCTGGCTGCGTGGTCAGGGGATCGTGGAGCTGACCGTGCTCGGCCTCGCCACCGATTACTGCGTTAAGTTCACCGTGCTGGATGCCCTGGCGCTGGGCTACGCGGTCAACGTCATCACCGATGGCTGCCGCGGGGTGAATCTTCAGCCGCAGGACAGCAGCCAGGCGTTTATGGAGATGGCCGCCGCAGGCGCCACGCTCTATACCCTCGATGACTGGCGGGAAACCCACGCCTGATCCCTTCCCCGGCGCGCCCGCGCCGGGGCTTCTTCTGCCGCCTCGCTATCGTCCATAAATTGAACTCTCTCGCAGTTTCAACAGGTTATTGCTGGTAGTCTGGCAAGGCTGTTTTTTCGCCACGCCATTTCCGTGGCGCGGTTATTTTTTTAAGTCAAAGAGGAACCACTATGAAACGTTTGCCCTTGCTGGCAGCCTTGCCCCTGCTTTGCGCTTCCGCGCTCTCTGCCCAACCGCTGATGTCCGTCGGCTATTTCAACGGCGGCGGCGACGTCACTGCCGGGCCGGGCGGGGATATCGACAAGCTGGACGTCCGGCAGATCACCCATCTCAACTACTCGTTTGGCCTTATCTATAACGATGAAAAAGACGAGACCAACGCAGCCCTGAATGATCCTGCTCATCTGCACGAGATCTGGCTGTCGCCGAAGGTGCAGGCGGATCTGCAAAAGCTCCCGGCCCTGCGTAAACAGAACCCGGACCTCAAAGTCCTGCTGTCGGTCGGCGGCTGGGGAGCGCGCGGTTTCTCCGGCGCGGCGGCAAGCAAAGAAACCCGGAAGGTGTTTATTCAGTCTGCGCAGGAAATTGTTGAAAAATATGGTCTGGATGGGATTGACCTCGACTGGGAGTTTCCGGTCAACGGCGCCTGGGGGCTGGTTGCCAGTCAACCGGCCGATCGCGATAACTTTACCGCGCTGTTAAAAGAGCTGCGCGCAGCGTTTGGTACCAGGAAACTGGTCACTATCGCCGTGGGCGCCAACGCCGAAAGCCCGAAAAGCTGGGTGGACGTTAAAGCGATTGCGTCATCGCTCGACTACATCAACCTGATGACCTACGACATGGCCTACGGCACGCAGTACTTCAACTCGAACCTGTATGACTCCAGCCACTGGCCGACGGTCGCCGCGGCGGATAAATACAGCGCCGATTTTGTGGTCAACAATTACCTGGCCGCCGGGCTTAAACCCAGCCAGATGAACCTCGGAATTGGTTTTTATGGCCGGGTGCCGAAACGGGCGGTCGAGCCGGGGATTGACTGGAGTAAAGCGGATGCGCAAAAGAACCCGGTCACCCAGCCCTATTTTGGTCCACAGCAGATCGCGCTGTTTGCCTCGCTGGGCTATGACCTGAGCAAAGACACCTACGTGAAATACAATGATATCGTGGGCAAATTGCTCAACGATCCGCAGAAACGCTTTACCGAGCACTGGGACGATGAGGCGAAAGTCCCGTGGCTGTCGGTGCAGTCCGCGGAGGGCAAGCCGCTGTTCGCCCTCTCCTACGAGAACCCGCGCTCGGTGGCCATTAAAGCGGACTACATCAAGGCGAAAGGCCTCGCCGGAGCGATGTTCTGGGAGTATGGCGCCGATGACCAGAACCAGCTGGCCCGCCAGCTGGCGGAATCGCTGGGGATCAAACACTAATCGCGGCTGTTCCGCCGCATCGCCGCCGCCGGGCGGCGTGACGCAGGCAGCATCGCCGGCAATGCAGGTATATCGCGCTGCCCGGGATAGGTTATGATGCCTGTTATCCGCTGCGCCAGGGGCTGGCGCAGCTTAACCGTTTGACAGGAGGCAGGGGGCCATGGCCTATATCCCCAAAAATTACGCACGTCTGGAAGTGGGTTACCGCGAAAAGGCGCTCAAGCTCTTTCCCTGGGTATGCGGACGCTGCTCACGGGAGTTTGTCTACTCCAATCTGCGCGAGCTGACGGTGCACCATATCGATCACGACCACTCCAATAACCCGGAAGATGGCAGCAACTGGGAGATGTTGTGCCTTTACTGTCACGATCACGAACATTCCAAGTACACCGAAGCCGATCAGTATGGCTCCACGGTGGTAGCGGGCGAAGATGCGCAAAAGAGCGTCGGCGAGGCCACCTACAACCCGTTTGCCGACCTGAAAGCGATGATGAATAAAAAGTAAGCGAAGCGACTGACCGCCGGGCGCGGTCATTGACGCTACCCTGGTCCGGCGCCGGATCACCCGACGCCGGAACGTCTCCCCGCCGGCCGGCGGTTTATTGCAACTTCACGGTGGCGATCGGCTTCGGCACGATGCCGAAATCTTCCTTCAGCTGCTGTTTGCTCTTCATCACCATCTGCCCGCGGGTGTCGATGGTCATATGCTGGGCGTCGGTGTTATACCGGGCCTGCCACAGCATCACCAGCTGCAGGCTATTTTCCTTCTGCTCCGGCGTCAGCGCCACGCCATCCGGCCATTTTCCCAGCTCTACCGCCGTCGCCAGACGCTGATACACTTCCGGGGTCATGCTGTCGATAATTTGCTCAATATCCATCTTCCGCTCACCTCCACCTGGAATAATTTGCTGAATCGTTTCTTCAACCCTTGATCTGCTCGCCGTTCTGCTCATCGGTGAAGCTGAGCGACGCCGAATTGACACAATAGCGCTCGCCGGTCGGCTGCGGGCCATCCGGAAACACGTGACCGAGATGGGCATCACAATTTCCGCAGCGGATCTCAATGCGCTGCATGCCGTGGGAGCTGTCGTCCAGATAGCGAATGGCCTCTTCGCTTACCGGCTCGTAGAAGCTCGGCCAGCCGCAGCCGGAGTCGTATTTGGTCTGGGAGTTGAACAGCGGCGCATCGCACACCAGGCAGTGATACACGCCATTTTTCTTGTTGTGCAGCAGCCGTCCGGTGAAAGGCGGTTCGGTGCCATGATGTTGGGTCACGTAAAACTGCATTTCGCTCAAGCCGTTTTTCAGCTCTTCCGGGGAGGGTTTATTTGCCATGGGCTTACATCTCGCTTTGCAATGGACAACTTTCGCCCCAATTCTAACAAAACATTAACAATGAAGCGTACACTTTTGTTCTAAACTTATCCGGTGCCCACAGGCAGCCAGATAATTGTGACTTAAATCACGTTTTTATCTTAAATGCCCTTTAAAATTCCGCGCGCAGCCCCCATATGGAATTGGGCTCAAAGGGAGAGTGAGGCAAATCAATCGCGCAAGGTGTGCTCAGGATTGATTTGTCGCAATGATTGACACGATTCCGCTTGACGCTGCGTAAGGTTTTTGTAATTTTACAGGCAACCTTTTATTCACTAACAAATAGCTGGTGGAATATATGACTATCAAAGTAGGTATCAACGGTTTTGGCCGTATCGGTCGCATTGTTTTCCGTGCTGCTCAGAAACGTTCTGACATCGAGATCGTTGCAATCAACGACCTGTTAGACGCAGAGTACATGGCTTACATGCTGAAGTATGACTCCACTCACGGTCGTTTCGACGGCACCGTTGAAGTGAAAGACGGTCATCTGGTCGTTAACGGTAAAAAAATCCGTGTTACCGCTGAACGTGACCCGGCTAACCTGAAGTGGGACGAAGTTGGTGTTGACGTTGTTGCTGAAGCAACCGGTATCTTCCTGACCGACGAAACCGCTCGTAAACACATCACCGCTGGCGCGAAAAAAGTCGTTCTGACTGGCCCGTCCAAAGACAACACCCCGATGTTCGTTCGTGGCGCTAACTTCGACACTTACGCTGGCCAGGACATCGTTTCCAACGCATCCTGCACCACCAACTGCCTGGCACCGCTGGCTAAAGTCATCAACGACAACTTCGGTATCGTTGAAGGCCTGATGACCACCGTCCACGCAACCACCGCTACTCAGAAAACCGTTGATGGCCCGTCTCACAAAGACTGGCGCGGCGGCCGCGGCGCAGCTCAGAACATCATCCCGT
Source organism: Klebsiella sp. 2019SCSN059 (assembly GCF_021739525.1). NCBI lineage: Bacteria > Pseudomonadati > Pseudomonadota > Gammaproteobacteria > Enterobacterales > Enterobacteriaceae > Klebsiella > Klebsiella sp. 2019SCSN059. Next base: position 23,751 of record NZ_JAKKOM010000009.1, on the reverse strand, counting down.
CCTCTACCGGCGCTGCTAAAGCAGTAGGTAAAGTACTGCCAGAACTGAACGGCAAACTGACCGGTATGGCGTTCCGCGTTCCGACTCCGAACGTATCCGTTGTTGACCTGACCGTTCGTCTGGAAAAAGCAGCGTCCTACGAAGAAATCAAGAAAGCTATCAAAGCCGCTTCTGAAGGCGCAATGAAAGGCGTTCTGGGTTACACCGAAGACGACGTTGTTTCTACCGACTTCAACGGCGAAGTTTGCACTTCCGTGTTCGATGCTAAAGCAGGTATCGCACTGAACGACAACTTCGTTAAACTGGTTTCCTGGTACGACAACGAAACTGGCTACTCCAACAAAGTTCTGGACCTGATTGCCCACATCTCCAAATAAGTTGAGATGAAAAAGTAATCTGTAAGAGCGACTTCGGTCGCTCTTTTTTTTGTCTGCAGAGATAGGATTGCACAATGATAAATAAAATTTTTGCTCTCCCGGTGAATGAAACCATTTCGCCCGTTATCTCCCGTCGCCAGCTGGACGACCTGGAGCTGATTGTCATCGACCATCCGCAGGTGAAAGCCTCTGTGGCGCTGCAGGGGGCGCACCTGCTCTCCTGGAAACCCGCCGGTGAAGAAGAAGTCCTGTGGCTGAGCAACAACACCCCATTTAAACAGGGCGTCGCCCTGCGCGGCGGCGTGCCGATTTGCTGGCCGTGGTTTGGCCCATCGGCGCAGCAGGGCCTGCCGTCGCACGGCTTTGCCCGCAACCTGCCGTGGACCCTGGAAGGGCATGATGAAGACGACAGCGGCGTGATGTTGACCTTTGCGCTGCAGAACAGCGCTGAAACCATGAAGCTGTGGCCGCATGAGTTCACCCTCTATGCCCGCTTCAAGCTGGGCAAGACCTGCGAAATCGAGCTGGAAGCCCACGGCGAATTCGAGACCACCTCTGCCCTGCACAGCTACTTCAACGTTGGCGATATCGCGGCGGTGAAAGTGAGCGGTCTTGGCGAGCGCTATATCGATAAAGTGAAGAACGCCGAAGTAGGCGTTCTGAACAACGGCGTGCAGACCTTCCCGGATCGTACCGACCGCGTCTATCTCGACGCCGAAGGCTGCAGCGTGATCCACGACGACGCGCTCAGCCGCACGATCGACGTGGTGCATCATCATCAGCACAACGTGGTGGCCTGGAACCCGGGCCCGGCGCTGTCCGTCAGCATGGGCGACATGCCGGACGATGGCTATAAAACCTTCGTTTGCGTCGAAACCTGCTGCGTGACCCAGCCGCAGAAAGCCAGTGAAGAGACCCCGTCTCGCCTGGCGCAAACCATCAGCGTGAAAAAACGCTAACCGCAAAAAGCCCCGTTTATCACGGGGCTTTTTCTCTTCTCCACCTGGATGCGCTGTGGGTTAAACCATTTCCAACCGGGTTTTCCGCGGCGGCGGCGGATAGAGGCGGTCCAGCTGCGCAAGCTCTTGCGGGCTGAGAACGATATCAAGCGCGACGGCATTCTGCACCACATGCTCGATAGTCGCCGCTTTCGGGATCGCCAGCATTCCCGGATGACGAATCACCCAGGCCAGCAGCAGCTGCGCCACCGTCACGCCCCGCGCGTTAGCCATATTGATGATATCGGTATGCTGAAAAAGTCCATCGCGTAAGCGCCCCGCCTGCGCCAGCGGGCAATAGGCCATCACCGGCAGGGTGTGCTGCTGGCACCAGGGCAGGAGATCGTATTCAATGCCCCGCGACGCGAGATGATAGAGCACCTGGTTGGTGGCGCAGCGTTCGCCGCCCGCCGTGCGCCACAGCGCCTGCATATCGTCGGTGTCCAGATTGGAGACGCCCCAACGGCGGATTTTGCCCTCGGCCACCAGCCTTTCCATCGCCTCGACCGTCTCCTGCAGGGGGATATCGCCCCGCCAGTGCAGGAGATACATATCCAGATAGTCGGTCTGCAGCCGGCGCAGACTGTTTTCACAGGCGCGGCGCATCGCCGCTCCGCCGGCGTGCCAGGGATAGACTTTAGAGACCAGCGTCACCCGGTCGCGCAGGCCGCGGATCGCCTGGCCCACTACCTCCTCCGCCCCGCCGTCGGCATACATCTCCGCGGTATCGATTACCGTCAGGCCATGGTCGATGCCCGCGCGCAGTGCAGCCACCTCCTGCTGACGCTGCGCCGCGTTCTCGCCCATATACCAGGTTCCCAGCCCGATGGCCGGAACTGCCGCCTGCTCGCCAAAGCATACTGTTTTTTTCACCATCGTCTCCTTCTTCGCGCCCTGCACCACCCTAAAGCAAAACAGGGCGCGAAGCCCTGTTTTGATGCATAAAGCGCACTGTAATAATGCACAATCAGAAGGTGTAGGTGATCCCGGTTGAGATCAGACCGCTCCAGGATTTGTCCACCATCGGGCTATCGGTAATTTCATCCGACAGACGCGTGTAGCGCGCAATACCGTATACGCTCCAGTCGCCGAGGAAGCGATAGTTGGCCGCCAGCTCCAGATACGGGTTCCAGCTGCTGTCCGGATCGTAGCTGCGCATCCCGCTGCGACGGGACTCATGCTGCGAGACGCCATAGTAGTATTCGTTCTGATTGTCGCTGTTCCACTCGACGCCAATGCCCGGCGTCAGCGTCAGGTTCCCGTTGGTGTAGCGGTACAGCCAGGCGAGATCCCAGTTGATACCGTTGCTATTATCCAGCGTATCGCCGGCAATCGTCGTGCGCAGGAAGCCATAGGGCGTATTGTGGACATAAGAAAGACCGGCCATCACGGTCGATTTACGTTTATCCAGGCGACGCATTTGTTCGCTATCGCTGTCGCCCGGCTTGAAGTACATCGGCGACCAGTAGGCCGTTATCGACAGCTTATCGTTGGTGTCATTCCACAGGTAGTAACCCCCGCCCAGACCGTGGAACCAGAAGTTATCGCTCTCATAACTAATGACCGGCACCGGATAAACATCCGCATCATACTGCTTGTACGGATGCTCAACGATGCCGACGCCAGCCCCAAGCGTGAACTTCCCATCGGCATGCGCCGCGCTGGCGGAGGTCGCAATCAGCACGCCGAGTGCCAGAAGTTTGATTTTAGTCACAATCCATATTCCCGTTGTCAAATAATCAGCCCGTGCAGTTTACCGTCGTAGGTCTCATGCCTCAAATTCTTTACCCGATATGACACAAATCGTTCACTTTCCCACCCTTCTCTTACCATCTGGTGACAGCCCGATGACAGCTTCACGTCCCGGCGAATCAAAAAGCGTCTTTTTCAGGATGAGTTATTGATATGTCATTGAAATTGATTTTCTGCGGCATGCAAGATTTCTAAATGCATCTACGCTTAAATTTAGAAGGTGTAATTGCAGGGCACATTCACGCTACCCCACCCGCAACCTGGCATAAGGGTTGCTGGATACCAGGAGAGCGATGTTCAGCTTATGTCTTCCGGGGGCCCCCACTATTCATATGAACGGCTCTCAACCTGTGCTAAAAAACGAAAGGACGGCATGCCATGAATATATTCGATCACTATCGCCAGCGCTATGAAGCTGCCAAGGACGAAGAGTTCACACTGCAGGAGTTTCTTACCATCTGCCGGCAAGATCGCAGTGCCTATGCCAATGCGGCAGAACGTCTGTTGATGGCCATTGGTGAACCCGTCATGGTTGATACGGCTCTCGAGCCGCGGCTATCCCGTCTCTTTTCAAACCGGGTCATCGCACGCTATCCGGCGTTTGAAGAGTTTTACGGTATGGAAGACGCCATTGAGCAGATCGTTTCCTACCTCAAGCATGCCGCCCAGGGGCTGGAAGAGAAGAAACAGATCCTCTATTTGCTGGGACCGGTGGGCGGTGGTAAATCATCGCTGGCTGAACGGCTGAAAGCCCTGATGCAGCGCGTGCCTATCTATGTGCTGAGCGCCAACGGCGAGCGCAGCCCGGTTAACGATCACCCGCTGTGCCTGTTCAATCCGCAGGAGGATGCGCAGATCCTTCAGAAAGAGTATGGCGTCCCTACCCGCTATCTCGGCACCATTATGTCGCCGTGGGCGGCCAAACGCCTGCATGAGTTTGGCGGCGATATCACGAAATTCCGCGTGGTCAAAGTCTGGCCATCGATTCTCGAGCAGGTCGCCATCGCCAAAACCGAACCGGGCGATGAGAACAACCAGGATATTTCAGCGCTGGTGGGTAAAGTGGATATCCGTAAGCTGGAACACTATGCGCAGAACGACCCGGACGCCTACGGCTACTCCGGTGCGCTGTGCCGCGCCAACCAGGGGATCATGGAGTTCGTCGAGATGTTTAAAGCGCCGATCAAGGTGCTGCATCCGCTGCTGACCGCGACCCAGGAGGGTAACTATAACGGGACCGAAGGGATCTCCGCCCTGCCGTTTAACGGGATCATCCTTGCCCACTCCAACGAATCGGAATGGGTGACCTTCCGTAATAACAAAAACAATGAGGCCTTCCTCGACCGCGTCTATATCGTCAAAGTGCCTTATTGCCTGCGGATCTCCGAAGAGATCCGTATCTATGAAAAACTGCTCAACAGCAGCGAACTGACGCATGCGCCATGCGCCCCGGGCACGCTGGAAACGCTGGCGCGCTTCTCGATTCTGTCGCGCCTGAAAGAGCCGGAAAACTCGAGCATCTACTCGAAAATGCGGGTCTATGACGGCGAGAGCCTGAAGGATACCGACCCGAAAGCGAAATCCTATCAAGAGTATCGCGACTACGCCGGGGTGGATGAAGGGATGAACGGGCTCTCCACCCGCTTTGCCTTTAAGATCCTCTCAAGGGTGTTTAACTTCGACCATGTTGAAGTGGCGGCCAACCCGGTGCATCTGTTCTATGTGCTGGAGCAGCAGATTGAGCGCGAACAGTTCCCGCAGGAGCAGGCCGAGCGCTATCTGGAGTTCCTCAAAGGCTATCTGATCCCGAAATACGCCGAGTTTATCGGCAAAGAGATCCAGACCGCTTATCTGGAATCCTACTCCGAGTACGGGCAGAACATTTTCGATCGCTATGTCACCTACGCTGACTTCTGGATCCAGGATCAGGAATATCGCGATCCGGACACCGGGCAGCTGTTTGACCGTGAATCGTTGAATGCCGAGCTGGAGAAAATTGAGAAGCCGGCCGGGATCAGCAACCCGAAAGACTTCCGTAATGAAATCGTCAACTTTGTGCTGCGCGCCAGAGCCAACAACAGCGGACGTAATCCGAACTGGACCAGCTATGAGAAACTGCGCACGGTTATTGAGAAGAAAATGTTCTCCAATACCGAAGAGCTGTTGCCGGTCATTTCGTTTAACGCCAAAACCTCAACCGATGAGCAGAAAAAACACGACGACTTTGTCGACCGCATGATGGAGAAAGGCTACACCCGCAAACAGGTTCGCCTGCTGTGCGAGTGGTACCTGCGGGTTCGTAAATCGTCCTGATGCGTCCAGCCCGGCGGTGCGCCGCCGGGCCAACTGCAGCTGAATGATGATAAGTAAAGTTGGCTAATGCAGTACAGGAGGGCATATGACCTGGTTCATAGACCGACGCCTGAACGGGAAAAACAAAAGCGCCGTCAATCGTCAGCGCTTTTTGCGCCGTTATAAGGCGCAGATTAAACAGTCGATCTCCGAGGCCATCAACAAGCGCTCGGTGACCGATATTGAGAGCGGAGAATCCGTCTCGATCCCGACGGACGATATCAACGAGCCGATGTTTCATCAGGGTCGCGGCGGGCTGCGCAACCGCGTCCACCCTGGCAACGACCATTTCGTGCAAAACGACCGCATCGAACGCCCGCAAGGGGGCGGCGGCGGCGGGGGCGGCGGTCAGGGGCAAGCCAGCGCCGATGGCGAAGGGAAGGATGAGTTTGTCTTCCAGATTTCGAAAGATGAGTACCTGGATCTGCTGTTCGAAGATCTCGCCCTGCCGAACCTGAAGAAAAATCAGCACCGGCAGCTGAACGAGTTTAAAACCCATCGCGCGGGCTTTACCTCTAACGGGGTGCCGGCCAACATCAGCGTGGTGCGTTCGCTGCAGAACTCGTTGGCCCGCCGGACGGCGATGACCGCCGGCAAGCGCCGTGAACTGCGCGCCCTGGAGGAGGATCTGGAGACCATCAGCCGCAGCGAACCGGTGCAGCTGCTGGAGGAGGAGCGCCTGCGCAAAGAGATTGCCGAACTTCGGGCTAAAATTGAACGGGTGCCGTTTATCGACACCTTTGACTTACGCTACAAAAATTACGAAAAACGGCCGGAGCCCTCCAGCCAGGCGGTAATGTTCTGCCTGATGGACGTCTCAGGCTCGATGGACCAGGCCACCAAAGACATGGCCAAGCGCTTTTATATCCTGCTGTATTTGTTCCTCAGCCGGACCTATAAAAACGTCGATGTGGTCTACATCCGCCACCATACTCAGGCGAAAGAGGTGGATGAACACGAGTTCTTCTACTCTCAGGAGACCGGCGGCACCATCGTCTCCAGCGCCCTGAAGCTGATGGATGAAGTGGTGCAGGCGCGTTATGACCCGGCGCAGTGGAACATCTACGCCGCCCAGGCGTCGGATGGCGACAACTGGGCCGACGACTCCCCACTGTGCCACGAACTGCTGGCGAAGAAAATTCTGCCGGTGGTGCGTTATTACAGCTATATCGAAATTACCCGCCGGGCGCATCAGACCCTGTGGCGCGAGTATGAACACCTGCAGGCGACCTTTGATAATTTCGCCATGCAGCATATCCGCGACCAGGAGGATATCTACCCGGTATTCCGCGAACTGTTTCACAAACAATCGTCTAAAAGTGAAGCGTAGTGAAATACTCAGCCAGTGAGTCGAGTGACTTGCTGGCTATTTTCCTCAGACACAAGGCCCGATGGCACAGCCATACATCATGTAAAACGGAAACAACGGGGCCATGGCGACGGCGCCAAGCGAGCTAATCGTTTTGGTCTTATCATTGATTGATACCACAACGGGGTGCGCTAACTGGTAGGCGGCGGCCAGATCTGACGCGTCCGATGCCGTCCAAAACCCTGTCGCTTTAAACAACACCCCGAGGCGATCGTTATCAATCTGCACCGCATGATACTGATTTACCAGCTCGCTATGCTGCCCGGCATCCAGTTTGCGCTGATCCATCACCACCAGATATTCCGCCGTCACCTCATGTTGTTCCACGACAAAGTTAACCCGCACGCCGGAAGCCTGTTGGTGAAAGCGCTCATAAAAGGTCTTATAACGCTGATATTCCTCAGGCACACCGTCACGGACAAAGCGGTAACTGTATTTCGCTGAGCTGGCGACAATACCGGACTCTGTGGGTTTCATCGCCACAATGGTATCCCGAGGCGGCAAGTTTGGCGCGCTGGTACAGCCTGCGAGTATCGCCACTACGACCAGCGATAAGATATATTTCACCATTTTCAGCCGTTCCTGTTCGCGATTTTTTCTATGACATCTGGCGTTTTTTTAACACTCCAGGTACAAATCCCTAACCCTGTGTATCATAACTGCCTAATCTGCTTCAAACATTCGCGCGATCGTCAGCGTTGAACTATTTCTACTCTCAGGAGCCTGCTATGACCCCTTTTTATCAATTGACGGCTACCCGCCTGCGCGGACAGCCCCTCTCCATGGCTGACTATGCTGGCAAGGTGGTTCTGGTGGTGAATACGGCCAGCCATTGTGGCTTCACGCCGCAATATGCTGGCCTTGAAGCGCTCTACAAAAAGTACGCGGCTCAGGGGCTGGTTGTGCTTGGGTTCCCCTGCAACCAGTTTGGCAAGCAGGAACCCGGCGGTGCGGATGAAATCGAGCAGACCTGTCACGTTAACTACGGCGTGAGCTTCCCGATGTTTGAGAAAGTGGACGTCAACGGCCCCGCCGCGCATCCGCTGTTTCGTTATTTGAAACAAGCGTTGCCCGGCGTGCTCGGCGGACGGATCAAGTGGAATTTCACCAAGTTCCTCATCGGTCGCGACGGCACTCCCCTCACGCGTTTTGCGCCGTTCACGACGCCGGAGAAAATGGAAGCCGCCATTGCTGCCGCACTCAAACGCTAAGTGTTCCTGTCATTCCACGCTCACCCAACGGTGGCTGGCTGCCCATGCAAGGTAGAGGTCGATCTCACGCGGCCAGCAACCGTCTGTGGTTGGCCTAACTTCCGCCTGCCCGACACGCAGCCTACAGCGGCGACACGGCCTCAACCTCATGCTGAAACACGTAGGGGTCGGAGAGCAGTTCGAATACTTCGTCGTCCGGATAGGTGACCGCGACGTGATAGTCTTCGCCTGCGAAGGCTTTGACCGCCGCGAGATCCTGCCAGTAGGTGGCGAGAAAGAAATGCGCCCATTCGCCCTGGTTTTCCCGGCGCACCAGCGCGCCCCTGTTGCCGGGGATACCCCGGGCGTGTTCCACGCCGGTCAGCTCAAGGTGCTTTGCAAACCCCTCGGCATGTTGCAATGGCACACAGCCGTGCCAGGTCCTGACAATCATTTGCGTTCTCCTGTGGTAATCAACCTCTCACCCTAACATCGACAGGCATTTTTGGGGGAGCGCAACAAGGCGGCGCTGGCAACAACGCAAAATTATTTTGCCGGACGAGGGTATCCCCTCACTCTGCAGTATTTTCGACTGCGGCGCAGCATTGGGCCGAATATTGCGCGGTGAGTATGACTGTTAGCGGGCGCGGAAAAAATCGTGGCTCGTCAGCCCGGGGGGAGCTTATCGATACACGCCCAAGCCGCGTCCCTTCAGGGCATCGCCAGCCGCTCTTGATGATCCGCAAAGAGAGCGATGAGATGGTCGGCGAGAACCCGCACGCGTCTTGACCCGGCCAGGTCGGAATGCATCACCAGCCAGAGGGTCTGATCCGCGCCGATCTCCGGCTGCAGGCACTGCAGGCCGCTGGCCCGCGCCATAAAGTGCGGCAGGACGCCCAGTCCGAGGCCCGCGGATACCGCGGAAACCTGGGCCACGAGCGTATTGGCTTCGACTTTACACGGCCGGCCGCGCAGGGTGCGCGTGATCCATTGGGCGGCCGGCAGGTGCTGGTGAGTTTCCGGCCACCCCACAAAGTCCGCCTCGCTCAGCGACAGGCCGTCCGCCCCGGCCAGATAGCCGGCGGCGCCATAGACGCCAAACCCCACCGTCCCCAGACGCTTTAACGTCAGATGCCCGGCCTCAGGCTTGACCATACGGATCGCCAGATCGGCATCCCGACGGTGCAGGTTCACCGGCTGCACGCCGCTCAGCACCTCCACCCGCAGCTCGGGATATTGGTCCAGGAGCCCTTTCAGGGAGGGCAGAATAAAATGCGTGGCCAGGTTGTCCGCGGTGGCCAGGCGGACAACCCCGGCGACATGCCCCTGCAGTTGCGCCGCTTCGCCGAACGCCAGGCCTGCGTATTCCAGCGCCTCAGCCCGCGCGAGCAGGGCTTCGCCATCGTCGGTCAGGCGATAGCCGCTCTGATGGCGGCTGAAGAGCGGAACGTTCAACGCCTGCTCCAGCCGATCCAGCCGGCGGGAGACCGTGGCAATCCCCATGTTCATCTTGTCGGCGGCGCCGCTCAGCGTTCCCGCCCGGGCGATGGCGAGGAATATGCGCGCATCATCCCAGTTAAATTCTGCGGTCATCTATTTTCCATCTATGGAAAACGACTCTCCGTTTTCCGCTCTTTTTTATCAGTTTCGCAGGGATGATACTGCACGCCACTCGCGGAGACAACCAGGCCATCCGGTCGCCTGCTCGCTCCTCACCGGAACGTCCGCGCACCGCGCGGAACGCTCCTTTCCTAAGGATACGCCTGATATGAAAGAGATTGCTTTACCCCTCCACCCGGCGCCGGCGCGCGTCTGGATAGCCGTCGTTGCGCTCGGGATCTGCGCCTTTTCGATCGTCACCAGCGAACTGGCGCCGGTGGGCATGCTCAGCGCCCTGGCGGCGGATTTTCACCAGACGGAATCCGGCATGGGCCTCGCCGTCACCGCCTATGGCTGGGTGGGCGCCCTGGCGGCTCTGCTTTCCGGCGCGATGCCGGCGCGTATTTCCCGCAAGGCGCTGCTGGTCGGGCTGATGCTGATCCTGGCGCTTTCCTGCCTCGCCGCAACCCGGTCTCATTCGATGTTCGCCCTGATGAGCGCCCGCATGATTGGCGCCCTGGCGCATGGCGCCTTCTGGGCCTTAATTGGCATCGTCGCCGCGCAGCTGGTGCCGCCGCACCGGCTGGGGCTGGCCACGGCGATCATTTTTGGCGGCGTGTCGGCGGCAAGCGTAGTGGGGGTACCGCTGGCGAGCTTTATCGCCACCCTGGCGGGCTGGCGACACGCGTTTATGGCGATGGCCTTGCTGTCACTGGCCGCCGCTGCGGCGCTGTGCTCGACGCTGCCCCCGCTGGCCGCCCCTGCCTCCGTCAGGCTGCGTGTTTATCGCGATATTTTCCGCAATCCGCTGCTCGGTGGCCTGTATGGCGCCACGGCCTGCATCATTACCGCTCACTTTGCCGCCTTCACCTACATTGAACCGCTGCTGATAAATCTGCAGGGAGTCCCGGCGACCGCCCTCTCCGGCCTGCTGCTGCTGTCAGGGGTTTCCGGGCTGCTGGGTAACGTTATCGCGGGTAAGCTTATCGATCGTCATCTGAAGGGGCTGATTTTCGCTGCGCTGCTGCTGAGCGGTGGCGCGCTGGCGATCCTTGGCGCCGCCCGTCTTGCGCCACTGCCGTTCTGTTTTAGCGGGCTACTGTTAGCCCTGTGGGGCGCCGGCATCGCGATTGTGTTCGTCGGCTTACAGACCTGGCTGCTGCGCAGCGCGGGCGCGGTCGCCCAGCCGGCGTCAGCCATTTACGTGGCCATTTTTAATGCCGCCATCGGCACCGGGGCGCTTGTCGGCGGCCAGCTGATCGCCTCAGCTGGCCTGTCGGGAATGGTGTGGCTGGCGGCGGGGATCATGGTGGGCAGTACGCTGCTGATCGCCCTGCTGAAAGCGCCCTCGGCCCGCTAAACGCTGCCCTGTAAAACCGCGTTTTCACGGTCCAGAGTGAAGACCTGCCACACGACGCGGGTCGCGCTCAAGGTAAAAATGGCCGTCGCCAGCGTATTTTCCTCATCCGGATCGTCGGGAGACAGCCGGTAAATCGGTAACAGCGGATCCTGCTGGTCGGAGAGCATCGCTTTCGCTGTCACGCCATCCAGCGGCGGGTTCGTCGCCAGCCACGCGTCCAGGCGCCGCTGGCGCGAACCGGAGCTCCCGGTCACGATCTGTTCAATGGCCGCAAGCTGGGGATGGATCAGATGGTTGGCATGCCCGCCGGTGGCGGACAACTCGAGCACCGAGCTGCCGGAGCCGGTGGCTTCCACGCTAAACAGACGGCTATCGCCCATCTGGCCCAGGGTGTGGTGAAACGCGCCCGCGCGCGGCGTGGCGCTCAGCAAAGTGACGGCTTCCTCTAAGGTGGCGGCGTTCAGCGATGCGCGGGCCACAATCTGGCGCGGCATGCCGTCCGGACGATGCACGGTGCGAATATTGTTGACCGTATTGACTATCCCCTTCTCATTCACCGCGAAGGTGTGCCCGCACAGGGAGCCGGGATAGGCAAAGCTGGTGAAGGCGAGGCCCACCTCCGGGGTTACGCTGACGATGGCGCACTCTTCACGCAGCTGCGGGAAGCCGTCTTCATTGTGCGCAATGATCAACGCGCCCTCCGGGCTTTTCCCCGCCAGGGTGGTGCAGCCATCTGACGTCGAACGTACCAGATCGCCGCGACAGTTCCAGGCGAACACCTCATCCACCGGCGCCTGCAGCCCCTCCGCCATGCCCTCCAGCTCCTGCCAAATCAGCGGGAACTGCGCCTGCACGGCTGCGCGCATGCGCTGGGTCTGTTCCGCCGTTTTCAGGGCGGTTACGGTTTGCCACAGCGCCGTTTGCCTGATTTTAGTATGCCAGGCCTCACGACCAAACGCGCCAAGCTGCTGACCGACCGCATAGGCGGAACCACGGATTGCGATTGTTTTCATATTGTCATCATTCACTTATGTTCAGGATACGTGTTGCAAAAACTCTTGCAGACGCGGATTGCTGCTGGCCGTGAGCAGCGCCTCAGGTGAACCATCTTCGGCAATGGTGCCGCCATCAATAAAGATCAACCGGGAAGCCACCTCTCTGGCAAAGCCAATCTCATGGGTCACAATCACCATCGTCATGCCCTCTTCGGCCAGGGATCGCATGACCTTTAACACCTCATGCCGCAGTTCGGGATCGAGGGCGGATGTTGGCTCATCAAATAACATCATTTTGGGTTTCACCGCCAGGGCGCGCGCTATCGCCACGCGCTGCTGCTGACCGCCCGAGAGCTCTGCCGGATAGTGGTTGGCGCGTTCACGCAGCCCCACGAGGTCCAGCAACGCCAGCGCCTGCTCCCGCGCCGCGGCCTTACTCTGCTTGCGCACGCGAAGCGGACCGAACATAACATTCTCCAGGGCGGTCAGATGCGGGAATAAATGAAACTGTTGAAACACCATACCGGCTTCGCGGCGAATATCACACTCATTCGCGTGCGGATCCGTAATGTGCATGCCCGCCACCAGCAGCGTTCCCGAAGAGATCGCCTCCAGCTTGTTAATGCAGCGCAGCAGGGTCGATTTTCCCGAACCGGAAGGACCGATGATCACCACCACCTCGCCCGCTTCAATCTTTAAATTGATATCGTGCAGCACCTGAGTGGCGCCGAAGTTTTTCGCTACCGCGCTAAATTCAACCATGCTCATAAAATATGGATCCTTTTCTCAAGTTGTTTCAGCAGGAAGCTCAGGCACAATGTCAAAAACAGATAAATCATCGCCACCGCCGTCCACACCTCCAGCGCCCGAAAATTGCCGGCAATAATCTCTTGTCCCTGACGGGTTAATTCTGCCACGCCAATGACAATAAACAGCGAGGTATCTTTAATACTGATAATCCACTGATTGCCTAATGCCGGGATCATCCGCCGAAAAGCCAGCGGCATTATGACATGCCACAGGGTGCTGCGCGGCGATAATCCCATCGCCAGGCTGGCTTCTTTAAATCCTTTATTAATCGACAGAATCGCCCCCCGGGTGATCTCCGCTATATAAGCCCCGGAGTTAATCACAATGGTGATAATGGCGGCGGGAACCGGGTCAATACGCACTGGCAACACCATCGGCAGGGCGAAGTAGATAAACATCACCTGCACCATAATTGGCGTCCCGCGGATGACTTCCACAAACACCAGCGATACCGTTTTGGATATTGTTCCGCCTAATGCGCGGCAGGTCCCGGCCAGCAAGCCAATGATTAATCCACCTAACAAGCCTGATAACGAAATAATCAGCGTCAGCTGCAAACCTTGCATCAGCAGCGGCAATGCATCCCAAATATAGCGACTGTCAAAATTCATGCTTCTACCCGTAAAGAAAATATGAGGTCGGATCGCTCCGACCTGGCAGGGTTATTTCGGCTGTTTAGCAAACCACTTTACGTAAATCTTGTCGTAGGTGCCATCGGCGCGCAGGGCCTGCAGGGCCTGGTTGACTTTTGGCGTCAGGCTGCTGTTTTTCTGCATCGCAAAGCCATACTGCTGTGGCAGAATGCTGTCCGTCTCACCGGTGGATTTGACCTTGCCGTTACCCGCCGTCTTCACGTAGTAAAGGACATTCGGTGAATCATGAACCACGGCATCGAGATTACCGGCCTGCAGGTCAAGGTAGGCGTTATCGATATTCGGGAACTCGATATAATTCGCTTTATATTTGCTTTTCATAAAGCTGGCTGCCGCTGTCCCCTGCTTAAGGCCGACTTTTTTCCCGGTCAAATCGCTGAATTTAACAATGGAGTTGTCGGTACTTTTCACGGCCATGAGCAGGTCGGCATTATAATATCCTTCGCTGAAGTCCACGACCTGCTTGCGCGCATCGGTAATCGTTATTCCCGCCATCGCCACATCCAGATTACGCGACTGCAGACCGGGGATCAGGCCGCCGAAATCCATTGGCCTTAATTCGTAGCTGATATGCATTTTCTTCGCAATCGCGTCCCACAGATCGATATCAAAGCCCACATATTTATCGCCTTGTTTAAATTCAAATGGAACAAAGGCAGTATCGACACCCACCGTTATTTTATCTTCTGCTGCTGTCACAAAACTGGCTGAACAAATAACTAATGCCAGCGTCAGCTTTAATTTCTTAAATAATCCACTCATAATTACCCTCAGCGTCAGTGAAATAGCCTACAACGAACGTCATCCTGCGAAATATCTCGCCGGAAGAACCAATAATAAGAGCTGATATGCCGGGCGCAGTTTTATGCGCCCGAATAAAATCGATAACTTATTCAGAAAACAGAGCGTCAGAGGTATCCGGTACTGGCGTTTGCGCGCTGTTCATCACCATGGAGAGAAAACTGTAATAACCGTTTATTCCAATCAGATCCACCACGCCCTTCTCGCCCCATAACTCAATGGCTTGTTGCCAGGTCTCATCGCTGACCTTTTGCTGTTGATGCAGCTGCTGACAGAAGTCATAGATCGCCTGCTCATCGGGCCGCAGATCCGCGGGCCGGCGCCTTTCCTTAATCGCCTGCACCGCCGCGGCAGAGATCCCTTTCTCGCGGGCTATCGGCGCATGGATCGCCCACTCTACCGGCTGCGACCAGTGCCGCGCGGTCAGCAAAATCGCCAGTTCAGAAAGACGCTGGCCCAGCGCGCTGCGATAGCGCAGGTACTCCCCCATACGCTGGGCATGGGCCATCAGCTCGGGACTACGCAACAGCGGCTCAAAAGGCGGCAGTAAGGCGCCGCGCGGTCCGTTGATGATCTCTTCCGCTAACTGACGCTGCCGATCGTCCCATTCCTGTTCCGCCAGGGGCGGTAAACGATTGATCATAATTTCCCCGTCTCTTCGCGGATCACGCTGTTCAGGGTATCGACCACAAAATCGAGCTGCGCCGGGGTGATGATAAACGGCGGTGCAATCAGGATGTGGTCGCCAGACTGGCCATCGATCGTGCCGCCCATGGGATAGACCATCAGTCCGCGCGCCATACAGTTTGCTTTGATCGCGGCGTGCAGCTTCAGGGCAGGATCGAATGGCGTTTTGTCGTCTTTATCGCGCACCAGTTCGACCCCCGCAAACAGGCCGCGTCCGCGCGTATCACCGACATGCGGTAACTCCCCCAGCACCTCGCGCAGCGCCTTGTGCAGATAGGCGCCCTGCTGTTTGACGGCGTCCAGTAAATTATCGCGCGCGATCACCTGCTGCACCGCCAGGGCTGCCGACGCGGCGGTGGCATGACAAATGTAAGTGTGACCGTGCTGGAACAACCCGCTGCCCGCCTTCAGCGCGGAGACGATGGTCTCACTCGCCAGTACCGCCCCAATCGGCTGATAGCCTCCGCCGAGTCCCTTGGCGATGGTCACTAAATCGGGCACCACGTCGTCCTGTTCAAACGCATGCAGCGTCCCGGTCCGCCCCATACCGCACATCACCTCATCCGCGATGTACAGGATGCCGTATTTGTCGCACAGGCGGCGGACCCCTTGCAGATAGCCCGGCGTCGGCGGCGTGGCTCCCGTCGTCGCTCCCACCACGGTTTCCGCACAGAAACCGATGATCGTTTCCGGGCCGGCCTCAAGGATGGCTTGCTCCAGCTCATTGAGCAGACGTTCGGTATACTGTTGCTGGGTCTCGTCAGCCCGGCGATCGCGGTACTCATTGCAGGCGGAGACGCGAATGACATCCATTAATAAGGGGGCAAACTGGCGACGGCGCCATTCGTTACCGCCCACCGCCAGCGCGCCCAGCGTATTGCCATGATAGCTCTGTTGACGGGCGATAAAGCGGGTGCGCGATGGCTGGCCGATCTCCACAAAGTACTGCCGCGCCATCTTCAGCGCCGTCTCTACCGCCTCAGAACCGCCCGAGACAAAGTAGGCGTAGTTAAGCTCGCCGGGCGCCGTGCGGGTGAGATGTTCGGCAAGCTGCTCGACGGCATCGCTGGTGAAAAAGCTGGTATGCGCATAGGCCAGCCGATCGATCTGGCGGTGCATCGCCGCCAGCACATCAGGGTGCGCGTGTCCGAGGCAGGAAACCGCCGCCCCGCCACAGGCATCAAGATACGGTTTTCCCTGAGCATCAAAGATATAGGCCCCTTGCGCACGTGAGGCCACCATCGGCGTGCTACGCAGGCTGCGGTGAATGACATGACTCATACTGGGTTCTGCTCCTGAATCCGCTACATTAATTGAGCGTATCTTGCAGGATCCATTTGGATCACGTCAACGAATTAAAGATATAAATGCATCCATTATACTTATAACTGATACATTTGAATCATTTATCAGGACTTACCGGGGATCACGTAGGCGCCAGACTCAATGAGATAGCGTTCGGCACTTTCAATTTTACTCACCGCCTCCCGGCCGTGGCGCACCACCAGCATCGCCAGCAGACACTCCGCCAGCCCCATGCCGGAGACCACGGAAGGGAAAAATGACGGACTGTCGATGGAGAACAGCAGCGTGCAGTCTGCCGCCTGCGCTAAGGGGGAAACCGGCGAATCGGTAATGGCGAGGATCTTCGCCCCGGCCTGCCGGGCTGCCCGTAAAACATCCAGTGATTCGCGTGAATAGGGCGCAAAGCTGGTGAGTAAGACGCAGTCCCGGGCGGTGAGTTCACGGGTAAAGACTTCGATATTGCTGGCCAGGCCATCGATTAACGATACCTGGCGGTTGAACAGTCGATAGACATAGAACAGCGACCACGCGATCGGAAAGCTGGCGCGGAATCCGCAGATATAGACATTCTCCGCGCTATCGAGCAAGGTCACCGCCTGCTCCATCTGCTGGGCATTTTCGTTTTGCGTAAAGGTCAGGTTCGCCTGATGCGCCTGAAATACCTCTTTATACAGCTGCGTTTGCGTGCCGCGGGCCATCATTTTTTCCGCTTTTGATACGTATGTATCATTGCGCAGCCCCAGGTCGTCAATGAAATCGCTTTTTAGCTCGCTCCAGCCGCGGTAGCCCAGCCGCTGCGCCAGACGCAGCAGCGTCGCCGGTTTTACCCCGGCTTCCGCCGCGAAGGCGCGCATGGATAACACCACCAGCTGACTGGCATTTTGCAGTGAGAACTCGGCGGCGCGTTGCAGCTCGGGCGACAACCCGCCGAATTCATTAATGATTTTTTCCCTGAGATTCATGGCAGCCACTGACTGGTTTTAAGTGAAAGCTATCTAATCATATTTGAGATCAAGACTCTATAGGCTGGCATAACACCCGGGGGCCATCCTTTGCGGTTCTGAGCATGACTAACCGCCGTGCCCGTCACCTCTCCAGCCAGTCGATAAAAAACGCCATAAACGCCGATACCTGAGGGGGCTGCAGCTTTCGCTGGGGAAAGACAAACTGCAGCCCAACCTCCTTGCGGTCTAACCGGCTGAAACCGGTGAAGCGGTCGGCAAACAACACCTGAAGCCGCCCCTCCTCGACATCCCTCTTCACATCCCACCATGATTTACCGGCGATCCCCGCCCCGCTGAGCGCCCACTGCCGCAGCAGTGCCCCATCGTCGCAGACCATCGCCGGCGTCACCCGGATGACCTGCTCTTTTCCCGCCTCCTCAAAGCGCCACTCGTTCATCACCACGCCGTGCCGCTCCAGCGCCAGGCAGCGATGATGATGCAGCGCCTCGGGCGAAGCAGGCGTTCCACGGGCGGCAAGGTAAGCCGTCGAGGCCACCAGCACTCGGTGGTTAGGACGAATGTGGCGGATGGCCAGGCTGCTGTCCGGCAGGTTACCGACGCGAATGCTCATATCCAGCCGGTTGGCGACCAGATCCTCCACGCGCTCGCCTAAGTAGACGGAAAAGGTCACTTCCGGGTGACGGCGGGTAAAGTCGACGATGGCCGGGCTAAGGTATTGTCGGCCAAAGTCGGAGGGGGCGGAAAGGCGAATATCGCCGCTCAGGACCCCCTCTTTTTGCGTC
Source organism: Klebsiella sp. 2019SCSN059 (assembly GCF_021739525.1). NCBI lineage: Bacteria > Pseudomonadati > Pseudomonadota > Gammaproteobacteria > Enterobacterales > Enterobacteriaceae > Klebsiella > Klebsiella sp. 2019SCSN059. The sequence goes on along the minus strand of NZ_JAKKOM010000009.1, from coordinate 5,756 downwards.
AGCAACGACTCGGCGTGGCGCGCCTCCTCCAGCACGCGCCGCGCGGCATGATAAAAATCTTCCCCCGCGTTGGTCAGGGTGATAGCCCGCGTGGAACGATGGAACAGGCGGGTCTGATAACGCTCTTCCATCGCCTTCAGACGTGCAGTCATGGTGGCCGGCGAGAGCGACAACCGTCTGCCGGCGGCGGAGAGTCCCCCCGCCTCGGCGACGGCCACCAGCAGCGCCATATCTTCCAGTTTGCCCATTTTTCGCATTTCCCGAAAAGTGAATCTGTTTTTCGTCTAATTATCAAAATCAGATCCCGACTGTAAAGTGATTTCCATTCCACTCGCAAGGGACATCATTATGAATACGCTCTCACTTTTTGATCGTCATCGCATCGGTACGCTGCCGCTGAAAAACCGCATCGTCATGGCCCCCATGACCCGGGCGCGCGCCCTGCAGCCGGGAAATATCCCCTCCGCGCTGATGGCGGAGTATTACCGCCAGCGCGCCAGCGCGGGGTTGATCGTCACGGAGGCGACGCAAATCTCTCCCGAGGGACAGGGGTACTCCTGGACGCCCGGCCTGCATTCCGCAGACCAGATTGCCGGCTGGCAGCTGACGACCCGGGCCGTACACCAGGCCGGCGGCGTTATTTTTTCTCAGCTCTGGCACGTGGGACGCATGTCGCACGCCCGTTTTCATGCGGATGGTCAACCCGTGGCCCCCTCGGCGCTGGCGCCGGACGCCCAGGTCTGGGTGGTGGATGAGCAGGGCCGGGGCCAGATGGTGGACTGCCCACCGCCGCGGGCGCTCTCCCGGTCGGATATCCAGCGTATTGTCGCCGATTACCGCCAGGCGGCGCGCAATGCGATCGCGGCGGGGTTTGACGGCGTGGAGGTGCACGGCGGTAATGGCTATCTGATCGACCAGTTCCTGCGGCGTACCGCCAACCAGCGCACCGATGAGTACGGCGGTAGCCTGAACAACCGGATCCGTTTTGCCCAGGAGGTGCTGACCGCCATCAGCGACGCTATCGGCCGCGAGCGGACGGGCATCCGCCTTTCCCCCTTCATTACCCAGCGCGGGATGAATGACCCGCAGGTGATCGACGCCATCCTTGCCCTGGCGGCCTGGTGCGAACAGCAGGGTATCGCCTTTATCCATCTGGCGGAGGCGGACTGGGACGATGCGCCAGCCGTTCCCCGGCACTTCCGCGACACGCTGCGCGCAACCTTCAGCGGTACGCTGATCGTGGCCGGGAATTACGATCAGCAGAAGGCGGAGCGTATTCTTGGCGCCGGTCTCGCCGACCTGGTGGCTTTCGGCCGGCCGTTTATTGCCAATCCCGACCTGCCGCAGCGGCTTCAGCACCGCTGGCCGCTGGCGACCGTCAGCGATCCCGGCACGCTGTTTGGCGGAACGGCGGCGGGCTATACCGACTATCCCTTCTATACGGAGCATAAAGAGTGAAAATGACCCACAACATGTTACCTGCCGGGCGTGGTGTCGCTGTGGTCTGCACGCAGGCCAGACGCGGCATCACGCGCCGTCGCTGCGCCACCGCGCTGCTGCTTGCCGGGATATCCGGCTCCGCGTTTTCAGCCCCGCAGGGTTTGCTGAAGCCAGCCCAGCTCATCGTTGATAGCAGCCTTCCCGCTGCCACACGCGCCGCCAATGAATATGTCGCCAGGCAATACGCCACGTTCTGGAATACCGGCGATGAAGCGCTGGCCCGGGCGGCGCTGGCGGGGAATTTTATCGATAAAACGCCCCCGGAAGGGCGCCGACAGGGGCCGGAAGGAGCGATCCTTGCCTCCAGAGCGTTTCGCCAGGCGGTGCCGGATTTACGCTGTGATGTCGAACAAATGATCGTGGCCGGTGACCGGGTGGTCTCACACTTACATTTTCATGGCCACTTTACCGGGACCTTCGGCACCCGGCAGGGTAAAGGACAAAATATCGATTTTATCGCCACCGATATCTATCAGATCAGCGGCGGTAAAATTGCCGCCAACTGGCATATTGAAGATAACCTGACGCTGATGAAACAGCTGGGCGCGCAATAAGCTGCCCACCCGGACGATGAGTAAGCGATCGGCAAAACCACGAGCCGCCCCGGTATCCGCCGGGGCTGCTCGCCTGGCGGAGTCCGGCGCTTAAATTTGCGCCAGCCCGCCATCGACATAGATCTCTGCGGCGTTAATAAAGCTCGACTCGTCAGAGGCTAAAAACACCACCGTCCGGCCAATCTCCTCCGGCTCGCCCAGCCGTCCGAGCGGTACGCTGGCAGCCAGGGCGTCGAACAAGCCCTGACGGTCCGCCTCCGCCACCAGCCCGCCCAGACCCGGGGTACGTACCGGCCCCGGGCTGACGACATTGATGCGGATCCCGCGGTCGTTCACCTCCAGCGCCCAGGAGCGCGCCAGGCTGCGTACCGCAGCTTTACTGGCGCTATAGATGCTGAAGTTCGCCGTCCCTTTGACCGCCGCCGTAGAGCCGGTCAAAATCACCGAGGCGCCGTCGGTGAGCAGCGGCAGCGCTTTCTGCACGGTGAACACCACCCCGCGCACGTTGGTGGCGAAAATCCGCTCGACGTGCGCTTCGGTGATGGCGCTCAGCGGCAGCATATCCCCGCCGCCAGCATTGGCGAACAGCACATCCAGGCGGCCGGACTCGTCGGCAATGGTCGCAAATACCGCGTCAAGGTCGCTTAACACGGCGGCGTCGGCGCGGATCCCGCGGGCGGCGGGCCCGATGAATCTTACCGCCGCATCCAGCTCCTCCTGTCGGCGGCCGGTGATATACACCTTCGCGCCCTGCTCCGCCAGCGCTTTCGCCGACGCCAGGCCAATCCCGGTGCTGCCGCCGGTCACTAACGCCACTTTATCCGCAAGTTTTTTGCTCATGGTGCATTTCCTTGGTTAGAGTATAAACAGGCCAGGCTCGCGAAAGCGCCCCGCCGGGTATGGAAAGCACTGTAATCGCCTCAGAGAGGCGGAAAAATGGCCTAATCTGAAAAACACTTTTCCCCTCCGTGGATAATGACGTCCAATAACCAGGATCACGCCCATAATGGACCGGTTTTCAGCCCTCAAAGCCTTCACCCGCGTTGTCGAAGCCGGCAGCTTTACCCGCGCCGCGGACTCGCTGGATATGCCCAACGCCACCCTCAGCAAAACCATCAAGCAACTGGAAGCGCACCTGGGGGTTTCCCTCCTGCAGCGCACCACCCGGCGTATTACCGTAACGCCGGAAGGACGGGAGTACTATGAAAAAGCTCGCTGCCTGCTGGAAGACCTGGAAGAGATCGACGCCTCCTTCAATACCGCCCACAATAAGCCGAAGGGCCATCTGCGGATCGCCATCGGCGGGTCGACCGCGCGCGATGTGCTGATCCCGCTGCTGGCGGACTTTATGACCTCCTGGCCGGATATCCGTATTGATTTGCAGGTGGCCGATAAACCCGCGGACCTCATCAGCGGCAATATTGACTGCGCCATCCGCGGCGGGCCGATGGAAGACTCGACGCTGATCGCCCGTAAAATCGGCGAGGCGACGCTGGTTACCTGCGCCACCCCTGACTATCTTCAGCGCTGCGGCACGCCCGCCTCGCCGGATGAACTCCATCATGGCCACCAACTCATCAGCTATCTGTCGCCGGCCAGCGGCAGAGCGTTTCCGTTTCGCTTTACGCGTCACGGCGTCAGTACCGAGCTCAAGACAGAGCCCCATCTCGGCATCAATGAGAGCAACGCGCATATTGCCGCCGTCGAGGCGGGCTTAGGCATTGTGCAGACCTTTACCTATTCGCTAAGACCGGCGCTGGCAAGCGGCAAACTGGTGGAGATCCTCAGCGCCTGGCGCCCGGCCCCCTATCCCTTTCACGTCGTCTATGCCCGGCACCGGCACGTCCCGCCCCGGCTCCGCGTCTTTATTGACTGGCTGGCGGCGGTTTTTCCGGCTGCGGTGCAGGGATAAAGCGCGTTATCTGACGCGGAGCAGGTCGCCGTATCGCGTGGTGTAGCGCGGCGATAGCATCTCTCGCCTCATCTGCCACTGCTGCTGGATCCCCTGGCCGGCAAAATAGAGCGCCCCCCTGCCGTTTTTCGCATTCAGCTGGTCGAGCACCTGCATCAGCCTGGCGCTGTTCTGCCGCGGGGCAAGCTCGTCGAACAGGTTCAGCTGGGCGACGCCCTGGCTGTAGAAATCGCCGAGCATCACCCCGGCCTTCTGATAGCGGTGCCCCGCTTTCCATATGGCGTCCAGGCAGCTTGTCGCCGCGGCGATAATATCCCGGGAATCCTGCGTCGGCGTCAGCAGCTTCAGCGAGGCGCTGTTGCCGTAATAGGGTTCATTCAGCGCGAAGGGGCTGGTTTTGACAAAGGCGGAGACGAACCGGCAGTACTGATGCTCACCGCGCAGCTTTTCTGCTGCCCGCGCGGCATAGCTGCAGATCGCCTGGCGCATATCCTCATAGGCCGTAATGCGATCCCCGAACGAGCGGCTGCAGATAATTTCCTGCTTCGCGGGGGCAAACTCCTCCAGCGCCAGGCAAGGCTCGCCGCGCAGCTCCCGTACCGTTCGCTCGAGCACCACCGTGAAGTGCTTGCGGATAAAGCGGATATCGCTCTCCGCCAGCTGGAGTACCGTGCCGATCCCCATCGCCTCGAGCTTTTTGCCGATCCGCCGCCCGATGCCCCAGACCTCACTCACCGGCAGCAGCGCCATCAGCTTTCGCTGCCGCTGCGGGCAAGATAAATCCACTACCCCGCCCGTCTGCCGCTGCCACTGTTTCGCCGCGTGGTTGGCCAGCTTCGCCAGGGTTTTGGTCGGGGCGATCCCGACGCCCAGCGTCAGATGGGTGCGCTGCTGCACCGTGGCGCGGATTTCCCGGCCAAAGTCAGTCAGATCTCTACAGTGGCGCACGCCGCTGACATCGCAAAAGGCTTCATCGATACTGTAAATTTCGCAGCGCGGGGCGAGCTCTTCCAGGGTGGACATCACCCGGCTGGACATGTCGGCGTACAGCTCATAGTTGCTGCTGAACGCCACGACGCCGTGGCGAAGAAACGCCGCCTTCTGCTTAAAGTAGGGTTCGCCCATTTTCACAAACGGCTTCGCCTCCGCCGAGCGGGCGATCACGCAGCCATCGTTGTTCGACAGCACCACCACCGGCCGCCCCTTCAGGTCTGGCCGGAAGGCGGTCTGGCAGCTCGCATAGAAGGCGTTCACATCACAGTGCGCGAACATGATCAGCCCGCCGCCTTGATGATGTAGGTCACCACGCCGAAAATATCGAGCGTCTCCTCGCGGCCGACCACGATGGGCGAATAGGCCGGGTTCATCGGGTTAAGCTGCACCCGCGGCAAAAGCTGCAGCTTTTTTACGGTAAACTCGCCGCCGACGGCGGCAATCACGATATCGCCATGCTCCGCTTTGCGCGCGCTGTCCACCACCAGCAGATCCCCTTCGTCAATGCCGGCGTCGATCATGCTGTCGCCAGCGGCTTTGACAAAATAGGTCGCGCTGGGATGCTGCACCAGCAGCTCGTTGAGGTCGATTCGCTTCTCGACATAGTCCTGAGCCGGGCTGGGAAAGCCGCACTGCACCAGGTCGGCAAAAAAGGGAAAGGAGACAATCTGACGTAGCTCAACCGGCGTGTAAAAGTTCATTTTTCAACCCACCATATAATGTCGCGGTAGGGATACCCGTTACCGGATACCCCCCGCACAGATCCCGGCGTGCGCGATTTACGCACCGGGCTCCTG
>NZ_JAKKOM010000099.1:0-1673 GCF_021739525.1 Klebsiella sp. 2019SCSN059 | reverse complement strand
TCCGCGCCTGTTGCGCATGGCTTCGCCATTTTATGCGCAATAGGCGCGCCACCCTGTCGCCGTTTATGGCGGCGTTAACCCAAAGGAGTATCGTGAAAATATCACTAATGGCTGCAAAAGCAAGAAATGGGGTTATTGGCTGCGGCTCGGATATCCCGTGGAACGCTAAAGGTGAGCAGCTGCTTTTTAAAGCAATAACTTACAATCAATGGCTCTTAGTCGGCCGTAAAACATTTGAGGCAATGGGGGCTCTCCCAAATAGAAAGTATGCAGTTGTCAGCCGCTCAGGATCGGTAGCTACTAACGATGATGTGGTTGTGTTTCCATCTATAGAAGCAGCAATGAGGGAGCTAAAGACTCTTACGAACCATGTTGTTGTTTCTGGTGGTGGAGAGATCTACAAGAGTCTGATCGCCCATGCCGACACGCTACATATCTCGACAATAGATTCCGAGCCAGAGGGCAATGTTTTCTTTCCGGAAATCCCCAAAGAGTTCAATGTGGTGTTCGAGCAGGAATTTCATTCAAATATAAATTATCGCTATCAAATCTGGCAAAGGGGTTAACCATCCAAGCCATCGGACACATTTTGCTTCGCTGCGCTCAAAACGCAAAATGTGCCGCTGCTTAGCGGCGTTAGATGCACTAAGCACATAATTGCTCACAGCCAAACTATCAGGTCAAGTCTGCTTTTATTATTTTTAAGCGTGCATAATAAGCCCTACACAAATTGGGAGTTAGACATCATGAGCAACGCAGTGCCCGCCGAGATTTCGGTACAGCTATCACAGGCACTCAACGTCATCGAGCATCATCTGGGATCGACGTTGCTGGCCGTGCATTTGTACGGCTCTGCACTCGACGGTGGCCTGAAGCCATGCAGTGATATTGATTTGCTGGTTACTGTGACTGCACAGCTCGATGAGACTGTGCGGCAGGCTCTGTTCGTAGATTTCCTGGAAGTTTCCGCTTCTCCCGGCCAAAGTGAAGCTCTCCGTGCCTTGGAAGTTACCATCGTCGTGTACGGCGATGTTGTTCCTTGGCGTTATCCAGCCAGACGGGAACTGCAATTCGGGGAGTGGCAGCGCAAGGACATTCTTGCGGGCATCTTCGAGCCCGCGACAACCGATGTTGATCTGGCTATTCTGCTAACTAAAGCAAGGCAACACAGCCTTGCCTTGGCAGGTTCGGCCGCGGAAGATTTCTTCAACTCAGTCCCGGAAAGCGATCTATTCAAAGCACTGGCCGACACCTTGAAACTATGGAACTCACAACCGGATTGGGCAGGCGACGAGCGGAATGTAGTGCTTACTTTGTCTCGCATTTGGTACAGCGCAGCAACCGGCAAGATCGCGCCGAAGGATGTAGCTGCCAACTGGGTAATGGAACGCCTGCCCGTCCAACATCAGCCCGTGCTGCTTGAAGCCCAGCAGGCTTACCTTGGACAAGGGATGGATTGCTTGGCCTCACGCGCTGATCAGTTGACTGCGTTCATTTACTTTGTGAAGCACGAAGCCGCCAGTCTGCTCGGCTCCACGCCAATGATGTCTAACAGTTCATTCAAGCCGACGCCGCTTCGCGGCGCAGCTTAATTCAGGCGTTAGATGCACTAAGCACATAATTGCTCACAGCCAAACTATCAGGTCAAGTCTGCTTTTATTATTTTTAAGCGT
>NZ_JAKKOM010000098.1:0-1712 GCF_021739525.1 Klebsiella sp. 2019SCSN059 | reverse complement strand
CAGGGGTGTCGAAAGAGTCAACTGCGGTCCAAAGCTGTTGGACTTGGGTGAAAAGGGCGTTTATTCTTCCTATACGTTGTCGGCAGCGGGCCAAAAAGGAATACGTCCATGCCCATCGAGGTGAAACCGGCTGTGAGCGCGGGTTCAAGCATATAGCCCGACAGGCGCGTATCCTTGCCGATCACGACACGATGGCGGTGGTCACCGCGACGAAAGACACGGCCAGCCGCCATGCCGACGCGCAAGGCGGTTTCCGCCGTCATCGCGCCTTCGTTGGCTTTGCCACGAATACCGTCTGTGCCGAAATATTTGCGCACCATAAGGTCGATTATCCTGTCGTCGGGTCGCCCTCAAAGGGGACATGCCTGCTGAACCGCGAATATAGAGAAATATCCCGAATGTGCAGTTAACGAATTCTTGCGGTTTCTTTCAGCGCCGCCAATACCGCCAGCCCGTCGCGCAAGGGGCGCGGCTCGTGTGTGCGGATGAAGTCAGCTCCACCTGCGGCGGCGGCAAGCTCTGCAGCGAGTGTCGCGGCCCCGACATCCCCCGGACCACGGCCTGTGAGCGCGCGCAGAAAGGATTTGCGCGAAACAGACAGAAGCACCGGCAAATCGAAGCGCAGCCGCAATTCATCGAACCGCGCCAGCACCGAGAGCGAGGTTTCGGGAGCAGCCCCCAGAAAAAACCCCATGCCGGGATCAAGGACAAGGCGGTTGCGTTTGATACCGGCACCCGTCAGCGCCGCGATGCGCGCGTCAAAGAACGCCGCAATGTGATCCATGATGTCGCCAGCGGGTGCCTCGCGCCGATCTGCCTGCCCGTCTTGCACCGAATGCATAACGACGAGTTTGGCAGATGATTTCGCCAATTGCGGATAGAACGCAGCGTCTGGAAAACCGCGAATATCATTGAGATAGGCCACACCACGCGACAAGGCATAGGCTTGCGTCGCGGGTTGATAACTGTCGAGCGAGACGGGAATGCCATCTGCCTTGAGCGCGTCCAGCACCGGCGCGATACGCGCGATTTCTGTGTCGGACGAAACAGGCGCGGCGTCGGGATTGCTGGATGCCGGACCGAGGTCGATCACATCTGCCCCCTCGGCCATCAGCTTACGCGCCTGCGCAATGGCTGCGTCTGGCGCCAGATACCGGCCTCCATCGGAGAAACTGTCCGAGGTTATGTTGACGATGCCGAAAATGATGAGCGATTTATTCATGGGGGCTTCTATAATAATAATAATCGAGCATGAGTCTCATACGGATGCTCGGGTCGAAAGGGAATCCCCAGGCGAGTAACCTGTTTGCGGTGCTCCATTAGCTGCAGGAGCAGAATAGCATACATCTGGAAGCAAAGCCAGGAAAGCGGCCTATGGAGCTGTGCGGCAGCGCTCAGTAGGCAATTTTTCAAAATATTGTTAAGCCTTTTCTGAGCATGGTATTTTTCATGGTATTACCAATTAGCAGGAAAATAAGCCATTGAATATAAAAGATAAAAATGTCTTGTTTACAATAGAGTGGGTATCGGAGACGAAGAAGGACAAGGTACATGCTGACCGATACCAAGCTGCGCAATCTCAAGCCCAGGGACAAACTCTACAAAGTGAATGACCGGGAAGGTCTCTATGTGGGGGTCGCCTCAGAAAACGGAATCTATGGTCACTCCCGTTTTTGCAACACCGATTTTGACGACAAGTTGGCTTGCTTGAA
>NZ_JAKKOM010000097.1:0-1725 GCF_021739525.1 Klebsiella sp. 2019SCSN059 | reverse complement strand
ACTGCTCTTTAACAATTTATCAGACAATCTGTGTGGGCACTCAAAGTGACATGGATTCTTAACGTCCTCGGACGAAAAATGAATACCAAGTCTCAAGAGTGAACACGTAATTCATTACGAAGTTTAATTCTTTGAGCATCAAACTTAAATTGAAGAGTTTGATCATGGCTCAGATTGAACGCTGGCGGCAGGCCTAACACATGCAAGTCGAGCGGTAGCACAGAGAGCTTGCTCTCGGGTGACGAGCGGCGGACGGGTGAGTAATGTCTGGGAAACTGCCTGATGGAGGGGGATAACTACTGGAAACGGTAGCTAATACCGCATAATGTCGCAAGACCAAAGTGGGGGACCTTCGGGCCTCATGCCATCAGATGTGCCCAGATGGGATTAGCTAGTAGGTGGGGTAACGGCTCACCTAGGCGACGATCCCTAGCTGGTCTGAGAGGATGACCAGCCACACTGGAACTGAGACACGGTCCAGACTCCTACGGGAGGCAGCAGTGGGGAATATTGCACAATGGGCGCAAGCCTGATGCAGCCATGCCGCGTGTGTGAAGAAGGCCTTCGGGTTGTAAAGCACTTTCAGCGGGGAGGAAGGCGATAAGGTTAATAACCTTGTCGATTGACGTTACCCGCAGAAGAAGCACCGGCTAACTCCGTGCCAGCAGCCGCGGTAATACGGAGGGTGCAAGCGTTAATCGGAATTACTGGGCGTAAAGCGCACGCAGGCGGTCTGTCAAGTCGGATGTGAAATCCCCGGGCTCAACCTGGGAACTGCATTCGAAACTGGCAGGCTAGAGTCTTGTAGAGGGGGGTAGAATTCCAGGTGTAGCGGTGAAATGCGTAGAGATCTGGAGGAATACCGGTGGCGAAGGCGGCCCCCTGGACAAAGACTGACGCTCAGGTGCGAAAGCGTGGGGAGCAAACAGGATTAGATACCCTGGTAGTCCACGCCGTAAACGATGTCGATTTGGAGGTTGTGCCCTTGAGGCGTGGCTTCCGGAGCTAACGCGTTAAATCGACCGCCTGGGGAGTACGGCCGCAAGGTTAAAACTCAAATGAATTGACGGGGGCCCGCACAAGCGGTGGAGCATGTGGTTTAATTCGATGCAACGCGAAGAACCTTACCTGGTCTTGACATCCACAGAACTTGCCAGAGATGGCTTGGTGCCTTCGGGAACTGTGAGACAGGTGCTGCATGGCTGTCGTCAGCTCGTGTTGTGAAATGTTGGGTTAAGTCCCGCAACGAGCGCAACCCTTATCCTTTGTTGCCAGCGGTCCGGCCGGGAACTCAAAGGAGACTGCCAGTGATAAACTGGAGGAAGGTGGGGATGACGTCAAGTCATCATGGCCCTTACGACCAGGGCTACACACGTGCTACAATGGCATATACAAAGAGAAGCGACCTCGCGAGAGCAAGCGGACCTCATAAAGTATGTCGTAGTCCGGATTGGAGTCTGCAACTCGACTCCATGAAGTCGGAATCGCTAGTAATCGTAGATCAGAATGCTACGGTGAATACGTTCCCGGGCCTTGTACACACCGCCCGTCACACCATGGGAGTGGGTTGCAAAAGAAGTAGGTAGCTTAACCTTCGGGAGGGCGCTTACCACTTTGTGATTCATGACTGGGGTGAAGTCGTAACAAGGTAACCGTAGGGGAACCTGCGGTTGGATCACCTCCTTACCTTAAAGAACCTGCCTTTGTAGTGCTCACACAGATTGT
>NZ_JAKKOM010000096.1:0-1893 GCF_021739525.1 Klebsiella sp. 2019SCSN059 | reverse complement strand
TGTCGCGGTAGGGATACCCGTTACCGGATACCCCCCGCACAGATCCCGGCGTGCGCGATTTACGCACCGGGCTCCTGCCTCGGGTGTCTGGCGGTGAACCGCTCCACAGGCCATGGATGAAGAACCCGAACCCTTGGTAGCCATGCGGCTGCCAGTTTGTTTGCTTTCGTCCAGGTCGTATCATCCTTCTGGCTCCTGCGCCTGAGCGCCCGGCGCCAGAGGTTTGTTACGTGTGTCCTGAACTTCTGCATGGTGGGGAAGTTGCCCGGTACCGAGTGATAGTTCAGGTATCCCTGAACCACTCTCCTGAGCCATTTTCCCTGTTCGGGGATTGAGTAATGCCAGCGCCTTCGCAGACCGTCTTTGATGGCTTTCAGAGTTGCCGTCATCCGATCCCGGCGGGTCTTTCGTATCAGCATGAACCTGCCGTTGCGATCTTTCCCGCTGATGTGCGTGAACCCGAGGAAGTTGAACGTTTCTGGTTTGCCTTTTCCCCTGATGGCACGGTTTTCGGCAGCGAAGCGGCCGAACTCCATCAGACGGGTTTTCTCCGGGTGAACCGTGAGTCCGAACTCCCTCAGTCTGCGCTGCATGGCTATACGGAAGCGCCGGGCATCGTATCGTTTGTCGAACCCGATGACGATGTCATCGGCGTATCTGACCATTACCACATTGCCTGTGGCATAGCGACGTCGCCACTGATGCGCCCACAGATCGAAGACGTAGTGGAGGTATATGTTTGCCAGCAGCGGTGAGATGACCGCACCCTGTGGGGTGCCTTCCTCCGTTGCTCGCCATTGACCCTCCTCCGACGTCCCGGCTGTGAGCCACTTACGTATGAGCCTGATTACCCTCCGGTCGCCGATCCGATGCTCTGTGAACCTGATCAGCCATTCGTGGCTCACCCTGTCAAAGAACTGACTGATGTCGGCATCCAGTACCCAGTTTACGTTAGTGCGTACCAGCCCTGTGGCCAGTGCGTCCAGTGCATCGTGCTGGCTTCGCCCGGGTCTGAACCCGTATGAGAACCCCATAAAGTCGTTTTCATAGACTGCGTTCAGGATTTTCACCAGCGCATACTGGACGATCTTGTCCTCCAGCGAGGCGATGCCGAGCGGGCGTTGTTTTCCATCCGCTTTTGGGATGTAGTGACGCCTGCCGGGCTGCGCCCTGTAGCTGCCCTGATGTAGCCTCCGGTGCAGATCTGTTATGTTGTTCTTCATGTTTCCGGCGTAGTCCATCCACCTGATGCCATCCACTCCGGCGGCCGCTTTCCTGCTCAGGGAGAGGAATGCGGCTTCCAGTGCTTCGACTGTCAGCAGGTGGAACAATGCTGTAAACCGTTCTTTCTTCCGCTGCTTCGCAGCTTCCCGCACGCGTGACAGCCTCTGTGACATGCTTTCCCGGCTCTGTGTCCGGCGCATGTGTGGCTGTTCCGCGTTCCCCTTGGCCCCGCTCCTTCGCTCCACTGACTCCGCTCCTTTCGGGTTGTTCGCCTGCTTCGCCGCTACTATGAGCGAGTCCGACTTCTCCTCTCCGTACATCACCGGCTATGACTCCTCGTCTTCCCGGTGCGGGCCATCTCCGACACTGGCAGATGGTCAGAGGGGAGATCTCCCGGTTCCCGCGTAGAGATCGTATTGACATGCCAGGGTCTCAGACCCCGCCGGGTCCATGTGGCACTCGCAGTATCGCACCCTATGATGTTGCCTTCCGTTAACAGTACAACGTCGGCACCCGGTAATTTAATATACATTTCGTGGCTCAATGGCTGGCCTGTCAACACCCCTGTCAACGCTTCGCCCCATACCTCGCGGTATGCAACGCATGACTCGGGGACCTTGTGGATTGCTGGTCCTTCAATGGTCGGGGACTTTCACCCCTTGATCTCTA
>NZ_JAKKOM010000095.1:0-2042 GCF_021739525.1 Klebsiella sp. 2019SCSN059 | reverse complement strand
CTCCAAAGCCCGCGACGCAGCGCCGGCAGGCAGAGCAAGTAGAGGGCAGCGCCTGCAATCCATGCCCACCCGTTCCACGTTGTTATAGAAGCCGCATAGATCGCCGTGAAGAGGAGGGGTCCGACGATCGAGGTCAGGCTGGTGAGCGCCGCCAGTGAGCCTTGCAGCTGCCCCTGACGTTCCTCATCCACCTGCCTGGACAACATTGCTTGCAGCGCCGGCATTCCGATGCCACCCGAAGCAAGCAGGACCATGATCGGGAACGCCATCCATCCCCGTGTCGCGAAGGCAAGCAGGATGTAGCCTGTGCCGTCGGCAATCATTCCGAGCATGAGTGCCCGCCTTTCGCCGAGCCGGGCGGCTACAGGGCCGGTGATCATTGCCTGGGCGAGTGAATGCAGAATGCCAAATGCGGCAAGCGAAATGCCGATCGTGGTCGCGTCCCAGTGAAAGCGATCCTCGCCGAAAATGACCCAAAGCGCGGCCGGCACCTGTCCGACAAGTTGCATGATGAAGAAGACCGCCATCAGGGCGGCGACGACGGTCATGCCCCGGGCCCACCGGAACGAAGCGAGCGGGTTGAGAGCCTCCCGGCGTAACGGCCGGCGTTCGCCTTTGTGCGACTCCGGCAAAAGGAAACAGCCCGTCAGGAAATTGAGGCCGTTCAAGGCTGCCGCGGCGAAGAACGGAGCGTGGGGGGAGAAACCGCCCATCAGCCCACCGAGCACAGGTCCCGCGACCATCCCGAACCCGAAACAGGCGCTCATGAAGCCGAAGTGCCGCGCGCGCTCATCGCCATCAGTGATATCGGCAATATAAGCGCCGGCTACCGCCCCAGTCGCCCCGGTGATGCCGGCCACGATCCGCCCGATATAGAGAACCCAAAGGAAAGGCGCCGTCGCCATGATGGCGTAGTCGACAGCAGCGCCGGCCAGCGAGACGAGCAAGACCGGCCGCCGCCCGAAACGATCCGACAGCGCGCCCAGCACAGGTGCGCAGGCAAATTGCATCAACGCATACAGCGCCAGCAGAATGCCATAGTGGGCGGTGACGTCGTTCGAGTGAACCAGATCGCGCAGGAGGCCCGGCAGCACCGGCATAATCAGGCCGATGCCGACAGCGTCGAGCGCGACAGTGCTCAGAATTACGATCAGGGGTCTGTTGGGTTTCACGTCTGGCCTCCGGACCAGCCTCCGCTGGTCCGATTGAACGCGCGGATTCTTTATCACTGATAAGTTGGTGGACATATTATGTTTATCAGTGATAAAGTGTCAAGCATGACAAAGTTGCAGCCGAATACAGTGATCCGTGCCGCCCTGGACCTGTTGAACGAGGTCGGCGTAGACGGTCTGACGACACGCAAACTGGCGGAACGGTTGGGGGTTCAGCAGCCGGCGCTTTACTGGCACTTCAGGAACAAGCGGGCGCTGCTCGACGCACTGGCCGAAGCCATGCTGGCGGAGAATCATACGCATTCGGTGCCGAGAGCCGACGACGACTGGCGCTCATTTCTGATCGGGAATGCCCGCAGCTTCAGGCAGGCGCTGCTCGCCTACCGCGATGGCGCGCGCATCCATGCCGGCACGCGACCGGGCGCACCGCAGATGGAAACGGCCGACGCGCAGCTTCGCTTCCTCTGCGAGGCGGGTTTTTCGGCCGGGGACGCCGTCAATGCGCTGATGACAATCAGCTACTTCACTGTTGGGGCCGTGCTTGAGGAGCAGGCCGGCGACAGCGATGCCGGCGAGCGCGGCGGCACCGTTGAACAGGCTCCGCTCTCGCCGCTGTTGCGGGCCGCGATAGACGCCTTCGACGAAGCCGGTCCGGACGCAGCGTTCGAGCAGGGACTCGCGGTGATTGTCGATGGATTGGCGAAAAGGAGGCTCGTTGTCAGGAACGTTGAAGGACCGAGAAAGGGTGACGATTGATCAGGACCGCTGCCGGAGCGCAACCCACTCACTACAGCAGAGCCATGTAGACAACATCCCCTCCCCCTTTCCACCGCGTCAGACGCCCGTAGCAGCCCGCTACGGGCTTTTTCA
>NZ_JAKKOM010000094.1:0-2066 GCF_021739525.1 Klebsiella sp. 2019SCSN059 | reverse complement strand
CCGGCACCTTGCGCAGGTTGTCGGCGTTCATCTCACGCAGGGTCTGCACGGCTGCCAGCACGCCTTGCGCGGCCGGCGCGGCGCGCAGTTCCAGCACCTCCAGCAAGGCCGGCGTGTAACGGCGCAGGGTGGCGAAGTTCTCGCCGACCAGGTGCAGGTGGTCGAAGCCTTCCGGCCGGGCCAGCAGCTCGGCCTCGCTGACGCTCTCGGTGAACTCGTCCCAGGGAATCACCGCCTCGATGGCGGCATAGGGGTCGCTGCCGCTTTCCTTCGCTTCCAGCAGCGCCTGGCCGATCCTGGAGTACAGGCGCACCTTGTCGTTGATCGCCTTGCCCTGCTTCTGGAACTGCTGCTGATGCTTGTGCTTCGCGCCGCTGAACAGCTTGACCAGGATGCGGTCATGCAGATCGACCAGCTCATCGATCACGGTCGCGGTGCTCTCCAGCACCACGGCGGCCAGGGTCGCGTAGCGGCGCTGCGGCTCGAACTTACCGAGGTCTTTGGGCGTCATCTGCCCACCCTCGCGGGCCAGCTTGAGCAGGCGGTTCTGGTGGATGTGCCGGCCCAGGCCTTCGGGCAAGTCCACCAACTGAAATGTCTTCAGCCGCTCGATGTGTTCCAGCATGTGCCGAGAGTTGGGTTTCAGCGGTGCCTGGCGCAGCCAGGTCAACCAGGTGATGCTGCTGCCGGCCTTGAGCTTCAACAGCTCGTCCAGCTTGGCCCGATGCGAGTCCGTGAGTGGTTCGACCAGGGCGCGGTAGACCCGCCGATTGGCTCGCGCAATGGCTTCCGAGCAGGCCCGGTCAATCACGCTCAGCGCCGGCAGGATGCGTCGTTTCTGCCGTAGGCTCTCCAGGGCCTGACCGGCCAGCAGCAAGCCTTTGTCGGTCTGCTGGGCCAGCTCGGTTAGCTCGCGCACCAGGGCGCGGAAGTCGGACAGGCCGAACGGGGCCAGTTGCAGGTAGGTGCGCAGTTCCTGGGCATGCTCGCGACGGGTCACGTCGCGCTCGCCGTACTTTGCCCAGCTCGCCGGCTCGGCCTGGACTTGCTTCGCCACCCACAGGATGACCGGCTCGGGCAGCTCGCTGTCGGTTCCCAGCGCGTAACCGGGGTAGCGCAGCAGGCAGAGCTGCACGGCGAAGCCGAGGCGGTTGGCGTCGCCGCGTCGCTGGCGGATCAGCGACAGGTCGGAGTCGTTGAAGGTGTAGTAGCGGATCAGGTCATCCTGGCTTTCCGGCAGCGCAAGCAGGGTGTCCCGCTCCGTGGCCGAGAGGATCAAGCGACGCGGCATGTGTCAGTCGTCCGTGCGGAGGTACTGGTAGAGGGTTTCCCGGCTGATGTTGAACTCGCGGGCAAGCTGCGCCTTGGGCTCGCCGGCCGTCGCTCGCTGCCGCAGGGTAGCAGCCTGCTCATCGGACAGGGCTTTCTTGCGGCCCCGGTACGCGCCACGCTGCTTGGCCAAGGCGATGCCCTCACGCTGCCGCTCGCGGATCAGGGCGCGCTCGAACTCAGCGAAGGCCCCCATCACCGACAGCATCAGGTTGGCCATCGGCGAGTCCTCGCCAGTGAACACCAGGCCCTCCTTCAGGAACTCGATGCGCACGCCGCGCTGAGTCAGCTTCTGTACCAAGCGACGCAGGTCATCGAGGTTGCGGGCCAGCCGATCCATGCTGTGCACCACCACTGTATCGCCTTCGCGGACGAAGCTCAGCAGCGCTTCGAGCTGGGGGCGCTGGGTGTCCTTGCCCGATGCCTTGTCGGTGAACACCTTGCTCACCTGGGTTTGTTCCAGCTGGCGTTCCGGGTTCTGGTCAAAGCTGCTGACCCGGACGTAGCCGATGCGGTGCCCCTGCACGATGTCTCCTTGGTTGAAGGCGGCTTAAGTGCACTTTCTGTTCCGTTGTGCCTCAAAGCCCATTTCTGTCAGGCTGAAATCTATAACCTTCGCGGGCATGTGTCAAAAAATGGGAAAGCAGACTCTATTCTGACTGTCGTTTTCAGAAGACGGCTGCACTGAACGTCAGAAGCCGACTGCACTATAGCAGCGGAGGGGTTGGATCCATCAG
>NZ_JAKKOM010000093.1:0-2344 GCF_021739525.1 Klebsiella sp. 2019SCSN059 | reverse complement strand
CGCCGTGGGTCGATGTTTGATGTTATGGAGCAGCAACGATGTTACGCAGCAGGGCAGTCGCCCTAAAACAAAGTTAGGCCGCAGCTTTGCTGCCGTGCAAATATGGTTCAATCGAGCATCAAGCAACACCGCTGATCCTGGCTTGCCAAAGTCGGTTCGGCGTAAGGAAGAAAATGTCAGGGCAGGGCTGTTCGCGTCAACCTCTCGCTGCCTGCGGAACAAATTGGCCGCGGGCCAAAAGCTGCCGCCTTCGTGCCGCGCGCAGTGGCTGCGCGGTTAAAACCGTGGCCGCCTCCAATCGCCGTTTCTTCGGCGTTGGGCTCGGCCTAACCAGTTGGTCAAGCCGACGCCCACAAGCTTCGCTTGTGGGTGCCCTCCGTGCTTCGCACTCCGGCGCGGCTTACCGCGGGCGTTAACCTCTGAGGAAGAATTGTGAAACTATCACTAATGGTAGCTATATCGAAGAATGGAGTTATCGGGAATGGCCCTGATATTCCATGGAGTGCCAAAGGTGAACAGCTCCTGTTTAAAGCTATTACCTATAACCAATGGCTGTTGGTTGGACGCAAGACTTTTGAATCAATGGGAGCATTACCCAACCGAAAGTATGCGGTCGTAACACGTTCAAGTTTTACATCTGACAATGAGAACGTAGTGATCTTTCCATCAATTAAAGATGCTTTAACCAACCTAAAGAAAATAACGGATCATGTCATTGTTTCAGGTGGTGGGGAGATATACAAAAGCCTGATCGATCAAGTAGATACACTACATATATCTACAATAGACATCGAGCCGGAAGGTGATGTTTACTTTCCTGAAATCCCCAGCAATTTTAGGCCAGTTTTTACCCAAGACTTCGCCTCTAACATAAATTATAGTTACCAAATCTGGCAAAAGGGTTAACAAGTGGCAGCAACGGATTCGCAAACCTGTCACGCCTTTTGTACCAAAAGCCGCGCCAGGTTTGCGATCCGCTGTGCCAGGCGTTGAACGTCATGAGCAGCTACACCGAAAAAACGGGAAGGGCTCCGGACTTTAGAGTCGCGTATAAGCGGCTGCCGGCGCGTCAGCGCCTCTTTCAACACATGCGCTGCAACGTGCATTGGGCGGCCGACGACGACCAGACTCGACAGTGGTCTATTTGGCCGGAGTTCGAGTCAGTGGGGCGCGAACCCATTCCGGAGACTGATGAACCGCTGGAATGTGGAACCGCCACTATGTGGGTGTTGTTCGACCAGCCGGAGTACCGACAAGATCTGCGGCAGTGGCTACGCGTGGGCCAGGAGGGGTTCTTCATGGCCGGTGCCGAACGAATCGCGCACTTCACCCTTGTGGAGCTACTTGGCCGCGAAGCAGACGCCCAACCCACCGCTCCAGCGGACGGCCTTCGACCGCCGCTGACCTAGCACGTTAGGCATCATGGGTGAATTTTTCCCTGCACAAGTTTTCAAGCAGCTGTCCCACGCTCGCGCGGTGATCGAGCGCCATCTGGCTGCGACACTGGACACAATCCACCTGTTCGGATCTGCGATCGATGGAGGGCTGAAGCCGGACAGCGACATAGACTTGCTCGTGACCGTCAGCGCCGCACCTAACGATTCGCTCCGGCAGGCGCTAATGCTCGATTTGCTGAAAGTCTCATCACCGCCAGGCGATGGCGGAACATGGCGACCGCTGGAGCTAACTGTTGTCGCTCGAAGCGAAGTAGTGCCTTGGCGCTATCCGGCGCGGCGTGAGCTTCAGTTCGGTGAGTGGCTCCGCCACGACATCCTTTCCGGAACGTTCGAGCCTGCCGTTCTGGATCACGATCTTGCGATTTTGCTGACCAAGGCGAGGCAACACAGCCTTGCGCTTCTAGGCCCATCCGCAGCCACGTTTTTCGAGCCGGTGCCGAAGGAGCATTTCTCCAAGGCGCTTTTCGACACTATTGCCCAGTGGAATGCAGAGTCGGATTGGAAGGGTGACGAGCGGAACGTCGTTCTTGCTCTTGCTCGCATTTGGTACAGCGCTTCAACTGGTCTCATTGCTCCTAAGGACGTTGCTGCCGCATGGGTATCGGAGCGTTTGCCTGCCGAGCATCGGCCCCTCATCTGCAAGGCACGCGCGGCGTACCTGGGTAGCGAGGACGACGACCTAGCAATGCGCGTCGAAGAGACGGCCGCGTTCGTTCGATATGCCAAAGCAACGATTGAGAGAATCTTGCGTTGAGCGGCATGTGCGAAAAGTGCATCGACCCGCGCCGAGGGCATCTGATGCCTAACTATGCGTTAGATGCACTAAGCACATAATTGCTCACAGCCAAACTATCAGGTCAAGTCTGCTTTTATTATTTTTAAGCGTG
>NZ_JAKKOM010000092.1:0-2351 GCF_021739525.1 Klebsiella sp. 2019SCSN059 | reverse complement strand
GTAAGCAGAGTTTTTGAAATGTAAGGCCTTTGAATAAGACAAAAGGCTGCCTCATCGCTAACTTTGCAACAGTGCCGCTATGGTGACCCAGGATACCTCCCTGCTACACCGTACTGTAAGGGAAAATATTTTATATGGTCGTCCTGGCGCTACCGAAGCGGAAATGATTGAAGCAGCCCGTTTAGCCGAAGCCGATGCTTTTATTCAGGAGCTTACCGATCCTAAAGGCAACAGTGGCTACGACGCTCAGGTGGGCGAACGTGGAGTCAAGCTTTCTGGTGGTCAACGTCAACGTATTGCAATAGCTCGGGTTTTACTGAAAAACGCCCCTATTCTGATTTTGGATGAAGCCACCTCAGCGCTGGACTCCGAAGTAGAATCAGCTATTCAGCATAGTCTGACTCAGTTGATGATAGGCAAAACGGTTATAGCCATTGCACACCGTTTATCTACCATAGCAGCTATGGACAGGCTGATCGTTCTGGATCAAGGTCGTATTGTGGAACAAGGCAGTCATCAGGAACTGATCGCCAAAGGCGGTATTTACGCTCAATTATGGGCGCATCAAACCGGCGGCTTTATTGGTGTGGAATAAATAATAAAGGTCAGAGTCTTGGCTCTGACCTGTTGTTTTTAGCTTAAACGCGGGTCGGTTTCAGCGACCATCGGCCGGTTTAAATGCGCATTTCTGAACTGTAATAATACAGGGAAGGGTTTTAAGTCGACTAAATCGCGGAACAATATCCAGTCGATTAAAGTGAACAGACTGATACCAGGATAGTCCCAGTCACCGAAATGCCCTGCCCTGATTTGTTGCTCAAGTGCCTCTAGCGTCGCCTGAATTCGCTCATGCTGAAGATTAAAAAACAATTTATCTTCAGTCACGTCAAAACCTGAGCGCTTACAAAGCAGTAATTCAACCAAGGAGTCTGTGCAGGCATTGATGGTCGTCAGACCGTTTTCCTGATCCCAGCTCAATGGTTTGAATTTCAGTTTCGAAGCCAAATAACGATAAATTACGCCTGAATCAAAAATAACCTGCTCTCCATCCACTAACACAGGCACTTTGCGTGCCGGATTATGTTGTACCAACACTGAACGGCCTTCAGACTCAAAAATATTAAGCGCTACAAACTGATAAGGTTGCCCTGCCAGTACTAAACGTAAACGACGAACAAAAGGGGAAGCCACTGAACCTAATAACTGCATAACCTACTCCAATTTCAAACCATAGCTTTAGTGTACAACCAGAGTCAGCGGCTTAGATAGTGCTGATAGTCTGTTAATTTGGGCTTAGGGCAGAAAGCTTTTTCAATTCAAATTGATACGCAGTCTGAGCAACCTGCGCAATGATAGCTTCATTGGTTCGGCTTGACTCGGCTGAGTCTTTCACAAAAACAGCAACCAGCAAGGGCCGTCCATCAGGCAACAGAATGATACCTAAATCATTAGTGGCCGCAGTTTTTCCGGCTTTGATACCCGAAGTACCAGTTTTATGTGCGACCACAGTACCAGCTGGTAACAAACCTTTTAACCGCTCTGGTCCTGTGGTGGTTTCGACCATCCACTTCCATAACAAAGCCTGCGAGGTTTCAGACAGCTGTGTTTTTTGCTCAAACTTTTTCAGGATCTCTGCAGCACCTTTCATCGAGGTCCAGTTTTGATACTGCACCTGATCATCGGCGTGCATCTGCGCTTCATTTGCGACCACAGCGGTCTCCTTTATACCCATAGACTGGATATAGTCATGCAAAGCAGCTGGTCCACCAACCAGTTCAAATAACAAATCACAGGCCACGTTATCGCTGTGCGAGACCGAGTATTGCAGCAGTTGCTGCACTGGAACACTAAACTCGTCTCCCTGATACGCTTTCATTATCGGAGCCCAGGTATTCTGTAAAACCTTAGCCCTGTTTACGATAACGGTCTGATTTAAATCCAACTTTCCCTGATCAACCTGATGCAGTACCAACATAGCTAAATGCAATTTAAATACACTTTGCATTGGGAATTTTTCAAAAGGATTAATCAGTAAAGGTTCCAGATCGTCAGGCCCCCACACTGCAACGCCTACAGTGGCTTTTTTTCCAATGACTATGGATTCAATTTGCTCTTTTAACAGTGGGGATTGCGCTGAGGTTTCGAATGAACTAAAAGATACCATCAGTAGCGTCGAGGCAGTAACTACAGCTTTTATAATGACATTCATCGGATTGTCCTTTTGATAAGTCGATATGAATTATACAAAAGGCAGCCAAAGCTGCCTTTTTAGGGGGGTATAGGAAGTATAAACCACCTTTTTGCTCCTCATCCGAAGTATCTTACCTGAAATTCCCTCACTCGTTTACCGC
>NZ_JAKKOM010000091.1:0-2442 GCF_021739525.1 Klebsiella sp. 2019SCSN059 | reverse complement strand
GAACGAAATAGACAGATCGCTGAGATAGGTGCCTCACTGATTAAGCATTGGTAACTGTCAGACCAAGTTTACTCATACTGAAATAATTGGGGGGTGATTACCACCGTAAATTTTTCCCAGACGGTAAAAAGAATTACAGACTTTTATCAACTAAAAAAGTGGCCTGAATATCAGCACTACCGTCAATACCATTTCAGTAAATCAGGATAGGGAAAAATTGGCAAACCCAGTTCTTCACTTGCTCTGCGGGTTCTGTCACCCTGACGTCATACGGTAATCCCCCCCAATTCATTAATCGACAAGGTCATCCTGATGAAACAAATTACCATGAGCGATATGCAGCAACAGAGCGCAGCGGCTGTGCAATCGCCTCGGCTCCGCGCGCACCGTAATTTCCATCCAGAATTAAGCGATTCGGTCCAACGTCTGGCTATTGCCATGGAACCTGGGACCTACGTGCGCCCGCACCGACACCCTCACACCTTCGAGCTACTGTTGCCATTAAGGGGTCGTTTCGTGGTGCTGAATTTTGACGATCGGGGTACCGTCACCCATCGGGCGATATTGGGGGAAACCTGTACGGTGCTGGAGATGGCCGCAGGAACCTGGCATGCCGTGCTGTCGCTGGATACCGGTGGCATAATTTTTGAAGTAAAACACGGTGGCTATCAACCCGTGGCTGCCGATGACTATGCGCACTGGGCTCCAGCGGAAGGAGAACCAGGAACCACGGAGCTTATGGCCTGGTATGCGCAAGCGCAGGTGGGCGACAGCACTTTTGCCGTCTAAGGCGATAAACAAAAACGGAATGAGTTTCCCCATTCCGTTTCCGCTATTACAAACCGTCGGTGACGATTTTAGCCGCCGACGCTAATACATCGCGACGGCTTTCTGCCTTAGGTTGAGGCTGGGTGAAGTAAGTGACCAGAATCAGCGGCGCACGATCTTTTGGCCAGATCACCGCGATATCGTTGGTGGTGCCATAGTCACCGCTGCCGGTTTTATCCCCCACAACCCAGGAAGCAGGCAGTCCAGCCTGAATGCTCGCTGCACCGGTGGTATTGCCTTTCATCCATGTCACCAGCTGCGCCCGTTGGCTGTCGCCCAATGCTTTACCCAGCGTCAGATTCCGCAGAGTTTGCGCCATTGCCCGAGGTGAAGTGGTATCACGCGGATCGCCCGGAATGGCGGTGTTTAACGTCGGCTCGGTACGGTCGAGACGGAACGTTTCGTCTCCCAGCTGTCGGGCGAACGCGGTGACGCTAGCCGGGCCGCCAACGTGAGCAATCAGCTTATTCATCGCCACGTTATCGCTGTACTGTAGCGCGGCCGCGCTAAGCTCAGCCAGTGACATCGTCCCATTGACGTGCTTTTCCGCAATCGGATTATAGTTAACAAGGTCAGATTTTTTGATCTCAACTCGCTGATTTAACAGATTCGGTTCGCTTTCACTTTTCTTCAGCACCGCGGCCGCGGCCATCACTTTACTGGTGCTGCACATCGCAAAGCGCTCATCAGCACGATAAAGTATTTGCGAATTATCTGCTGTGTTAATCAATGCCACACCCAGTCTGCCTCCCGACTGCCGCTCTAATTCGGCAAGTTTTTGCTGTACGTCCGCCGTTTGCGCATACAGCGGCACACTTCCTAACAACAGCGTGACGGTTGCCGTCGCCATCAGCGTGAACTGGCGCAGTGATTTTTTAACCATGGGATTCCTTATTCTGAAAGAGACGAAATAACAACAACATGAATAGTCAATATTTTACCTGAAGCGAGCCACAACGCGTCCGATTTTATGCTTCCGAAAGGCAAATACGGACGTCGCCAGAATGAAACCTAAATTCCACGTGTGTTTTTTATTAGCTTCAAAAATCACTATTTCACGAAGAATTTAGACTGCTTCTCACACATTGTAACATTATTTACAACCACCTTTCAATCATTTTTGATAAATCATTGATTTCATCTTTGCTGCAATGATACTTAATAAACTCTGCAAGTTATCCACAGAGCAACACTCAATTTTATTGATGATATTCTTATTATACCAGACATTTTTCATACACTCCCTTGTACGGATAGTTTTCCGACAACTTCATGATTACATATCTTGCGGTTTTGATTATTTTTGCTGCAAGAAATACATACTTCAAACGAAAGGTCTTTATTTGCTGTCTGTATTCTGAAGAGTCCAAGGAATCAAACTTGAACAACAAAAATAGGTTATATGAAAGCATCGGTAATGGTGCCAACTTACTGATTTAGTGTATGATGGTGTTTTTGAGGTGCTCCCGTGGCTTCCATCTCCATCAGTTGTCCCTCCTGCTCAGCTACTGAAGGCGTGGTGCGTAACGGTAAAAGTACTGCCGGACATCAGCGCTATCTCTGCTCTCACTGCCGTAAAACATGGCAACTGCAGTTCACTTACACCGCTTCTCA
>NZ_JAKKOM010000090.1:0-2647 GCF_021739525.1 Klebsiella sp. 2019SCSN059 | reverse complement strand
TAAGCAGAGTTTTTGAAATGTAAGGCCTTTGAATAAGACAAAAGGCTGCCTCATCGCTAACTTTGCAACAGTGCCGTAAAGGCGGCCTTATCCACCATTTCCCGAACAAGCAGGCGCTAATATTCGCCCTGTTCGCGCGTCTGCTGGCAATCATGGAAGAAGCGATTACCGCGCTGATGCAACAGGATGGCGTGAGCTATGGCCGGTTTACCCGCGCCTATCTGAACTATCTGGCGGATCTCACGGACACCCATGAAAGCCGCCAGCTTATGGTTTTGTCGCTGGCAATGCCCGATGAACCGGTGCTGCGCAAATGCTGGCGCGACTGGATGCTGGAGAAACTGGCGCAGGGCGATGAGCTGGATAACAGCCCAACCGGCACGCTGGTGCGCTACGCCGCTGACGGCATCTGGCTTTCGGAGTTGACGGAAGGGATCACCATGAGCGCCGACCACCGTCGCGCGCTGGTTGACTCCCTGAATAAAATGACGCTTCCCGCGTGAAGCACAGACTGAGGCCGCGATGCGCTACAACATCAATGCCCGTTTTATCTACGACGCCACCGACGGAACCCTGACGCTGCCGCAAAGCGATGAACCGGACAGCCAGCTATCCCTCACCGCCAGCGCCCTGTTTAACTATTTTCTGCGCCATACCGAGATTGTCAGCCGGGAAGATGTTCTGAAAAAAGTCTGGGATGACAATGGATTAACCTCATCCAACAGCAATCTGAATCAGTATCTCAGCATGCTGCGGAAGACCTTTCGCCATTACGGCGTCGATAACATCATCGTCACCGTCTCGCGCGGCTATTTGCAGCTTAATCCCGAGGTCATTATCGAAGCGCTGGACGACGCGCCGCCGGTTTCACCACAACAGACGCCTGCCGAACCGCCGCCCGTTACGACAACGCCAGACGCACCGCGCTCCGCACATGCTCGCGGGATGTGCTGGTACATGGCCGGAGCCTGCTTGCTCACCATTGCCCTGCTTCTGGTTGCCTTCAGTCTGGTCGGCATCAGTGAATCCCAGCCTATCGCGCTGACCCGCCTCAGCCATAGCCAGTGCGAACTGCTGGCCAGCGATGAAATGCGACGTTCGGTCAGTGAAGAGTCCTACGGCAAAAACTTCGATGAGGTACGCCAGCGGCTGAATATTGCCTGTAAACCCGGTGAACGTTTTCTTTTCTTCTACGGCGATCGGCTCGAAACCAACGGGCTGGGGCGCGTGTTCCTTGCCCACTGCGCCATGCATGAAGATAACCCGTTCAGCTATTGCGATAACTACTTTTACTACTCCTGGAAGCCGTAATGAGACTCGCGCCGCGTCCGTTCTTTGCCCTCTGCGTTCTGGTATTTATTGCCGCCGCCGCGTTTAGCGCCTGGCGGCTGCTGCCTGCCGACAACGCGGGTGTCATGAGCTGTTCCACTAAGGGCATCATGCGCTTTGAGAACATGGACAAAGAGAACGTTAACGGCAATATTCACTTCAATTTTGGCGCGCAGGGTAAAGGCTCGATGGTGGTCGAAGGTTACACCGACTCCGCCGCCGGCTGGCTCTACCTGCAACGCTACGTGAAGTTTACCTACAGCAGCAAACGCATCTCGGCCACCGAGCGTCATTACCGCATCAATCAGTGGGAATCGAGCGCCTCCTCGATTGATGAATCGCCGAACGTGATTTTCGACTACTTTATGCGCGAGATGTCCGACAGCCACGACGGGCTGTTTCTCAACGCTCAGAAGCTCAACGAAAAGGCTATCTTGCTCAGCTCTATCAATTCACCGCTGTGGATCTGCACGTTGAAATCCGGCAGTAAGCTGAACTAACCCGTCAATCAAAAAAGACCATCCCCTTGTAGGGGCGTTCGCGACAGGCGGCCAGCCGCTGCGCCAGATTCCCCACATGCAGCTCCAGCTTATGGCCGTCAGGGTCGAGAAAATAGTAAGACGCCCCTTCACTGCGGTTATCTTTCCATACCTCAGCCCCCGCCTGCGCCAGCAGAGCCACCACCCCGGCAAACTCTTCTTCCGCCACGCTGAAGGCGTAGTGGGTATAGTCGCTTTCCTGAGGGGGCGTTTTACGCCGCTGCTCATCCAGCGACAAGCACAGCCACAGCGCCCCACAGGAGAGATAGGCTCCGCTATCCCAGCTGGCGTGCAGGCGCATTCCAGGTAACTGCTGATAAAATGCCAGGCTTGACGCCAGATCGCTGACCGCCAGCGTCAGATGATTCAATCCCTGCAGCATGACTTTTCCTCCCGTTATCAAACCCTGTTGTAAACTGTGATCGGCGACGCATCCCCTCCCGGCCTCACCTCATCACCGGCTAAAAAGCGCATTTTTTGCGTTTAGCCTGCCATCGGAAACCTGCGCCTCGCCACACTAATCCCCACTCTATGTTACCCCTTTTTTGAAATCATTTAGCAATCCAATAACATTTCATCCCCCCGGAAAAAGCGGGCTAAAAATCGCCTTATTGAAGACCAAATCAGCACCGACATTACAGCATAAAGACATAAATAAACGCCCTAAAAAGACTAAATCACAGAGCTATATCCTAAATAATTACGGCACTGTTGCAAATAGTCGGTGGTGATAAACTTATCATCCCCTTTTGCTGATGGAGCTGCACATGAACCCATTC
>NZ_JAKKOM010000008.1:0-183300 GCF_021739525.1 Klebsiella sp. 2019SCSN059 | reverse complement strand
CAGAAGTGAAACGCCGTAGCGCCGATGGTAGTGTGGGGTCTCCCCATGTGAGAGTAGGGAACTGCCAGGCATCAAATAAAGCAGAAAGCTCAGTCGAAAGACTGAGCTTTTTGTTTTTGCGTTTAAAAAGAACCCCGTCCCGAAAGGTGCGGGGTTTTTTGCTGTGTGGTGTATGCCTCCCCCGGTGGCGCTGCGCTTACCGGGGCTACTGATCCGTAGCCCGGACAAGGTGCGCAGCACCGCCTCCGGGGAAAATCCCGCCATACCCGCACCATTATCTTCATTCAAAGCAACATAAAACCCCGTCATGGCAAACCCTTCGCCATAATCCACTTTTTCCTTGCCTCTGCGCTGGCGTTGATCGCGAAAACCGCGCTTGCGAAAAAAAATGTGAATGTAATCACATATAAAGATATAACAATTATATAACATTTAGTTTACTAACTAATTTGTCTGCGTGACGTGGTACGCCCGACAAG
Source organism: Klebsiella sp. 2019SCSN059 (assembly GCF_021739525.1). NCBI lineage: Bacteria > Pseudomonadati > Pseudomonadota > Gammaproteobacteria > Enterobacterales > Enterobacteriaceae > Klebsiella > Klebsiella sp. 2019SCSN059. The sequence goes on along the minus strand of NZ_JAKKOM010000008.1, from coordinate 182,821 downwards.
ACAGACTGCAGTCTTTGCTGGAGCAATATAACAATGACAGAGAGTAGCATTACCGAACGGGCCGCGCCGGAGCAGGCCGATACCCGTCGTCGTATTTGGGCAATTGTTGGCGCTTCCTCGGGAAATCTTGTTGAGTGGTTTGATTTTTACGTCTACTCATTCTGCTCGCTCTATTTTGCCCATATCTTCTTTCCCTCCGGAAATACCACCACTCAACTTTTACAAACGGCAGGCGTATTCGCCGCCGGATTTCTGATGCGTCCTATCGGTGGGTGGCTGTTTGGTCGGATCGCCGACCGCCGCGGACGTAAAGCTTCCATGCTTATTTCGGTCTGTATGATGTGCTTTGGTTCACTGGTGATTGCCTGCCTGCCGGGCTACGCGGTCATCGGCACCTGGGCTCCGGCGCTGCTGCTGTTGGCCCGTCTGTTTCAGGGGCTGTCGGTCGGTGGAGAATATGGTACCAGCGCGACCTATATGAGTGAAGTGGCGATTGAAGGAAAGAAAGGCTTCTATGCTTCTTTCCAGTACGTCACGTTAATTGGCGGTCAACTGCAGGCGGTATTAGTGGTCGTGGCGCTCCAGCAGGTGCTGAGCGACGAAGATTTGCATGCCTGGGGATGGCGTATTCCTTTTGCTCTCGGGGCAGTACTGGCTATCGTCGCGCTGTGGCTGCGTCGCCAGCTGGACGAAACCTCAAAGCAGGAGACCCGGGCGCTGAAAGAGGCTGGCTCATTTAAAGGGTTGTGGCGTAATCGCCGGGCTTTCGTGATGGTGTTGGGCTTTACTGCCGCCGGATCGCTGACCTTCTATACCTTTACTACCTATATGCAAAAGTATCTGGTCAACACGGCGGGCATGACGGCCAGCACCGCCAGCGTGATCATGACCGCGGCGCTGTTCGTTTATATGCTGGTTCAACCGCTGTTCGGCGCCTTTTCGGATAAAGTTGGCCGCCGTACCTCCATGCTGTGCTTTGGCGTGCTGGCGACATTATTTACCGTGCCAATCCTGAGCGCCTTGCAAAAAGTGAGCTCACCCTATGCTGCCTTCGGCCTGGTGATCTGCGCCTTGCTGATTGTCAGTTTCTATACCTCGATCAGCGGCATCCTGAAGGCCGAGATGTTCCCGGCGCAGGTTCGCGCGCTTGGGGTAGGGCTGTCCTATGCCGTCGCGAATGCCCTGTTTGGCGGCTCGGCGGAATATGTCGCGCTGTCGCTGAAATCGGCGGGGATAGAGCACGCGTTCTACTGGTACGTGACGGTGATGGCGGCCATCGCCTTCCTGGTCTCCCTGATGCTGCATCGCAAAGGCAAAGGCCTGCGTCTTTAGCCGTTACTGGTGCGCCAGTTGCCAAACAGCGTAGCCGGTGGTCGCGCCGGCTACATCCCAGGCGAAATCCTTCCAGCTCCAGCCGCTGCCTGCCGGGCGGCTGTCCCAAAGCTCTTTTGAGGCGCCGAGGCTGACGGAAAACATCAGGCCGATAGCAGCGCTGCGGTCCCGGCTGTAACCCTGATGTTGCGCATATTCATTGCCGGCGGCAGACAGCATCGCCGAGGCCAGAAAATGCTGGGCTTTGTCCTGACCGGACCATGCATCATTTGCCATGTGGCTGCAGCCCGTTAACATCAGCGAAGCAATCACGATTATCGTACGCATAGCGCTTCCAGAAAAAAGCCCCGTCGAGGCGGGGCTGATTGTCAGAGAATACGGCTGATCAGCCGGTCAATGCGGATCCGCCGCAGTCGGCGGATCAGTTTACGCACTTTCACCGGATAGTCGGCAATACTTTGCAGATCCCGATAATGTTTCACCACCGTGGTGTGGGTGCGGATGAGCTTCAGCTCTTTCTCCCGCATGGCTCCCAGCTGCTGCTTTGGATCGTGGATCAGAATGGCATTTTCCAGATCGAGTCGCCAGGCGCGCGGGTTAAGGTTGTTGCCGGTGAGCAGCATCCACTCGTCGTCAACCCACATGCCCTTCAGGTGGTAGCTGTTATCGTCATCCTTCCACAGGCGGACGATCAGCTGATCGGTATTCACATAATACTGCAGCCGGCTGAGGAAACGCCGCAGGTTGATCTCATACAGATAAGGAAGCGCGCCGATGATTTTAAACGGCTGATCTTCCGGAATATAGAAATCGTTCGCGGTTTTATCGCCGACAATAATCTCCACCTGTTTACCGTCGCGCAGCAGCTGGATGATATTTCTTACCAGCACGGCAGGAAGGTTGAAGTAGGGGGTGCAGATCGTTAACTTGTGCTCGGCACAGGGCATCAGGTGAAAGATAGTTTTGTTCAGCAGGCTGGATTTCCCCAGGCCTACCAGCGGGGTGACGGAGAGTTCTTCGTCACCGGCGGTGCCGACAAAATGGTAGCTGCGGTCGCGCAGCTCCTGACGGTACTGGCGAATATCGTTTTTGATTTCCGGACTTTTTGGCCGATCCGGTCTGTCGAGACGATTCACGCCGCGTCCCTGAACCAGATTATTGTCGACCCAGTCGAACATGACGTCCGCCATTTTGCCGTTACGGATGCACTGATAGCGGTCATAGCGGTACTTATCATGCTGATGCAGATAAACATCGTTCAGGCTGGCGCCGCTGTAGAGGACGCAGTCATCGATAATAAAGCCTTTGAAATGGAGAACGCCGAGCGCCTCCCGGGTGTTAATCGGCACGCCGTAAACGGGGATCTCTACGCCCGGATTTTCATTGGCCATCCGACAATACCAGTCAGCATTGGTGTTGGAGGCGGCGGCGCCGATACGGCCACGTTGAGCGCGGTGCCAGTCAACGAGGACGCGAACATCCAGTTGCGGACGCTGACGTTTGGCGTCATAAAGGGCCTGCAAAATTCCTTTTCCGCCATCATCTTGCTCCAGGTAGAGCGCAATAATGCATATACGCTGAGTGGCGTTGGCAATCCGGGTCAGTAACGCTTCCCTGAAATCCGCAGGGGCGTAAAAGAACTCTACATCATCAACTGACTGAGAAAGCTTAGGGAGTTGGGCAAGGTGTTGTTGATGTTTATTACGCTTAAATTTTGACAACATCACAGTGCGTTTCTTCTCTGTTTATTGAAGGGTCTTCTGTACCATGCAGACGACGTAAGCGGGCAATAATACCATTACTACCCGCTAATGTGGTCAACAATTGCGGTCAGCGTCGCGCGATTATCCCTGATTCAGGGGCAGCGACAGACTGACAATCCCATCTTCCAGCTGAATATCAACGGTGAATCCCAGCTTTCTGGCGAGGCCGATCATGCCTCGGTTATTCGGCATCGTAATCCCATTCAGCCGTTGCAGGCCATGGCTTTGCGTATAGGCGATCAGCTTTTCCAGCAGCCTTCGCCCCAGGCCTAACCCTTTCAAATCTGAACGGACCAGCACAGCAAACTCGGCATCAATATTGTCAGGGTCGGAGATCGCCCGCGTCACGCCGAGGATCTCGCTCTGTTCCGCGGTGGTCCTGACGGCGACGAACGCCATTTCTCGATCGTAGTCGATCTGGGTCATATTGGCTAAGTCGTCATGGGTAAATTCGTTGATCTCACTAAAATAGCGATAATAGAGATCTTCTTTGGTGACCTGAGCGATAAACGCGAGCAACTGCGGTTCATCTTCCGGAAGGATCGGCCGGAACAGACAGCGATCGCCATTTTTCATCACCACCCACTCCTCCAGCTGGTGCGGATAGGGACGAATAGCGAGACGGCTTTCACTGTCGCCGCTAAAGGGAGCAAGCCCCAGGGTAACGTCCAGCGCCGTAAACTCGTTGCCGGAGGCGAGCAAGGGATGAATATCCAGCCGCTGGATCTCAGGGCAGTCGACGATCAGGTTCGAGACCTGAACCAGCAGCTGGCTTAAGCCTGCGATATCCAGCGGTCGCAATGCGCTGCGGCCGCGGATCTTCTTATTTTTGATCGCCTGGATCACCAGATAACGCGCCAGGTTCATATTCAGCGGCGGCAGCGCCACAGCGGCCTGGTCCTCGGCCCGCCACTCCACGCCGCCTTCGCCCAACATAATCAACGGGCCGAAGAGGGGATCGTGCTCAACCACCACTCTCAGCTCCTGGGCGCCGGCGCGATTGGCCATACTCTGCACCAGCAGGCCATGAATGCGCGCCTGGGGCCAGGCCAGCCTGACGCGATCGATCATCGCATCCGCTGCCTGCTGTACTTCTGCCGCGGTACGCAGATACAACATGACCCCCTGTACTTCTGATTTGTGCGGAATATCCGGGGAACGCAGCTTCAACGCAACCGGATAGCCTATCTGCTCAGCGATATGCACCGCTTCCGCGCTGTCAGCGGCGATCCAGGTTGGCAGTGTGTGGATACCGTAGGCCCGGAGCACCGGGCTGACCTCGTGGGTATCCAGCGTGGTGGCGCCGTCATCTATCGCTTGCTGGAGCAGAGCATGCGCTTCGCTGGTATTGGCGGTTAACGAGTCCGGCAGCACTGGAGTCTCGCGCAGCTGTTTCTGGTTACGGCGGTACTCGACCATATGCATAAAGGCGGTGATGGTGCCCTCCGGCGTACGGTAGGTGGGAAGGCCGGCATCGCTGAACAGCCGTCGCGCCTCCTGGGAAGAGAATTCGCCGCACCAGTTGGTCAGCACGGTGACATATTTGCCACGCGGATGGTGCTTCAGGGCGTCTATCAGCGCCAGGGCGCTCTCGGTGCCCGGCGCGGCGGCGCTGGGCGAGTGGATCACCAGCAGCGCGTCGTAGTCCTGACTGTTAAGCAGAATGTTCACCGCCCGCTGATAGTGTTCGCTGCTGGCGTCATCGCGTAAATCCAGTGGGTTGGCGATCTCAACGCCGCCCGGCAGCGCCTGGCGCAGGGCGTCGCGCGTCTCCTCGCTGAGGGTCGCCAGCTTACCGTTACGCAACCAAAGCTCATCCAGCGCCAGCGCCGCCGGCGCCGCGCCGTTGCTGACGATCATCAGTTTTTCACCGCGCAGCGGGCGCATATGGCTCAGGGTTTCTACGGCGGAGAACAGCTCATGGGTATCCTGGACCCGCAGCAGACCAGCACGCTGGATGGCCGCATCCCATGCCGGATCCATCCCTGAATTGACGTGCAACAGTTTCTGCGCCGCGGGACTACGGCCGCTTTTGATCACCAGGATTGGCTTGTTTCGCGAGGCGCTGCGCGCGGCGGAGACAAACCGGCGCGCGTCGCTGAGATGCTCAAGGTAAAGCAAAATGGCGCTGGTTTTGCTGTCGCGGGCCAGAAAGTCCAACAGGTCATCGACATCTATATCCAGGCTATCGCCCAGCGCGATGAAGTAGGAAAACCCCATCTCGCGCTGTTGCGCCCAGTCAAGGATGGTGTTGGAGACGGCGGCCGACTGCGAGATAAAGGCCAGTTTACCGCGGTGGATCGCGACCGGAGAAAAGCTGGCGTTCAGGCCTTGCCACGGCGCCAGCAGCCCCAGGCTGTTTGGGCCGAGCAGGCGCATCTGATAGCGTGCAGCGCATTCGAGCAGCGCCGGATACTGTTCCGGCTGCGAAGAGAGGATGATGCAGGTCTTGCAGCCTTTCTGCCCCAGGGCTTCGAGCAACTCGAGATTACGTCGCGCGTTGGTACAAAGCACCGCCAGATCCGGCGTAAACGGCAGCTTCTCGATGGTGGGCCACGCCAGCACCCCAAGCACCGCCTTCCAGGCGGGGGTCACCGGCAGTACCGGGCCATTGAAGCCGCCGGCTAGCAGGTTGCGCATCATGAGATAGCCAGCGCGCTGCGGCTTCATTGATGCGCCAATAACGGCGATGGATTTTGGTCGCAGCAGTGCTTCCAGGCCTCGTTGGCTCATACCGGTCTCCTTTCATCCCAGTGACCGAATGATTTTAAACGTTTTCCGCCTGGCCCGCTGTGATACTGCCCTTATGCTGGGTTTTTCCCGCCAGGTAGCGGGTCCGGAAGCGGGTGAAGTGTTCGCCAAGCGCGGCGGCGGCCGGCGTATCGCCCGCCAGATCCAGCAGGGCGATGGCCACTTCCGCGGTACAATATTGTCCGTCGGCGTGCGCCTCGCGCAGATGGTAGGCTGAGATGCGCGACAGATCGACGGAGATGATCGGCAGCGCGTCCAGATAAGGGCTCTTACGGAACATTTTACGCGCTTCGGTCCAGGTGCCGTCGAGCATGATAAACAGCGGCGGTTTGCCGGACGGCGGCGCGCTCAGGACCTGGCGCTCCGGTGCGGCGTAGGAGGCGGGAAACACCACCATCGGCTGGTAATCGGGATGGGCGACCAGATCGAGCAGCCCCTGCGGCGGCTCGGTTCTCGACCATTGATAAGCCTCGGTATTCGGCAGAATATCGGCGATGAGCCGGCCGGTGTTGCTGGGCTTCATCGGCTCCGTATCAAACATCACCAGGCAGAAACGGCTGGTGGCCTGCGCCGGCGTTAACGTGGCGCACAGGCACTGCTTGAGCGGCAGCAGACAGCGCTGGCAGCGGCGGATGCGGTTGCCGCGAGCAAGGAAAGGGCGGGTGGCTCGCGCGAGACGTTCGGCGCGCAGGCGAAGGACAGCGTTATCAGTCATGGGAGTCGCTAGTGAAAAACGCTATTGTCGCAGAGGCGAAAACGGGGCACAAGCGGTGCCCCGGAAGGATTACTGCTGTCCGGCTTCGTTCAGCCAGCTATCAAATGGCGCTTTTGGCACCGCGCCATTGAGCATGTCGATCACTTCGCCATTTTTGAACATCATAATGGTCGGGATGCTGCGGATACGAAACCGTGCGCTAAGCTCACGTTCCGCTTCGGTGTTAACTTTCACAAAACGCATCTTCCCGCTACGCTCTTCCGCGACGTCTTCAAAGATCGGCGCGAAGCTGCGGCAGGGACCGCACCATGGCGCCCAGAAATCGACAACGACCGGCAGATCGTCCTTTAAGAGTTTATCCAGCGTTGCCCCGGTCGCGTTGATGACGTCGCCATCAAAAAGATCGTGACCGCAGCGTCCGCACTTTGCGCCATCCGCGCTACGATCGTCCGGGAGGCGGTTCAGAGCCTGACAACTGGCACAAACGGTATTCATAACTAACCTCTGGTGATGGGTTGCAACGTGGCACGTGGCCAATATGTTTCTGTGATGTTACATATTATCGATTAAGTGTTATTTAAGGACAATGCGTTTTGTTCGATGAGTGCAATAGAGGCCGTCTTTTAAACGAAATCATGGCGAAGCGATGACACATCGGGTAATCTGCGCGCTTCGCGCAGCGCAGGTGGAGAAAATTGATGAGCGACGAACTGAAAAATAAAAGCGGCAAGGTCAAAGTGATGTATGTCCGCAGTGATGATGATTCTGACAAACGCACCCATAACCCACGTACCGGGAAAGGGGGAGGTCGTCCAGGAAAATCTCGTGTTGACGGCCGCAGCCGCCCTGCGCGTGACGAACGAAACAGCCGCGGTGACGATCGTAAACGCGATGACCGCAAGCGTGATGAGCGCAAGCGCGATGATTTTAATCGTGACGATGCGTCCCCGTGGCGTACCGTTTCTCGCGCTCCTGGCGATGAGACGCCGGTAAAAGAGGATCACGGCGGGATCAGCGGGAAGAGCTTTATCGATCCGGAAGTACTGCGTCGCCAGCGTGCGGAAGAGACCCGCGTGTATGGTGAAAACGCCTGTCAGGCCCTGTTCCAGAGCCGCCCGGAAGCCATTGTCCGCGCCTGGTTTATCCAGAGCGTGACGCCGCGCTTTAAAGAGGCGCTGCGCTGGATGGCGGCTAACCGTAAAGCCTACCATGTGGTTGATGAAGCCGAGCTGGCAAAAGCCTCCGGGACCGATCACCACGGCGGCGTCTGCTTCCTGATCAAAAAACGCCACGGTACCTCTGTTGCCCAGTGGGTCGCGAAGGCGGCAGAAGAAGATTGCGTTCTGGCGCTGGAGGACGTGGGTAACCCACATAATCTCGGGGCGATCATGCGCAGCTGCGCGCACTTCGGCGTGAAGGGTGTTGTGGTTCAGGATGCCGGCGTGCTGGAGTCCGGCGCGGCGATCCGTACGGCGGAAGGCGGTGCGGAACATGTTGAACCGATCACCGGCGACAGCTTCATCGATACTCTGGATCAGTTCCGTCAGGCGGGCTACGCGATTGTCTCGACCTCCAGCCATAATGGTACCCCGCTGTTTAAAGCCGAGCTGCCGAAGAAAATGGTGCTGGTGTTAGGCCAGGAGCGCGATGGCCTGTCGGATGCAGCCATCTCCAGCGCGGACCTCAGCGTCGCCATCGATGGTACCGGCAATGTCGAAAGCCTGAACGTATCTGTGGCGACCGGCGTCCTGCTGGCGGAATGGTGGCGTCAGAACAAGGCGTAATACCTGTCCCTGAATACAAAAGCCAGCTGATGCTGGCTTTTTTTATGGCTGTCGATCACTCGCTTTCGGCGGGAAGGACCGGCATCCAGTCAATCGGCGCTTCGCCGCGATCGGCCAGCCACTGATTGGTCTGCACGAAATGGTTGCTGCCAAAGAAGCCGCGATGTGCGGAGAGCGGTGAAGGGTGCGGCGCCTTCAGTACGCAGTGGCGCTGGCGATCGATAATCGCGCCTTTCTTCTGCGCATGGGAGCCCCACAGCAGAAAGACCACCCCCTCGCAGTGCTCATTGATTAACGCGATTACCTTATCGGTAAACGTCTCCCAGCCGAGGCTGGCGTGCGAGTGCGCCTGCCCGGCGCGGACGGTCAGGACCGTATTAAGCAGGAGCACCCCCTGGCGCGCCCAGCTTTCCAGGTAACCATGGGTAGGGCGGGTAAAGCCAGGGATAGTGGTCTCCAGCTCTTTGTACATATTCAGCAGCGAGGGCGGGATCGCGACGCCGGGGCGAACCGAGAACGCCAGACCGTGGGCTTGCCCCGGGCCGTGATAGGGGTCCTGACCGAGAATGACGACTTTGACATCGCCCAGTTCGGTAAAGCGAAACGCATTAAAGACATCTTTTTGCGGTGGATAGATGGTGATCCCGGACTGGCGCTCTTCGGCGACGGTCTTCAGAGTATTGAGAAAATAGGGTTGTTGCTTTTCATCCGCCAGCACGTCATGCCAGGTTAAAGGGGTGGTCATCTTGCTCTCCTGCAAAGGGTCATCGCTATAGCTTAACGGCTTCTTTCTACAGAACAAAATCGGCACGGCTTGACGCGGGCCTTTATGCAAAAAAAATTGAAAATTTACAAAATTATTTATATCGGCTTATGGCGTAACTTGATGTAAAACAATAAAATCCTTGCATACCCACTTAGAGTGAGTGGTTTTTGTTGATTTACATCAAAGAATGCCGAGGGTGCGGCTGATATATATACACTCATACAACAATGGTTTTACCAATTGGCCGCGAAGAGGCCAAAATCGAATAAACACTGCCTGGGAGGCATCAAATGATTACTGGTATCCAAATTACTAAAGCGGCAAACGACGACCTGCTGAACTCTTTCTGGCTGCTGGATAGCGAAAAAGGCGAAGCGCGTTGCCTGTGCGCCAAAGGTGGTTTTGCGGAAGATGACGTAGTGGCAGTCAGCAAACTGGGTGAAATCGAATACCGTGAAATCCCGGTAGACGTGAAACCAGAAGTTCGCGTGGAAGGCGGTCAGCACCTGAACGTTAACGTGCTGCGTCGCGAAACCCTGCTGGACGCGGTTGAGCATCCGGAAAAATATCCGCAGCTGACCATTCGTGTTTCCGGCTACGCGGTACGCTTCAACTCCCTGACCCCGGAACAGCAGCGCGACGTTATCGCTCGTACCTTTACCGAAAGTCTGTAAGGCTAACGCCAGATGTGAAAACGCCGGGATATCCCGGCGTTTTTTTTACTCTTCGCTCGACGCTGATGGCGTCCCGGTCGCGCTTGGCTTCCGGCGCTTACCGATATTTTTCGTATCGCGGTGGCGCTTCTTCACCCGCGGCTTCTCTTTTTCTTTCTCTTTTTTCTCGGCGCGTTTCGCCAGCACTTTCTTCGATGGTTTACCGGTCAACTTCTCGCTTGGCGCGCGGGTTTTGGGTCGCAATTCATCAATCACGCGAGCTTTCAGCGGTTCTTCAACGTAGCGGCCGATCTTGCCCAGCAGCAGGTGATCGTGCGCTTCAACCAGCGAAATCGCGGTGCCTTTCTTACCTGCACGGCCGGTACGACCGATACGGTGCAGATAGATGTCGGCGGTGCGCGGCATATCGAAGTTAAAGACGTGGCTGACGTCCGGAATATCGATACCGCGGGCGGCGACGTCGGTGGCGATCAGCACGTTTACGCGGCCGTCGGTCAGACGCTTAATGGCTTCGTTACGCTTGGCCTGCACCATCTCGCCCTCCAGCCAGCAGGTGTTAATCCCCGCTTCACGCAGCCAGTTGGCCAGCTCATGCACGCGCTCGCGCTTGCGCACAAAGACGATAGCGCGGGTAGCTTCCGGCTGTTGCAGCAGATTCACCAGCAGCCTGGTCTTATGTTCGATATCGTCCGCGCGATAGTACCATTGATGGATTTTCTTACGCTCGCGAGTCGACGGGGTAGCGGAAACTTCAACCGGCTCTTCCAGCAGGCGCTCAGCGAAGTCTTTGATCGCATCGCCTTCCAGCGTCGCGGAGAACAGCATGGTCTGCTTGCGCCAGCGGGTTTCACCGGCGATGGTTTCGATATCCTGCGCAAAGCCCATGTCCAGCATGCGGTCGGCTTCATCGAGGATCAGGGTCTCGACGGCGCGGCAGTCGAAGTTCTCTTCTTTTATATACTGCAGCAGGCGACCAGTGGTGGCGACCACGATGTCCTGGTTTTCGCTGAACACTTCCGCGTGGTTCATGTAGGCTACGCCGCCGGTAATGGTGGCGATATCCAGATGGGTATGCTTCGCCAGCTCGCGGGCGTGGTCAGCCACCTGCATCGCCAGCTCACGGGTCGGCGTCAGGATAAGAATACGCGGCGGGCCGGATTTCTTACGCGGGAAATCGAGCAGGTGCTGCAACGCTGGCAGCAGATACGCCGCCGTTTTACCGGTGCCGGTCGGCGCTGAACCGAGAATGTCACGGCCATCGAGCGCAGGCGGAATAGCGGCGGCCTGAATGGCTGTCGGGCGAGTGAAACCTTTATCCTGGAGGGCTTCCAGCAGGTTTTCATCGAGTTCAAGTTCGGAAAAAGTCGTTACAGTCATGTTCTACCTCTGAGTGGGCCGCCGATTATAGACGTTACTGACGTAATGTTCATCTGTTTGTAAGGCTATCTGTTCTCCGGTATTGTGCATAGCCTTACGTTCAGGAGTTTTTTGTCGGCAAGGTTATTGAGGATGTCTCAGTCGAAGTTTGCGCTGCCGCGCAATGGTTTTACCTTCAAACAGTTTTTTGTCGCCCACGATCGTTGCGCGATGAAGGTGGGTACCGACGGCATTTTGCTCGGCGCCTGGGCGCCGATTGCCGGGGTGAAACATGTGCTGGATATTGGCGCCGGCAGCGGCCTGCTGGCGCTAATGCTCGCGCAGCGTACCGGCGATGATGTGCGTGTCGATGCGGTCGAACTGGATGAGGAGGCCGCCGCCCAGGCGCAGGAAAATGCCCTTGCGTCGCCATGGGCTTCGCGGGTTGAGGTCTGTCAGGCCGATATTCATCAGTGGCAGCCGCCGCAGACCCGACGCTATCAACTGATAATCAGTAACCCGCCCTTTTTTGCGGAAGGGGTGCCTTGCGCCACCTCGCAGCGGGAGCAGGCGCGGTATACCACGACGCTCGATCACGCTTCTCTGCTGGCCTGTGCCGCTGAGCATATCACCGAAGAAGGCTTTTTTTGCGTGGTGCTGCCGGTAGATATCGGTAATGCGTTTATCGAACGGGCAACCGCGATGGGCTGGCACCTGCGACTGCGCACTGATGTGGCGGAGACCGAGCTGCGGCCGCCGCATCGGGTGCTGCTGGCTTTCTCCCCGACGGCGGGGGAGTGTTTCAGCGACAGGCTGGCGATCCGCGGGCCAGAGCAGCAGTATTCAGAAGGTTTTACCGCTCTGACCGAGGATTTTTATCTCTTTATGTGAGCCAGGGGCGACAATATCGACGGACCGCTGTTCGGCAGCGGCTGCGGATAGTCGAGGGTGTAATGCAGTCCCCGGCTCTCTTTGCGCAACATCGCGCAGCGTACGATAAGTTCCGCCACCTGTACCAGATTGCGCAGCTCCAGCAGATTATTCGAGACGCGGAAGCGGGCGTAATACTCATCCAGCTCCTGCTGCAGCATGGTAATGCGCCGCAGGGCGCGCTCCAGCCTGCGGGTGGTGCGCACAATCCCCACGTAATCCCACATCAGCAGGCGCAGCTCGTGCCAGTTATGCTGGATAACCACCAGTTCATCCGGGATCTCCACCTGACTTTCATCCCACGCCGGCAGGGTGCTGACCTTCTGGGCCAGCGGCAGGCGACGGGCAATATCTTCTGCGGCGGACCAGCCGTAAACCAGACACTCCAGCAGCGAGTTCGAGGCCATACGGTTCGCGCCGTGCAGCCCGGTATAGCTGACTTCGCCGATGGCGTATAACCCATCGACGTCGGTGCGGCCATTATCATCCACCATCACGCCGCCGCAGGTGTAATGCGCGGCAGGGACGACCGGCACCGGATCTTTGGTTAAATCAATTCCCAGACCGAGCAGCTTTTCGTAAATCATCGGGAAGTGCTGGCGAACAAACGCCTCGGGTTTATGGCTGATATCAAGGAACATACAGTCAACGCCAAGGCGCTTCATCTCATGATCGATGGCGCGGGCGACGATATCGCGTGGGGCCAACTCGCCGCGTTCGTCAAAGTCCGGCATAAAGCGGGTGCCGTCCGGGCGTTTAAGGTGGGCGCCTTCGCCGCGCAGCGCTTCGGTCAGCAGGAAATTGCGCGCCTGCGGATGATACAGCGCGGTGGGGTGAAACTGGTTGAATTCCAGATTCGCCACCCGGCAGCCCGCCCGCCAGGCCATCGCGATACCGTCTCCGGAAGAGACGTCGGGGTTAGTGGTGTATTGATAAACCTTGGCGGCTCCGCCGGTGGCGAGCACCACCGCCTTCGCGCTGCAGGTTTCCACGCGCTCTTTATTGCGGTTCCAGATCCATGCCCCGACCACCCGGCGCGTGCCCGGCAGGCCAATCTTATCCGATACGATCAAGTCGACGGCATTGCTGCGCTCAAGGATGCGGATATTGGGATGGGCGAGGGCTTTATCGACCAGCGTCGTCTCCACCGCTTTGCCGGTAGCGTCGGCGGCGTGAAGAATGCGCCGATGGCTGTGGCCCCCTTCGCGCGTGAGATGATAGCTCTCTTCGCCATTGGCCTGGACCTGGGTGTCAAACAATACGCCCTGATCGATAAGCCACTGGACGCATGGCCTGGCGTTGCTGGCGACGAAGGTGACCGCATGGCGATCGCATAACCCTGCGCCGGCGATCAGGGTATCTTCGACATGGGATTCAATACTGTCGGTCTCGTCGAAGACGGCGGCAATCCCGCCCTGCGCATAGAACGTCGAACCTTCGCTGATCGGCCCTTTACTCAACACCGTTACCGAACTGTGCTCTGCCAGGCGCAGCGCAAGAGAGAGGCCGGCAGCGCCGCTGCCGATAATCAACACATCACAAGAGAAGTCAGGAGTGGTATTCATCGTCTTTGTTTAATTTACTAAACACATTTAGCTCACAATAGCACCAGCTCGTGAGGAATCGTACAATTTTTTTTAACTGGCGTTGTGACGGCTAAACAGCAGGCGAGCGGAAACGGTCTGGAGCACGGCGAAAATGAGACGCGTGGCAGGTTGATAGCATTGGATTTTATAGTGAAATAAACGCCGTGTTACGATACCCTTCAGACGGGCCTGCGCTTTTTCTTATTGACTAACCTATCGTTTAGCAACCTGGGCATATAATGATTGATAACGATCTGCCGCCGTTGCCAGACAAAAAACAAAAGCGTAACGGAACTTTATTGTTTTCATACACTCCAAGAGTCAGCTTGCTCATAATGCAGATTTTGGGTGGTGTTTTGAAGACGCATGGGAATTGGGTTTGGGGAGACATTACCTCGGATGAGCGAGCAGTTAACGGATCAGGTCCTTGTTGAACGGGTCCAGAAAGGAGATCAGAAAGCGTTTAATTTGCTGGTAGTGCGCTATCAGCATAAGGTCGCGAGCCTGGTTTCCCGCTATGTACCGCCGGGCGATATCGCTGACGTCGTTCAGGAATCGTTCGTTAAGGCATGGCGTGCGCTGGACTCTTTCCGGGGAGATAGCGCTTTTTACACCTGGTTATACCGTATCGCCGTCAATACGGCGAAGAATTATCTGGTTGCTCAGGGACGCCGTCCGCCGTCCAGCGATGTTGACGCCAACGAGGCGGAAAACTTCGAAAGCGGCGGGGCGTTGAAAGAAATTTCGAACCCTGAGAACTTAATGTTGTCAGAAGAACTGAGACAAATAGTTTTTCGTACCATTGAATCGCTTCCGGAAGATTTACGCATGGCAATTACGTTACGGGAGCTGGATGGCCTAAGCTATGAAGAGATAGCCGCTATCATGGATTGTCCGGTTGGGACGGTGCGTTCGCGTATCTTCCGGGCGCGAGAAGCTATTGATAATAAAGTTCAACCGCTTATCAGGCGTTGACGATAGCGGAATACTGGAAAAGGGTATCAGGCATGCAGAAAGAAAAACTTTCGGCTTTAATGGATGGTGAAACGCTGGATAACGAACTGCTCAACGAGCTGAGTCGTTCTTCTGAGATGCAAAAAACCTGGGAGAGTTATCACCTTATCCGCGATACGCTGCGTGGCGATACCGCAGAGGTGCTGCAATTTGATATCTCCGCCCGGGTGATGGCCGCCATTGAAAATGAGCCCGTTCGTCAGACGGCGCCGCTTATTCCTGAATCTCAGCCCGCACCGCACCAGTGGCGGCAGATGCCGTTCTGGAACAAAGTGCGCCCGTGGGCCAGCTCACTGACCCAGATGGGCGTTGCCGCCTGCGTATCGCTTGCGGTTATCGTCGGCGTCCAGCACTATAATGGGCAGTCTGATGCCGCTCAGCAGCCAGAGGCGCCGGTGTTCAATACGCTGCCGATGATGGGTAAAGCGAGCCCGGTAAGCCTTGGCGTACCGGCTGACGTATCAGCAGGTAGCGGCCAGCAGGCTCAGGTCCAGGAACAGCGTCGGCGGATTAACGCCATGCTGCAGGACTACGAACTGCAGCGCCGCCTGCACGCTGAGCAGCTTCAGTTTGGCCAGGCCCAGACTCAGCAGGCCGCAGTCCAGGTGCCGGGTTATCAAACTTTAGGAACGCAATCGCAGTAATGAAGCAACTTTGGTGTGCCATGTCGCTCATGGCAGGCAGTCTGTTGTTCTCTGTCAACGCCTCGGCTGATACATCGTCCGGGGCGTTGTTGCAGCAGATGAACCTGGCCAGCCAGTCCCTCAATTATGAGCTGTCTTTCGTCAGCATCAGCAAACAAGGCGTTGAGTCGCTGCGCTATCGTCACGCGCGACTGAACAATCAACCGCTGGCGCAGCTTCTGCAGCTGGACGGTCCGCGCCGGGAAGTGGTCCTGCGCGGTACGGAAATCAGCTATTTTGAACCCGGCCTCGATCCGTTCACCCTGAACGGCGACTATATCGTCGATTCGCTGCCGTCGTTGGTTTACAGCGATTTCAAACGTCTCAGCGCAGCCTATGATTTTATCTCCGTGGGCCGTACCCGTATCGCCGACCGCCTCTGCGACGTGATCCGCGTCGTGGCTCGCGACGGCACGCGCTATAGCTTTATCGCCTGGCTGGACGCTGAGACCAAGCTGCCGCTGCGCGTCGATTTGCTCGACCGCGACGGTGAAACGCTGGAGCAGTTCCGGGTCGTCTCTTTCAACGTTGGCGATAACGTCAGCGCCAGCATGGAGACGCTGGCGAAAGCGAATTTGCCGCCGCAGCTGTCGGTGCCTGAAGGGGGCGACAAAGCCAACTTCAACTGGGCGCCAACGTGGCTCCCGCAGGGCATGACTGAGGTCTCCAGCAGCCAGCGTCGTCTGCCCACCTTTGATGGTCCGGTAGAATCACGTCTCTATTCCGACGGCTTGTTCAGCTTCTCGATCAATATCAACCGCGCCACCGCGGCCAGCAGCGACCAGCTGTTGCGCACCGGCCGACGCACCGTCAGCACGACGGTACGCGATAACGCGGAGATCACCGTGGTGGGCGAACTGCCGCCGCAGACGGCGAAGCGTATCTCAGACAGCATTAAATTCAAGGCAGTACAATGATCAAAGAGTGGGCCACCGTGGTTTCCTGGCATAACGGCGTGGCGCAGGTGCACTGCGACGTTAAAGCCTCCTGCAGCAGTTGCGCCTCCCGCGCCGGCTGCGGCAGCCGGGTATTAAACAAGCTGGGGCCGCAGACCAGCCATACCATCAGCGTGCCCTGCGAGCAGCCGTTGACGGCGGGGCAGAAAGTGGAGCTGGGGATCGCCGAGAGCAGTCTGCTGGGTTCGGCGCTGTTGGTCTACATGGCGCCGCTGGTGGGTCTGTTTGTGATGGCGTCGATTTTCCAGGTGCTGTTTGCCAGCGATATCGCTTCGCTGTGCGGCGCGCTGCTGGGCGGCGTCGGCGGGTTTCTGGTGGCGCGCGGTCTGTCGCCGCAGCTGGCAGCGCGCCAGTCGTGGCAGCCGGTGATTCTGAGCGTCGCGTTGCCGCCGGATCTGGTGCGTATCGAAACGCCTTCCTCCGACATGGGTCAGTGATTTCACTGGCCCTTATCTTTATTTACCCTTCCTGTTACAACGCCACAATTTCTGCGGTTATGCTGGATCTAACAGCATTTCCTGGTTTCAAGGATGTAGTGTAGAATGCGGCGTTTTCGGATTAAAAAACGTCAGGCACAGTACAGCGGCCTCATGATACTCGTAAGGCATAATTAACTCTAAATATGAAGAATATACGTAACTTTTCGATCATCGCTCACATCGACCACGGTAAGTCGACGCTGTCTGACCGTATCATCCAGATTTGCGGTGGCCTTTCTGATCGTGAAATGGAAGCCCAGGTTCTGGACTCCATGGATCTTGAGCGCGAACGCGGGATCACCATCAAGGCGCAGAGCGTCACCCTGGACTATAAGGCTAACGACGGTGAGACCTATCAGCTGAACTTTATCGACACCCCGGGCCACGTGGACTTCTCTTATGAAGTTTCCCGTTCCCTCGCCGCGTGCGAAGGCGCGCTGCTGGTGGTTGACGCCGGGCAGGGCGTAGAAGCCCAGACCCTGGCCAACTGCTACACCGCCATGGAGATGGACCTGGAGGTCGTTCCGGTACTCAACAAGATCGACCTGCCTGCGGCCGACCCTGAGCGCGTAGCGGACGAAATTGAAGATATCGTCGGGATCGACGCCCACGACGCGGTGCGCTGCTCGGCGAAAACCGGCGTCGGCGTGACCGAGGTGCTGGAGCGTCTGGTGCGCGATATTCCGCCGCCGGAAGGCGATCCGGACGCGCCGCTGCAGGCGCTGATTATCGACTCCTGGTTCGATAACTACCTCGGCGTGGTGTCGCTGGTACGAATTAAAAACGGCACCATGCGCAAGGGCGACAAGATCAAGGTCATGAGCACCGGCCAGGTCTATAACGCCGACCGTCTGGGCATCTTCACCCCGAAACAGGTTGACCGTACCGAGCTGAAATGCGGCGAGGTAGGTTGGCTGGTCTGCGCGATCAAAGACATCCTTGGCGCGCCGGTGGGCGATACCCTGACCGCCGCCCGCAACCCGGCAGACAAAGCGCTGCCTGGCTTTAAGAAGGTGAAACCGCAGGTGTATGCCGGCCTGTTCCCGGTAAGCTCCGATGATTATGAAGCTTTCCGCGACGCGCTGGGCAAACTGAGCCTCAACGACGCCTCTCTGTTCTACGAGCCGGAAAGTTCTACCGCGCTGGGCTTCGGCTTCCGCTGCGGCTTCCTCGGCCTGCTGCACATGGAGATCATTCAGGAGCGTCTGGAGCGTGAATACGATCTTGACCTGATCACTACCGCGCCGACGGTAGTTTACGAAGTGGAGACCACCTCCAAAGAAGTTATCTACGTCGACAGCCCGTCCAAGCTGCCGCCGCTGAATAATATTCAGGAGCTGCGTGAGCCGATCGCCGAGTGTCACATGCTGCTGCCGCAGGAGTTCCTCGGCAACGTGATCACCCTGTGCGTGGAGAAGCGTGGCGTGCAGACCAACATGGTTTACCACGGTAAACAGGTGGCGCTGACCTACGAAATCCCGATGGCGGAAGTGGTGCTCGACTTCTTCGACCGTCTGAAGTCTACCTCCCGCGGCTATGCGTCGCTGGACTACAACTTCAAACGCTTCCAGGCGTCGAACATGGTACGCGTCGATGTGCTGATCAACGGCGAGCGCGTCGATGCGCTGGCGCTGATCACCCACAACGATAACGCGCCGTATCGCGGCCGCGAGCTGGTGGAAAAGATGAAAGATCTTATTCCGCGTCAGCAGTTCGACATCGCGATTCAGGCGGCCATCGGCAACCACATCATCGCGCGCTCTACCGTGAAACAGCTGCGTAAAAACGTGCTGGCGAAATGCTACGGCGGTGACGTCAGCCGTAAGAAAAAGCTGCTGCAGAAGCAGAAAGAAGGTAAGAAGCGTATGAAGCAGGTCGGTAACGTTGAACTGCCGCAGGAAGCGTTCCTCGCCATTCTGCACGTTGGTAAAGACGGCAAATAACCCTAAGGAGTTGGCATGGCGAACATGTTTGCCCTGATCCTGGTGATTGCAACCCTGGTGACGGGCGTTTTATGGTGCCTGGACAAGTTCATTTTTGCACCGAAACGTCGTGAGCGTCAGGCCGCTGCTCAGGCAGCGACCGGCGAGCAGCTGGACAAAAAGACGTTGAAGAAAGTCGGCCCGAAACCGGGCTGGCTGGAAACCGGCGCATCGGTTTTCCCGGTGCTGGCGATCGTTCTGGTGGTACGTTCATTCATTTATGAGCCGTTCCAGATCCCGTCAGGTTCGATGATGCCGACTCTGCTGATTGGCGATTTCATCCTGGTGGAGAAATTTGCCTACGGCATTAAAGATCCTATCTACCAGAAAACGCTGATCGAGACGGGTCATCCGAAGCGCGGCGATATCGTGGTGTTTAAATATCCGGAAGACCCGCGCCTGGACTACATCAAGCGCGCGGTGGGGCTCCCGGGGGATAAAGTCACCTACGATCCGATTGCCAAGCAGGTCACTATTCAGCCGGGCTGCAGCTCCGGACAGGCCTGCGGCAACGCGCTGCCGGTGACTTACTCCAACGTGGAGCCGAGCGATTTCGTTCAGACCTTCTCCCGCAGCAACGGCGGCGAAGCGAGCAGCGGTTTCTGGCAGCTGCCGAAGGGCGAAACCAAAGCCGACGGCATTCGCCTCACCGAGCGTCAGGAGACGCTGGGCGACGTCACGCATCGTATTCTGATGGTGCCGATTGCTCAGGATCAGGCTGGCATGTATTACCATCAGAGTGGTCTGCCGCTGGCCACCTGGATTGTGCCGCCGGGTCAGTACTTCATGATGGGCGACAACCGGGATAACAGCGCCGACAGCCGTTACTGGGGCTTTGTGCCGGAAGCAAACCTGGTCGGGAAGGCCACCGCTATCTGGATGAGTTTTGAAAAGCAGGAAGGTGAATGGCCGACCGGCGTGCGGTTATCGCGCATTGGTGGAATTCATTAATTTCATCTGCTGAATTCACGCCGCTGCTGTTATCGCAGCGGCGCGAATTATTTAGTATTTAAATCCATTCAAACTAACGACATCCCGTGTCGTTGCGTATAGAATATCCCCCCGAAGTTTTTGGTTGTCGCTCTGCCGGGTGACACTGCACACGAAAGCGTATTGGTCTGTTTCAACTTACTGTTTGAAGCGTATGCTCAGGTCGGTTTCGTGTGCTGCATCTTTGACGCATTCATTTATTGGTAACGCATGAACCCCATCGTAATTAATCGGCTTCAACGAAAGCTGGGCTACACTTTTCATCATCAGGAGCTGTTGCAACAGGCATTAACTCACCGCAGTGCCAGCAGCAAACATAATGAGCGCCTGGAATTTTTAGGCGACTCCATTTTAAGTTTCGTGATCGCTAATGCGCTGTATCATCGCTTTCCTCGCGTGGATGAAGGCGACATGAGCCGTATGCGCGCGACGCTGGTGCGTGGCAACACGCTGGCGGAAATCGCCCGCGAGTTTGAACTGGGCGAATGCTTGCGCCTCGGGCCGGGCGAACTGAAAAGCGGCGGTTTCCGTCGCGAATCGATTCTCGCGGACACCGTTGAAGCGTTAATTGGCGGGGTTTTCCTCGACAGCGATATTCAGAACGTTGAACGCTTAATCCTCTCCTGGTACCAGACTCGTCTGGACGAAATCAGCCCGGGCGATAAGCAAAAGGATCCGAAGACGCGTCTGCAGGAGTATCTGCAGGGTCGTCATCTGCCGCTGCCGTCCTACCTGGTAGTCCAGGTGCGCGGCGAAGCGCACGATCAGGAATTTACTATCCACTGCCAGGTCAGTGGCCTGAGTGAACCGGTGGTTGGCACAGGTTCCAGCCGTCGTAAGGCGGAGCAGGCTGCCGCCGAACAGGCGCTGAAAAAGCTGGAGCTGGAATGAGCGAAGAAAAAAGTTATTGTGGGTTTGTCGCCATCGTGGGTCGTCCAAACGTTGGCAAATCCACGCTGTTGAATAAGCTGCTTGGGCAGAAGATCTCGATCACCTCCCGTAAAGCGCAGACCACCCGTCACCGCATCGTCGGCATCCATACCGAAGGGCCGTATCAGGCGATTTACGTCGATACCCCGGGCCTGCATATGGAAGAAAAGCGCGCCATTAACCGCTTAATGAACAAAGCGGCCAGCAGCTCTATTGGCGATGTTGAGCTGGTCATCTTCGTGGTGGAAGGCACCCGCTGGACGCAGGACGACGAGATGGTGCTCAACAAGCTGCGCGACGCCAAAGCGCCGGTGATCCTCGCGGTCAACAAAGTGGATAACGTGCAGGAAAAAGCGGATCTGTTACCGCATCTGCAGTTCCTCGCCAGCCAGATGAACTTCCTTGATATCGTGCCGATGTCGGCGGAAACGGGGACCAACGTCGACACCATTGCGTCGATCGTGCGTAAGCATCTGCCGGAAGCGATCCACCACTTCCCGGAAGATTATATTACCGACCGTTCCCAGCGCTTTATGGCCTCCGAAATCATCCGTGAAAAACTGATGCGTTTCCTCGGCGCTGAGCTACCGTACTCCGTCACCGTGGAAATCGAACGTTTCGTGACCAACGAGCGTGGCGGTTACGACATCAACGGCCTGATCCTTGTCGAGCGTGAAGGGCAGAAGAAGATGGTGATTGGCAACAAAGGCGCCAAAATCAAAACCATCGGCATCGAAGCGCGTAAGGACATGCAGGAAATGTTTGAAGCGCCGGTGCACCTCGAGCTGTGGGTCAAAGTGAAATCCGGCTGGGCCGATGACGAGCGCGCCCTGCGCAGTCTCGGTTATGTTGACGACCTCTGAGTTAACGCAACGTGGATGGATGGCAGCGCGCCTTTGTCCTGCATAGCCGACCGTGGAGCGAAACCAGCCTGATGCTGGACGTCTTCACGGAAGAATCCGGTCGCGTGCGCCTGGTTGCCAAGGGCGCACGCTCCAAACGCTCGAATCTTAAAGGCGCTTTACAGCCCTTTACCCCCTTGCTGGTTCGCTTCGGCGGCCGCGGCGAAGTCAAAACCCTGCGCAGCGCGGAAGCTGTCTCGCTGGCGCTGCCGCTCAGCGGCATCACCCTCTACAGCGGTCTTTACGTTAACGAGCTTATCTCCCGCGTGCTTGAGCACGAAACGCGCTTCTCCGAACTCTTTTTTGACTATCTGCACTGCATTCAGGCGCTCGCCGGGGCCAGCGGTTCGCCGGAGCCTGCGCTGCGGCGCTTTGAGCTGGCGCTGCTCGGACACCTGGGCTATGGCGTGGATTTTCTCCACTGTGCCGGGAGCGGCGAGCCGGTGGACGACACCATGACCTACCGCTATCGCGAAGAAAAAGGCTTTATTGCCAGCCTGGTGATTGATAACAACACGTTTACCGGGCACCATTTGAAAGCGTTGGCGAGTCGCGAGTTTCCTGATGTTGATACGTTGCGCGCCGCGAAGCGCTTTACCCGTATCGCCCTGAAGCCCTATCTCGGCGGCAAACCGCTCAAGAGCCGGGAATTGTTTCGCCAGTTTATGCCCGCGCGAAAGGCGCGAGCGGATAATACGAATAATGATTAACGAGGATTGTCATGGCTGAATTACTGTTAGGGGTCAATATTGACCATATCGCGACCTTGCGTAACGCCCGCGGCACCGCTTACCCGGATCCGGTTCAGGCGGCTTTCATTGCCGAACAGGCCGGCGCCGACGGCATAACCGTGCATCTGCGCGAAGACCGCCGCCATATCACCGATCGCGATGTGCGTATCCTGCGCCAGACGCTGCACACCCGCATGAACCTTGAAATGGCGGTCACCGAAGAGATGCTGACGATCGCCTGCGAAACCAAACCGCATTTCTGCTGCCTGGTGCCGGAGAAGCGTCAGGAAGTGACCACCGAAGGTGGACTGGACGTGGCCGGCCAGCGCGACAAGATGCGTGATGCCTGTCAACGCCTGGCGGATGCCGGCATCCTGGTCTCCCTGTTTATCGATGCGGATGAGGCGCAGATCAAAGCGGCGGCGGACGTTGGCGCGCCCTATATCGAAATCCACACCGGCTGCTATGCCGATGCTAAAACCGACGCCGAGCAGGCGAAGGAGCTGGAACGTATTGCCAAAGCGGCCACCTACGCCGCCAGCCTCGGCCTGAAGGTCAATGCGGGTCACGGTCTGACCTATCACAACGTGAAAGCGATTGCTGCGCTGCCGGAAATGCATGAGCTGAATATCGGCCACGCGATTATTGGCCGGGCGGTAATGAGCGGCCTGAAAGAGGCGGTGGCGGAAATGAAACGTCTGATGCTGGAAGCGCGCGGCTAATGGCCATCCTCGGGCTGGGTACCGACATCGTCGAGATCGCCCGCATCGAGGCGGTGATCGCCCGCAGCGGCGATCGCCTTGCCCGCCGGGTGCTGAGCGACCATGAATGGAGCATCTGGGAGCAGCACCAGCAGCCGGTGCGTTTCCTGGCGAAACGCTTTGCGGTCAAGGAAGCGGCGGCGAAAGCGCTGGGGACCGGGATCCGCAACGGGTTGGCCTTTAATCAGTTCGAAGTTTACAACGATGAGCTGGGCAAGCCGAAGCTGCGGCTATGGGGTGAGGCGCAACGGCTGGCGGAACGACTGGGGGTGAGCCATATTCATGTCACGCTCGCCGATGAGCGCCATTACGCCTGCGCCACGGTGATTGTCGAAAGCTAAGCCGGGAAGCGGTTAAATTTTATCCGCGTGGTGCATCAGGACGAATTTATCCCACAGCTGTTCTTCATTCTCGACGTGTGCCGGATCTTTCAGAATGGTATTTGGGATCGGGCACACCTTCTGGCAGGTGGGCGTGTCGTAATGGCCCACGCATTCGGTGCAGAGGTCGCTGTTAATTTCATAAATGCTGTCACCCATCGAAATGGCCTCATTGGGGCACTCCGGCTCGCACATATCGCAGTTGATGCATTTTTTGGTAATTAACAGCGCCATCAGGAAAATCTCAGAAACAACACAAACAGGGCGGGCATTATACGCCCATTTTCTGCTCAGACCAGCTTTTTCACCAGCGCTTCGCTATGGCGAATGCGCTCCGGCGCCCGCTCCAGATCCTGCTGCACCAGCCCCATAAACAGCAGGTCGGTGAGCATCATTTGCGCGCTGGTGGAAGAGATGGCCGCGCTGCGCGTCGCCTGCTCTTCGGCGATGGTGTACAGGCAGTGGGTCGCCTGCTGCTGCAGGGCGTTAGGGCTAAAGCCGGTGATCGCCAGGATCCTGGAGCCCACGCGCAGCGCTTCACCGGCCGCCATATTGATCTCCCGACGCTCGCCGGAGTAAGAGATCGCCAGCAGCAGATCGTCGCTGGACATGGCCTGCACCGTCGCCAGCAGGGCGTGCATATCCTGCTCCGAAACAGCATTAACGCCGATCTTCATCAGCTTCCAGCTAAAGTTACGCGCCACCAGGCCGGACGCGCCAATCCCGGTGACGATCACCCGCCGGGCGTTGCGCAGCAGCGTGACGGCTTCCCGCAGCGTCTCTTCAGTGTTGACGTCCAGCGAGGCATGCATGGCGGCGACATTGTCTTTAATGAGTTTCTCGCCCACCAGACGCAGCGGGTCGTCACCGCGAATGTGGTTATGTACCGGAACGGAGTGCGGATCCGGGCTGCTGGCCAGCGCTTCACTCAGCGCCAGCTTCAGCGCCGGAAAGCCTTTGAACCCCAGTTTCTGGGCAAATTTAACCACGCTGGACTGACTCACACCGGCTTCCACCGCCAGCTGCTGCGAGCTGAGGTGCCGGGTATCATCGGGTTGGCTCAGAATAAAATCGGCCAACTTTTTGTCGCTCGCCGCCAGGGTGGGATAGCGCTGACGAATACGCGTTAAACAGTTCATTGGAGCTCCGCTGGAGCCGTCCGGCTCGTGACTGACAGAATTTTTATTCGATTATAAGGGGTATACCACGAATTAAAAATTCATAAGCCACAATTTTTCCTTCGCCTGCTAATTTAATTCTTCCTTAACGGCAGGGATGTTTTCCCTCTTCATGGCATAAGACTGTTAAGCTTACCCTAACGAGAAGCGAATCCTGAGAGAAGGAGGCAGTTTGCAGCACAGTGAACGGAAAGTGGTGTTTTTCGATCTGGACGGAACCTTGCATCAACAGGATATGTTCGGCAGTTTTCTGCGCTACCTGCTGCGCCATCTGCCGCTGAACCTGCTGCTGGTGGTGGCGATGGGGCCGGCGATCCTTGCCGGGCTGGCGGTGTGCGGGCGGGCGGCGCGCTGGCCGATGAGCCTGCTGCTGTGGGCGTCAACCTTTGGCCGTCGCGAGGCGGTACTGAAGCGGCTGGAAGCGGAGTTTGTCGGCTGGTTTCGTCATCATGTGACGGCGTTTCCGGTGGTTCATGCGCGGCTGACGGCCTACCTGACCAGTACCGATGCCGACGTCTGGTTGATCACCGGCTCGCCGCAGTCGCTGGTGGAACAGGTCTATCGCGATACCCTCTGGCTGCCGCGGGTGAATTTGATAGCCAGCCGCACCGCGCGCCGCTGGGGCGGCTGGGTATTGACCCTGCGCTGCCTGGGCCATGAAAAGGTGGTGCAGCTGGAGAAAAAGATTGGCGCTCCGCTGCAGCTGTATAGCGGCTATAGCGATAGCGAGCAGGATAACCCATTGCTCGGCTTTTGCCAGCATCGCTGGCGGGTCACCCCGCAGGGAGAGCTGCAGCAACTGGAGTAATAGTGTGTAATTGATAGCTCCCATGTATAATGCGCCCCGCTTTTTCTGCTGGAGTGGCCGCTGTGTCTGACCTCGAACTCAATGATGAATACTGGATGCGTCATGCCCTGACGCTGGCGAAGCGCGCCTGGGAAGAGGGCGAGGTGCCGGTGGGCGCGGTGCTGGTGCATAACAATCAGGTCATTGGCGAGGGCTGGAACCGGCCGATAGGCCGTCACGACCCCACCGCCCATGCGGAAATTATGGCCTTACGCCAGGGCGGGCTGGTGCTGCAAAACTATCGCCTGATCGACGCCACGCTGTACGTGACCCTCGAGCCCTGCGTGATGTGCGCGGGCGCGATGGTGCACAGCCGTATCGCCCGCTTGGTGTTTGGCGCCAGGGATGCCAAGACCGGCGCCGCCGGCTCGCTGATGGATGTTCTGCACCACCCGGGAATGAACCATCGGGTTGAGATTAGCGAAGGCGTGCTGGCGGGATCCTGCTCTGCCATGCTGAGCGACTTCTTCCGCTGGCGGCGGGAAGAGAAAAAAGCGCTGAAGAAAGCCCGGGAGCAGAACGGGGAAAGTTAATACAGGTGGCCGGGGAGTTTCATCCGGGCATTATCCATCTGTTTATCGGCGCGAAACTTGAAAAAGGGCAGGGTGGTCTCCTGCGGCTGTTCGAGCTCATTGGGGTGCACCGCCGGGTAATCCTCCGCCAGGGCCAGCGTTTGCTGCTGCTGGCGCTCCTTTTCTGACAAATAGCCGACAAGGCTTATCTGATATTTGCGGATGTTTTCCACATAGGCGTAGGCCTCATGGCCGCGGGCATAGCCGTATTTAAGTTTGCTGTAATAGGGTTTCTGGCTCAGCAGGGGTAAACGCAGCTTAACGTCTGCCCAGCTGTTGGGATCGCCTTTCTGTTTGCGGGTGAGCGCCATGGCGTCCAGCATATGGGCATAGCCCATATTGTAAGCGGCCAGCGCAAACCAGATGCGTTCATCTTTCGGGATCGAATCCGGCACTTTATCCATCATATCCTGGAGATAGCGCATACCGCCGTCGATGCTCTGCGCCGCATCGGTCCGGTCAGTCAGCCCCAGACTCTGCGCCGTATTACGCGTAAGCATCATCATGCCGCGCACGCCGGTAGGCGAGGTGGCCTGCGGATCCCAGTGGGATTCCTGCCAGGCGATGGCGGCCAGCAGGCGCCAGTCGATCTCGCGGGCGTACTTTTCAAACAGCGGCTGCACCTCCGGAAGAATGTTTTCCACCGCGCGCAGGAAGGTGCGGGTATCGACATAATCGAAATCGTTGCCGTGGCCGAGGTACTTCTCTTCCAGGCGCGCCAGGGTGCCGTCTTCATTAATATTGTTGAAGAAATCAAGCATCGCCGCCGACAGCGAATTATCGTCGTCCCGGGCGCTGAACCAGGTGACCGGCTGTTCGTCGGTGATATCGAGGGCTACCGCCAGCTCCGGATGGACGCGCTGGAACAGGCTGACGGCCACCGAGTCGGCGATGGTGTAATCGAGTTTGCCGTCAATCACCGCCTGCATCAGCGCGGTGGTGCCGCGCTTTTCGTCCACGCGCCAGGCAAGATCCGGGTATTTCTCCGCTTTCAGTACCTGCAGGTCGTTGATCGCCACGTGACCCGGGGCGATGGCGAGCTGCTCTGCGGTCAGCGCCGCGAGGCTGCGCGGCCGGGTATTGCCGACGCGATAGACCAGCTGTTGGGAAACGGAGTAGTAGCCAGGGCCGGCCTGGTAGTTTTTCACCCGCTCCTGGTTATAGACCAGCCCGGCGGCCAGCATATCGGCCTGACCGTCGTCGAGGTCGTCAAACAGCTGGCTGATGTTCTGGCGGACGGTTATCTTAAGCGTCACGCCGAGGTAGTCGGCAAACTGCTTCGCCAGTTCGTAGTCCAGGCCGAAGGTTTTATTGTTCATGGTGGCGAAGGTCATCGGCGAGTTGATGGTGCTGATGCGTAGCTCGCCGCGAGCGATAATGCCCGCCACCCGGTTCTCCGGTTTACCGGACCAGGGGATCGACGGCCACAGGGCAGCCGCCAGCAAAAGGGTGACAATGCCGATGAGCAGATAATTAATCTTTAATTTTTTCAGCGCGTTAATCTTCTGCAGCTTCAGGTTCCTCAGCAGGCGATGTCCGGAAAAAACGCAAGGTTGTCGTCGAATGAGCGGCATTCTGCTTAAGAATGCGCCAGTTGGCAACTTATTCGCGATGGACGTCACATTTATTGATAAACAGCATCAATGATTTTATTTCTACGCAAACGGTTTCGTCGGGGCGCAGGATTCACTATAATGACGCCCGTTTCCCCCCCTGGCTCACCCTGAAAGCTTCGAAGACGAGAGACTTATGATGGAAATTTTGCGTGGTTCACCTGCACTGTCGGCATTCCGTATTAATAAACTGCTGGCACGATTTCAGGCGGCCAACCTTCCGGTAAGCGCCATATATGCCGAGTATATTCATTTTGCCGATCTGAACGCCCCGCTGAGCGCTGACGATCGCGAGCGCCTGGCGCGACTGCTTAAGTATGGCCCGAGCTTAAACAGCCATACCCCGACCGGTAAATTACTGCTCGTGACCCCTCGCCCTGGCACCATCTCTCCCTGGTCTTCTAAAGCTACCGATATCGCCCATAACTGCGGCCTGGCTCAGGTTGTGCGTCTGGAGCGCGGCGTAGCGTATTATGTTGAAGCCTCGACCCTGACCGAAGCGCAGTGGGCCGCGGTGGCGGCGGAACTGCACGACCGCATGATGGAGAGCGTCTTCGACGCGCTGGAAGCGGGCGAAAAGCTGTTCGCTCACCATCAGCCGACGCCGGTGACCAGCGTTGACCTGTTGGGCGAAGGGCGTCAGGCGCTGATTGACGCCAACCTCCGTTTGGGGCTGGCGCTGGCAGATGACGAAATTGACTACCTGCAGGACGCCTTTACCCGTCTGGGACGCAATCCGAACGATATCGAGCTGTATATGTTCGCCCAGGCGAACTCAGAGCACTGTCGTCACAAAATTTTCAACGCCGACTGGATCATCGACGGCGAACAGCAGCCGAAGTCGCTGTTCAAAATGATCAAAAACACCTTCGAAAAAACGCCGGACTACGTCCTGTCGGCCTATAAAGACAACGCCGCGGTGATGGAAGGGTCTGAAGTGGGGCGCTATTTTGCCGACCACCAGACCGGACGCTATGACTTCCATCAGGAGCCGGCGCACATTCTGATGAAGGTGGAAACCCATAACCACCCGACGGCCATCTCCCCATGGCCGGGCGCGGCAACCGGCTCCGGCGGCGAAATCCGCGATGAAGGCGCCACCGGCCGCGGCGCGAAGCCGAAAGCGGGCCTGGTGGGCTTCTCGGTTTCCAACCTGCGCATCCCGGGCTTCGAACAGCCGTGGGAAGAAGATTTCGGCAAGCCGGATCGCATCGTCACCGCCCTGGACATCATGACCGAAGGCCCGCTGGGCGGCGCGGCGTTTAACAACGAATTTGGTCGCCCGGCGCTGAACGGCTACTTCCGCACCTATGAAGAGAAAGTCACCAGCCATAACGGTGAAGAGCTGCGCGGCTACCACAAACCAATCATGCTGGCCGGCGGTATCGGCAACATCCGCGGCGAGCACGTGCAGAAGGGCGAGATTACCGTCGGCGCGAAGCTGATCGTGCTGGGCGGTCCGGCGATGAACATCGGCCTCGGCGGCGGCGCGGCGTCTTCCATGGCCTCCGGCCAGTCCGATGCCGACCTCGATTTCGCCTCCGTCCAGCGTGACAACCCGGAAATGGAGCGTCGCTGTCAGGAAGTGATCGACCGCTGCTGGCAGCTGGGCGACGCCAACCCGATCCTGTTTATCCACGACGTCGGCGCCGGCGGTCTCTCCAACGCCATGCCGGAGCTGGTCAGCGACGGCGGCCGCGGCGGTAAATTCCAGCTGCGCGATATCCTGAGCGATGAGCCAGGCATGAGCCCGCTGGAGATCTGGTGTAACGAATCGCAGGAACGTTATGTCCTGGCGGTCGCCCCGGAGCAACTGCCGCTGTTCGACGAGCTGTGCCGCCGCGAGCGCGCGCCTTATGCGGTTATCGGCGAAGCCACCGCCGAGCAGCACCTGAGCCTGAGCGACAGCCACTTTAACGATCAGCCGATCGATCTGCCGCTGGACGTCCTGCTTGGCAAAACGCCGAAAATGACCCGCGACGTGCAGACCCTGAAAGCCCAGGGCAGCGCGCTGGATCGCCAACCGATTACCATCGCCGATGCGGTTAATCGCGTTCTGCACCTGCCGACGGTGGCCGAGAAAACCTTCCTCGTGACCATCGGCGACCGCACCGTGACCGGCATGGTCGCCCGCGACCAGATGGTCGGCCCGTGGCAGATCCCGGTGGCCAACTGCGCGGTCACCACCGCCAGCCTCGACAGCTACTACGGCGAAGCGATGGCGATGGGCGAGCGCGCCCCGGTTGCTCTGCTGGACTTCGCCGCCTCCGGCCGTCTGGCGGTTGGCGAAGCGCTGACCAATATCGCCGCCACGCAGATTGGCGAGCTGAACCGCGTGAAGCTGTCGGCTAACTGGATGGCCGCCGCCGGCCACCCGGGCGAAGACGCGGGTCTGTATGAGGCGGTGAAAGCGGTGGGCGAAGAGCTGTGCCCGGCGCTGGGCCTGACCATTCCGGTCGGCAAAGACTCAATGTCGATGAAAACCCGCTGGCAGGAAGGCAGCGAGCAGCGTGAGATGACCTCTCCGCTGTCGCTGGTGATCTCCGCCTTCGCTCGTGTCGAAGATGTTCGTCATACCGTCACGCCGCAGCTCTCGACGGAAGATAACGCCCTGCTGCTGATCGACCTCGGTAAAGGGCACAACGCGCTGGGCGCGACGGCGCTGGCGCAGGTCTATCGCCAGCTCGGCGACAAGCCGGCTGACGTGCGCGATGTCGCGCAGCTGAAAGGCTTCTGGGAGGCGATGCAGGCCCTGGTGGCGCAGCGTAAACTGCTGGCCTACCACGACCGCTCCGACGGCGGCCTGTTGGTCACCCTGGCGGAAATGGCCTTTACCGGCCACTGTGGACTGGAAGCGGATATCGCCGCGCTGGGCGACGACCGTCTGGCGGCGCTGTTCAACGAAGAGCTGGGGGCGGTGATTCAGGTCCGCGCCGCAGACCGTGAGGCAGTGGAAGCCATTCTGGCGGTTAACGGCCTGGCGGACTGCGTGCATTACCTCGGTAAAGCGGTCGAGGGCGATCGCTTCGTGCTGACCGCCAGCGGTCAGACGGTGTTTAGCGAAAGCCGCACCACCCTGCGCATGTGGTGGGCGGAAACCACCTGGCAGATGCAGCGTCTGCGCGACAACCCGGCCTGCGCCGATCAGGAGCACGAGGCGAAAGCCAACGACGCCGATCCGGGCCTTAATGTGAAGCTCTCGTTTGATATTAATGACGACGTCGCCGCGTCGTACATTGCCACCGGCGCGCGTCCGAAAGTGGCCGTCCTGCGCGAGCAGGGGGTGAACTCTCACGTTGAAATGGCGGCAGCCTTCCATCGCGCCGGCTTTGACGCCATCGACGTGCATATGAGCGACCTGCTGGCGGGCCGCACCGGTCTGGGCGATTTCCATGCCCTGGTGGCCTGCGGCGGCTTCTCCTACGGCGACGTGCTGGGGGCAGGCGAAGGCTGGGCGAAGTCGATTCTGTTCAACGAGCGCGTGCGCGATGAGTTCGCGACCTTCTTCCATCGTCCGCAGACCCTGGCGCTCGGCGTGTGCAACGGCTGCCAGATGATGTCCAACCTGCGCGAGCTGATCCCGGGCAGCGACCTGTGGCCGCGCTTTGTGCGCAACCAGTCTGACCGCTTTGAAGCGCGCTTCAGCCTGGTGGAAGTGACGCAAAGCCCGTCTCTGCTGCTGGAAGGCATGGTTGGCTCGCGGATGCCGATTGCGGTCTCCCACGGCGAAGGGCAGGTGGAAGTGCGCGACAGCGCGCATCTGGCCCAGCTGGAGAGCAAAGGTCTGGTAGCGCTGCGCTTCCTGGACAACTTCGGCAAAGTGACCGAAACCTATCCGGCGAACCCGAACGGTTCCCCGAACGGTATCACTGCGGTGACCAGCGAAAGCGGGCGTGCGACCATCATGATGCCGCACCCGGAACGCGTCTTCCGCACCGTAAGCAACTCCTGGCACCCGGAAAACTGGGGCGAAGACAGCCCGTGGATGCGTATCTTCCGCAACGCGCGTAAACAGCTGGGTTAATCTTCCCGAAGCGTGTCTCACGAACGTATCGGCCCCCTGCTCAGGCAGGGGGCTTTTTTTTATCTGTGACGGCCGGCACGCCAGGGTGTCGGGAATCACCGACAACTGGCATATTGCAGTGTCGCCAAAAGGCGACACTTAAGTTATTGATTTAAATGATGAGTAAACTGGGGCATATTTAGTGTCGCTAATCGGCGACATCATGGATAAAAAGTATACAGCGCTGGAATGGTTGGATTTTATGGTAAAAGTCATATATATCAACGTGTTAATAAAATGTTTTGAAAGATGGCATAGTTCATGCATAATATTAACCAGTGGCTCATTCACCTTCTTATGTCAGCCCCTTCGGGACGCGCTACATAAACTTCGAATGACGCACAAACAGGTGCCTGCCGTCCAACTCCTGATAACAGCCTGGCTTTATCAGACATCGGGCGAAACGTCGAGTAAGGCACCGCCTCATTTCTCAACAAAGCCAGGCCTTGCGCCTGGCTTTGTTGTTTCTGCGGCGCCGTGGCGACGGGTATCGCTTTTCTCCGCCGCGCTCCTCAGTTAGCATCGACCAGAGCTAATGATTGAGACCACACCCTTGAAGCGACTCTCTCTTTTTCCCCGTTCGCTGCGTCAGCTGGTGACGCTCTCCTTTGTGCTGATCCTGCTGCCGTTGCTGGTGCTGGCCTGGCAGGCCTGGCAGAGCCTCAATGCCCTCAGCGCCCAGGCGGCGCATATCAACCGCACTACGCTGGTCGATGCCCGCCGCAGCGAGGCGATGATCAATGCCGCGCTGGAGATGGAGCGCAGCTATCGCCAGTACTGCGTGCTGGACGATCCGACGCTGGCGCGCGTCTATCAAAACCAGCGGCAGCGCTACAGCCAGATGCTGGACGCGCACGCCGGCGTGCTGCCGGACGAGAAGCTCTGGCAGGCGCTGCGCCAGGATGTCAGCGATCTGGCGCAGCTGCAGTGTAACAACAGCGGCCCCGACGCCCAGGCAGCCGCCAGACTGGAAGTGTTCGCCAGTAATAACAGCGACATGGTCCAGGCGACCCGGGCGGTGGTCTATTCCCGCGGCCAGCAGCTGCAGCAGGAGATTGCCGAGCGCGGCCAGTTTTTCGGCTGGCAGGCGCTGGTGCTGTTTCTGCTGAGCCTGGCGCTGGTGCTGCTTTTTACCCGCATGATCATCGGCCCGGTGAAAGGCATCGAAAGAATGATCAACCAGCTGGGGGCAGGGAAGTCGCTGGACGACGCGGCATTGTTTACCGGCCCGCGCGAGCTGCGCTCGGTGGGCAAGCGCATTATCTGGCTCAGCGAGCGCCTGGCATGGCTGGAGTCGCAGCGGCATCAGTTTCTTCGCCATCTGTCGCATGAGCTGAAAACCCCGCTGGCCAGTATGCGTGAAGGCACCGAGCTGTTGGCCGACCGTGTCGCCGGGCCGCTGACGCCGGAGCAGCAGGAGATCGTCGAGATCCTCGACAGCAGCAGCCGCAACCTGCAAAAGCTGATTGAACAGCTGCTGGACTACAACCGCAAACAGGCCGACGGCCCGGTAGCCCGGGAAGAAGTGGACCTGGTGGAGCTGGTGGAAAACGTCGTGGCGGCGCACAGTTTGCCCGCGCGGGCTAAACTGATGCATACCGAGCTGGCGCTGCAGGCGCGGCATTGTCTGGCAGAGCCTGCGCTATTGATAAGCGTAATGGATAATCTCTACTCCAATGCGGTGCACTATGGCGCTGAATCCGGTAACATTCGTATCCATAGCTACCGGCACGGAGAGCAGGTGCGTATTGATGTCGCCAACAGCGGCGAACCGATCCCGGCCGCGGAAAAGAATATGATTTTTGAGCCCTTTTACCAGGGGAGTCACCAGCGTAAAGGGGCCGTAAAAGGCAGTGGACTGGGGTTAAGCATCGCCCGCGACTGCGTCCGTCAGATGCAAGGGGAGCTCAGTCTGGTTGACGCCCCCGCCGGGCAGGTCTGTTTTCGCATTACGCTTCCCTCAGCGCTGGAATAATCCAACTAATGAATCGATATCGGGGAACTATGTCCCAATTCCTGGCCTGGCGCCGTTCCCTTAGCGGATGGCTGCTCTCAGGCATTGCTTGTCTGACGCTGGCGGGGTGTTCCGCCGGCTTCTCGCCGCATAGTGCGGAAGGTGCCGCCGCCCCCGGGCAGGCGCAGCATCAGGTGGCCGATTTTGTCGCGGTGGACTGCGCCGATATCTGGGCGCACAGCAGCGATGCCAGCGACAAAAACCCCCTCTACTGGCTGCGGGGCATTGACTGCGCCGATCGTCTCGCGCCGGCGCAGGCGCGAGCGGAGGCGAAACGCCATACCGACGACAGCTGGCAGGACGCGTTCCGCCGCGGCATTCTGCTTGCCGATGCCAAAATTACCCCTGACGAGCGCCGCGAGCTGGTGGCGCGTCTCGACACCTTCAGCCCGCAAATCGCCGTTCAGGTCCGCCCGCTGTATCAGCTCTGGCGCGACGGGCAGGCCCGTCAGCTGCAGCTGGTGGAGGAGCGAGCCCGCTACGCGAAGCTTCAGCAGTCCAGCGATAGCGAGCTGGAGACGTTGCGCCAGCAGGAGCAGTCGCTGCGCGAACAGCTGGAGTTGACCACCCGTAAGCTGGAGAATCTGACGGATATTGAACGCCAGCTCTCCAGCCGCAAGCCGGGCGGCAATTTCGGCAGCGAAAAAGTGCCGGAGGTGATCCATGACGATCCGTAAACCGGCGCGTTTGCTGCTGGTGGATGACGATCAGGGGCTGCTGAAGCTGCTGGGCATGCGCCTGGTCAGCGAAGGCTATAGCGTGGTCACCGCCGAGAGCGGCCCGGAAGCGCTGCGCGTGCTGGGGCGTGAGAAGGTGGATCTGGTGATTAGCGATCTGCGGATGGATGAAATGGACGGTCTGCAGCTGTTCAGTGAGATCCAGAAGGGGCAGCCCGGCATGCCGGTGATCATTCTCACCGCCCATGGCTCGATCCCCGACGCGGTGGCGGCCACCCAGCAGGGCGTCTTCAGCTTCCTGACTAAGCCGGTTGATAAAGACGCCTTGTATCAAGCCATTGATGAGGCGCTGGAGCAGCGCTCGCCAGCCACCGATGAAGCCTGGCGTCAGGCCATTGTCACCCGCAGCCCGCTGATGCTGCGCCTGCTCGAGCAGGCCGGGATGGTGGCGCAATCCGACGTTAGCGTGCTGATTAACGGCCAGAGCGGGACCGGGAAGGAGATAGTCGCCCAGGCGATCCACAACGCCAGCCCGCGTCATGACAAGCCGTTCGTGGCGATTAACTGCGGCGCGTTGCCGGAACAGCTGCTCGAGTCCGAACTGTTCGGCCATGCGCGGGGCGCCTTTACCGGCGCGGTCAGCAACCGCGAAGGGTTATTCCAGGCCGCCGAAGGCGGTACGCTGTTTCTCGATGAGATTGGCGATATGCCGGTCGCCCTGCAGGTGAAGCTGCTGCGCGTCCTGCAGGAGCGTAAGGTACGCCCGCTCGGCAGCAACCGCGATATCGAGATCAACGTGCGGATCATCTCCGCCACCCACCGCGACCTGCCGAAGGCGATGGCTCGCGGCGAGTTTCGCGAAGATCTGTTCTATCGCCTCAATGTGGTTAACCTGAAGATCCCGCCGCTCTCCGAACGCACGGAAGATATTCCGCTGTTAGCCAACCATCTGCTGCGTCAGTCCGCCGATCGCCATAAGCCGTTCGTGCGGGCGTTTTCCAGCGATGCGATGAAGCGGCTGATGGCCGCCAACTGGCCGGGCAATGTGCGCCAGCTGGTGAACGTGATTGAGCAGTGCGTGGCCCTGACCTCGTCGCCGGTGATCGGCGATGCGCTGGTGGAGCAGGCGCTGGAGGGCGAGAACACCGCCCTGCCGACCTTCGTGGAGGCGCGCAATCAGTTTGAGCTGAACTACCTGCGCAAGCTGCTGCAGATTACCAGGGGCAACGTCACCCACGCCGCGCGGATGGCTGGACGCAACCGCACTGAATTCTATAAGCTGCTGTCGCGCCATGAGCTCGACGCCAACGACTTTAAAGAGTAGCTCCGCAACATAGCGCAAGTTATGATACGGTAAGCAACCGGTTACGCGACTAAGACAGGAACACCATGAAAAAGATTGATGCGATTATTAAACCTTTCAAACTGGATGACGTGCGTGAAGCGCTGGCCGAAGTCGGCATCACCGGGATGACGGTAACGGAAGTGAAAGGCTTTGGCCGCCAGAAAGGGCACACCGAACTCTACCGCGGCGCGGAGTATATGGTGGATTTTCTGCCGAAAGTGAAAATTGAAATCGTGGTGACCGACGATATCGTCGATACCTGTGTGGATACCATCATCCGTACCGCGCAGACCGGCAAAATCGGTGACGGTAAAATCTTTGTCTTTGATGTCGCGCGCGTGATTCGTATCCGTACCGGCGAAGAAGACGACGCGGCGATTTAACGCTCGCCGCTCGCTGTAGTATTGCCGGGTGGCGCTGCGCTTACCCGGCCTACAAATCCCCGCGTCGTCGGGGCTTACAGCACCTTATGCGGCCCGAAGCATTCGTAATGAATGTTGCCGCTGCTCACGCCCAGATCTACCAGCTGCTTCGCGGCAAACTGCATAAACGCCACCGGGCCGCAGAGATAGAACTGCATTTGCGGGTCGCCGATCTTGCCGGCCAGGGCCGTTAAATCCATCAAACCTTCGCTATCAAACGCGTCGGATTCACGGTCCGCTTCGCTCGGGCTGCGGTACCAGACGTGAGATGTAAACTTCGGCAGGGTTTCACCCAGCGTTTTAACTTCGTCCGCGAAGGCGTGCACGTCGCCGTTCTCTGCCGCATGGAACCAGTTCACCTGACCCTGGTGGCGGCTTTTCGCCAGCGCATCCAGCATCGCCAGCATCGGCGTTTGCCCGACGCCGCCGGAGAGCAGAGTGACCGGCGTCTGCGGCTCAACGTTAAGGAAGAAGTCCCCGGCCGGCGCCGCCAGATAGACCACATCGCCTTCGCTGGCATGGTTATGCAGCCAGCTGGAAACCTGGCCGCCTTCTTCGCGTTTAACCGCGATGCGGTAGCCCTTGCCGTCCGCTTTGCGGGTCAGGGAGTACTGGCGAATTTCCTGATATTCGAAATCTTCCGGCTTCAGCCAGATGGCCAGATACTGGCCAGGCTGGTAATCGGCGACCGGCTGGCCGTCGACCGGCTCGAGCTCAAAGCTGGTGATAAGCTGGCTGCGCGGGGTTTTCTTCACGATGCGGAACGCGCGGGTCCCTTCCCAGCCGCCGGTTTTACTGGCGTTTTGCTGATAGATCTCGGCTTCGCGGCCGATAAAGACGTTCGCCAGCACGCCGTAAGCTTTCCCCCAGGCATCAAGGACTTCCTGACCCGGGCTGAACATTTCATCGAGGGTCGCCAGCAGATGGCTGCCCACGATGTTGTACTGCTCCGGTTTGATCTGGAAACTGGTGTGTTTCTGGGCGATTTTTTCCACCGCCGGCAGCAGGGCGGGCAGGTTATCGATATTGCTGGCGTAGGCGGCAATGGCGTTGAACAACGCTTCTCGCTGGTCGCCGTTGCGCTGGTTGCTCATATTGAAGATCTCTTTGAGCTCCGGGTTATGCGCAAACATACGATCGTAGAAATGGGCGGTTAATTTTGGTCCAGTCTCTACCAGCAGGGGGATGGTGGCTTTGACCGTAGCGATGGTTTGAGCGTCGAGCATAGCGTGCTTCCTTGTGTGTTACTTTAATGATGTATTTTAAATGCATCTTAAGGAAATAACCCTGCGTTGTAAATGGTTCTTTAACACTTTCCGCCGTTGCAGTTACAACATGAAGAATTTGCATCACAATCCTGAAAAGAAATCCGTTGATACTGAGAGAGGCGTTATTGCTCAAAGCCTTGTGTCATGCGGAGCCAAACGTTTGCGTAAAATCCTTTGTCAAGACCTGTTATCACAGAATGATTCGGTTATACTGTGGGCCGTTGTCCAATCGGACCGCCTTTTTAGGCCGAAATTTTATTGTTAGCTGAGTCAGGAGATGCGGATGTTAAAGCGTGAAATGAACATTGCCGATTATGATGCCGAACTGTGGCAGGCTATGGAGCAGGAAAAAGTACGTCAGGAAGAGCACATCGAACTGATCGCCTCCGAAAACTACACCAGTCCGCGCGTGATGCAGGCGCAGGGCTCTCAGCTGACCAACAAATATGCTGAAGGATATCCGGGCAAGCGTTACTACGGCGGCTGCGAATATGTCGACGTGGTTGAGCAGCTGGCTATCGACCGCGCGAAAGAGCTGTTCGGCGCTGACTATGCTAACGTCCAGCCGCACTCCGGCTCCCAGGCTAACTTTGCCGTCTACACCGCGCTGCTGCAGCCGGGCGATACCGTGCTGGGGATGAACCTGGCGCAGGGCGGCCACCTGACTCACGGCTCTCCGGTTAACTTCTCCGGCAAACTGTACAACATCATCCCTTACGGTATTGATGAGTCCGGCAAAATTGACTATGACGACATGGCGAAGCAGGCTCAGGAACATAAACCGAAGATGATCATCGGTGGTTTCTCCGCTTACTCCGGTATCGTTGACTGGGCAAAAATGCGTGAAATCGCTGACAGCATCGGCGCATACCTGTTTGTCGATATGGCGCACGTGGCAGGCCTGATTGCCGCTGGCGTGTATCCGAACCCGGTTCCGCATGCTCACGTCGTGACCACCACCACCCACAAAACCCTGGCGGGTCCGCGCGGCGGCCTGATCCTGGCGAAAGGCGGTAGCGAAGAGCTGTACAAGAAACTGAACTCTGCGGTATTCCCAAGCGCGCAGGGCGGCCCGCTGATGCACGTTATCGCGGCGAAAGCGGTGGCGCTGAAAGAAGCGATGGAGCCAGAGTTTAAAGTTTACCAGCAGCAGGTTGCGAAAAACGCCAAAGCGATGGTGGAAGTGTTCCTGAACCGCGGCTACAAAGTGGTGTCTGGCGGTACTGAGAACCATCTGTTCCTGCTGGACCTGGTGGATAAAAACCTGACCGGTAAAGAAGCTGACGCTGCCCTGGGCCGCGCCAACATCACCGTCAACAAAAACAGCGTGCCGAACGATCCGAAGAGCCCGTTCGTAACCTCCGGTATCCGTATCGGTTCTCCGGCAGTGACTCGCCGCGGCTTTAAAGAAGCGGAAGTCAAAGAGCTGGCTGGCTGGATGTGTGACGTGCTGGACAATATCAATGACGACGCGGTCATTGAGCGCGTGAAAGGCAAAGTCCTGGATATCTGCGCCCGCTTCCCGGTTTATGCGTAAGCGTTAGCGTTGACATCAAAAAGGCCGCGTTTGCGGCCTTTTTTGCGTCTGGGGATTAGCGGCGGTCGAGCGAAATCGCTCCGGGGCCGGTTACCGCCAGCAGCAGGAAAGCGCCGGCGATGCTGACGTTTTTCCAGAAGTTAATCATGTTCGGCAATACCGCATCGCCAGTCATATCCCAGTAGTGATGGCCAATCACCGCGGTGCCCAGGGTGTAGAAGATAAAGATGACCGCCAGCGGGCGGGTGAAAAAGCCCAGCACAATTAAAATGGCGGCAGGCACTTCCATAATGACGGCGATAATCGCCGCCAGGGTCGGCATCGGCGCGCCGGAGGCGGCCATGTACTGCACCGTACCGTCAAAGCCCAGCAGTTTGGGGTAGCCAAAAAGAATAAACAGAACTACCACGGCGATGCGGGCGATAAGCAGTAGCAGAGAGCGGGATGCGCCAAAATCAAAATAGCGGAGTGTGTTCATAATCAGCTCGTTATGAGAGACGTGTGATTTAAACGTAATACACAAATTTGCGCTCCGCCACGTTCGTTTATGACTAAACCAGCGTCTGCAACTGCTCCTCAACGTACAGATAGCCTATCCCCATCAGCTGCTGGGCGCGGGTCAGCTGGCCAAAGCCAATTTGGGTGGCGTGCGCTCGCGGCGTATCACCATGATCAAATGGGTTGAAACCCGTTTGTTTGACGATATTTTCCAGCCACTGCTCACCAAAGGCGCAGCTGCGCCCGTAAAGCCAGATCTGATTAATATTTAATATATTCAGGAAATTATACAGGCTTAAGCCAATAGCGTTGGCGGCGTTATCCACCCATGCGCGAAGTTGCACATCTCCCTGTTCCCAGGCCTCAATGAGTGATGCCGTGGTTAACTGCTCCGGGGAGCGCCGCGCCTCAGGCTGGGTTTTAAGCCACATCCGCGCCTGTTTTTTCAACGCGCTGAGGGAGGCTACGGTTTCAAGACAGCCATATCTCCCGCAGTCGCAGGCTTTGCCGTCAGGATTCACAATCGTGTGTCCAATCTGCCCGCTGCCGTAGAGGCTTCCGCGATAAATATGATCGTTAATCACAAATGACGAGCCGATACCATAGTCAACGTTGATCACGCAGAAATCCGGCTGCAGACCCTGATGCTGCCACTTCTCCGCCAGCGCCAGCATCACGCAGTCATTATCCACCCGCACCTGCACGCCGAGCTGTTCCTCAAGGAGGTACTTTATTTCGATCGGTGTTTTCCAGCGCGCCTGAGGCATAGTTTGAGACACGCCGGTGATCGGATCAACCTGCCCATGGACGCCAAGCGCGAGATTGATGGTGTGCTGCGGGTAGCGGCGGTGGATACGCCGCCAGCATTCCACGATGGCCTCCAGCAGAGCCTGCGGCGTCGGTGGGTCTATGGGCAAATGGTGGTGGCCGTCAACTGCCAGTAGACGGGCGTCGGCAAGCTGATACTCAATACTGGTCGGCGTAATATTCATGCATAGCGTCCAGGCTCCGCGCGCGGGGATCTGGTAACTTCCGCTGTTCACGCCGCGTTTGCTCATTTTTTCTGTGGAATGATCGATCAGTCCCTCGCTGAGCAGCTCTTCAAGAATATTGCTCACCGCCGGAATAGAGAGCCCGGTGAGCTGAGAAAGCTGGGATTTACTCAACTGCTTCTCCCGCCAGAGATGAGCCAGAAAAATGGATTTATTGGCCTGTCTGACCCGGGCGTTATTTAAACCGGTGCGCTGCATACACTTAACTCCCTTAACTATATTGCGTGAGCGTTGCGCATTTTAGCAGCTAAATGGCGATATAAACTCCTTTCAAAGCGAATTTTATATAACTTTGTTTAGTGGAGGCGTCATGTACGGTTCGGTTAAGGTCTGGCAGGAAATAATTACATTACCTACGTGGACGACGGGGGCGGAGGATCCGAACCCCATGTTTCTGGAAAAACGCGTTTATCAAGGCTCCTCCGGTAACGTCTATCCCTACGGCGTGATTGACACCCTGACCGGCGAACGTGAGATGCGTGATTATCAGGCAGTATGGATGGAGAATGATTTCATTCGAATTATGCTGTTACCGGAACTCGGCGGCCGTATTCATCGTGCGTATGACAAGGTCAAACAGCGCGATTTCGTCTACTACAACGAAGTGGTGAAACCCGCGTTGGTTGGGCTATTAGGGCCTTGGATCTCCGGCGGTATCGAGTTCAACTGGCCTCAGCACCATCGTCCAACCACTTTTATGCCCGTTGATTTCACCATTACGCAGGGTGAACACGGTGAACAAACGGTGTGGATGGGGGAAGTCGAACCGATGCGCGGCTTACAGTTGATGGCTGGCTTCACGCTGTACCCGGACAGGGCGCTCGTGGAAATTACCGGCAAAGTGTTTAACGGTAACGCCACGCCGCGCCATTTCCTGTGGTGGTCAAACCCAGCGGTGAAGGGGGGAGACGATCACCAGAGCGTATTCCCGCCAGACGTCACGGCGGTGTTCGATCACGGTAAACGTGCCGTCTCGTCATTTCCTATTGCCACCGGTACCTATTACAAAGTGGACTATTCCGCGGGTGTCGATATCTCTCGCTATAAGAATGTGCCAGTCCCCACTTCCTACATGGCGGAAAAGTCAGAATATGATTTTGTCGGCGCCTGGCATCACGGCGAGCGCGGTGGCTTGCTGCACGTGGCGGATCATCACATCTCGCCCGGAAAAAAACAGTGGTCATGGGGTCACGGCGAGTTTGGTCAGGCTTGGGATCGTCAGTTGACCGACGAAAACGGCCCTTACATTGAGCTGATGACCGGGGTGTACACCGATAACCAGCCGGACTTCACCTGGCTTGCACCGTATGAAGAGAAGGTTTTTGTACAGAATTTTCTCCCCTACAGTGAGCTATCGTCGGTGCAGAACGCCAGTACCCGGCTGGTGATGCGTCTTGAACGTCAGGCGTCGCAGCTGGCGCTGGGGCTGTATGCCGTTGCGCCGCTGCACGACGTGCGGGTGGAAATTCGCGATGGCGAGCAAACGCTGTGGCGTACGCAGGTGACGCTGGAGCCGGGCGAAAGCTGGCAGGAGACGCTGGCGGAGGGGTGGCCGCAGCGCCTGACCATGGCGGTGTTAGCCAGCGATGGTACGCCGCTGCTGCAGTATGAGGAGCACATTCCCGAAGCGACGCCGCTGCCCAACGCCGCCAGCGCGCCAAAGCAGCCACACGAATTGCATAACCCTGAAGAACTTTATTTCATCGGCCAGCATATTGAGCAGTACAACCACGCCAGCCGTTACGCCGAGGATTATTACCGTAGGGCCATTGAACTGGACCCGGAGGACTATCGCAATAACGTGGCGCTGGGCAATCTGGCGCTGAACCGTGCCGACTGGCTGATGGCGCAGCGCTGTGCTGAATCGGCGCTGGCTCGAGCACATCGACTGAACAAGAACCCACGCGATGGAGAAGCTAGTCTACTGCTGGGGGCGGCTTTCGAGCGTCAGGGCGAAGTGAGCAAAGCATGGGATAGCTACTATAAGGCAAGCTGGAGCGGCAACTGCCGCGATGCGGCGTTTTATTCGTTGGCGCGGCTGGCGATGGTGCGCGGCGATGAGGCTGACGCGCTGGCAAAGGTTGAACTCAGCCTGCAGTTTAATGGCAGTAATAACCTCGCGATGGGGTTGAAAGCGCTGGCGCTTGCAACAACGCAGAGTCAACAGACGGCGTTGACCTACATTGACCTGGCGTTGAAAACGCACCCGCTGAGCTATGTGTTGCACTATGCGCGTTGGGCCATTAGCGGCGATGAGGCGTCGGGCGACGCATTGCGTCAGGTGACCGGGGGACGAGGTATTAACGCCAGTACGCTGGCGGGGTGGCTGGTATCGCTGGGTAAAAAGCAGGCGGCTAGCGAACTGCTGGCGCTGCTGGACTGTCAGGAAACATTGCCGCTGCTTTGGCAGGCTTCGCTCAGCGACAACCCGCAGTCATATCTACTTAATGCCCAGCGCAGTTTTGCCAAATGCGTCCGCTTCCCCAATACGCTCGATGAAGTAGTGATGCTGCAATCTCTGCAACAGGACGCCTTTGCCTGTTATCTGCTCGGTTGCTTCTGGTACAGCAAACGTCGCTATGATGATGCCATTGCCTGCTGGCAGCAGACGCTGGCGCAACAGCCCGACTTTGCGCCCGTGCACCGGTTGTTGGGGATCTACGCCTGGAATAAACAGCATAACGCCCAACTGGCGAGCCGCTATTTACAACAAGCGGTGGCACTGGAGCCAGACAACGCCCGCTTCTTATTTGAGCTGGATTATCTCAACAAACAGCAGGGCCAGAGTCGGGAAGCGCGGCTGGCGTTACTGACGCCGCGTCGCGAAGTGGTGCTCAAGCGTGACGATCTCACTGCCGAGCTGCTCAGCCTGTGGAATGGCGTTGGGGAATATGCCGAGGCGGCGCAGGTGCTGCGCGAACGCGATTTCCATCCTTGGGAGGGCGGGGAAGGGAAGGTAACGGGGCAGTATCTGCTTAACCAAATCCATCGTGCGCTGACGGCGATGTCCCTGGGCGATAGCGGCCTGGCGATAGAATTACTACAGCAGGGGCTACGCTATCCGCTGAACCTGGGGGAAGGGCGCTTGCCGGGGCAGACCGATAACGACATCTGGTATCTGCTGGCGCACTGCCATCAAATGCGAGGCGAAGACGCGCTGGCCGTTCAGGCGCTGTCGCGGGCGCTGCTGGGGGATTACGGCCTGAGCGCCGGGCGTTACTACAATGACCAGCCTGCTGACTATTTGTTCTGGCAGGGTATGGCGATGCGGGCAAACGGTCAGTCTTCTGAAGCGGATGCGCATTTCCACAGCTTCCTCGACTGGGTAGAACAACAGCGTGACTGCGTGCCGGAAACGGACTTCTTTGCCGTATCGCTGCCGGATCTGGTGGCGCTGGATGTCAGCCCGGAGCAGCAACATCAGCAGCACTGCTTGTTTATTGAAGCGCTGGGCCATCTGGGGCTGGGGAATGTATCCGCCAGCCAGCAGGCGATGCAGCGGCTTCTGCAGCTGAACCCGGCTCACGATAAGGCGCATCTGATTCGTCATGCCCTGCAAAGCGGCATTTTTTCCTGAACCTCAATGGGCGGGCCTGGCCCGCCTGAACCCTACTGTTCCCTGCGTTTCCCTTATAGAGGAATCATTATGAATAATGCGCAG
Organism: Klebsiella sp. 2019SCSN059; assembly: GCF_021739525.1. NCBI lineage: Bacteria > Pseudomonadati > Pseudomonadota > Gammaproteobacteria > Enterobacterales > Enterobacteriaceae > Klebsiella > Klebsiella sp. 2019SCSN059. The sequence continues at coordinate 138,609 of NZ_JAKKOM010000008.1, read as the reverse complement.
ACACATCTCAAAATGGGCTACGTCTGGACTATCTGTCTGGTCGCCGCCTGCGGTGGTTTACTGTTTGGCTATGACTGGGTAGTCATTGGCGGCGCAAAGCCATTTTATGAAGCCTGGTTTTCTATTACCGATCCGGCACAGTCCGGCTGGGCGATGAGTTCGGCGTTGGCGGGCTGCGTTTTCGGCGCATTAATCTCGGGATGGTGCGCCGATAAACTCGGGCGCAAGCGGCCCTTAATACTGTCCGCCGTGCTGTTCAGCGCCTCGGCGTGGGGGACGGCGGTCGCCAGCAGTTTCGATATGTTTGTGGTTTACCGCATTGTGGGCGGCGTGGGGATTGGTCTGGCTTCCGCTCTCAGCCCGCTTTACATTGCCGAAGTCAGCCCGGCAGAAAAAAGAGGGCGCTTTGTTGCGATAAACCAGCTCACTATCGTGATTGGCGTGCTGGCCGCTCAGCTTATCAACCTGATGATTGCGGAACCCGTGGCGACGGGAGCGACACAGCAAATGATTGTCGAAACCTGGAACGGGCAGATGGGCTGGCGCTGGATGTTCGGCGCAGAACTGGTGCCGGCGCTGGCGTTTCTGATACTAATGTTCTTTGTTCCCGAATCGCCGCGCTGGCTCATGAAGGCCGGGAAGCCCGAGCGCGCCCGCGCCGCGCTGGAACGCATTGGTTCCGCCGACTATGCAGACAGAATATTACGCGACATCGCGCACACGCTGGAAAAAGATAACCATAAAATCTCCTATAGCGCGCTGCTGGCTCCGCAGGTAAAACCGATCGTTATCATCGGCATGGTCCTCGCCGTCTTCCAGCAGTGGTGCGGAATTAACGTCATCTTCAACTACGCACAGGAGATTTTTGCCTCGGCGGGATTCGATATTAACAGCACGCTGAAATCGATTGTCGCAACAGGGATCGTCAACCTGGTGTTTACCCTCGCCGCGCTGCCGCTGGTGGATAAGATCGGCCGCCGTAAACTGATGCTGCTCGGCGCTTCCGGATTGACGCTGATCTATGTGCTGATTGCCGGCGCTTACGCCATGGGCATTATGGGCTGGCCGGTACTGTTGTTGGTGCTGGCGGCGATTGCCATTTACGCTTTGACCCTGGCGCCGGTCACCTGGGTGCTGCTGGCGGAAATCTTCCCTAACCGCGTTCGCGGACTCGCCATGTCTTTAGGCACCCTGGCGCTGTGGATTGCCTGTTTCTTGTTAACCTACACTTTCCCGCTGCTTAATGCCGGTCTGGGCGCGGCGGGCAGCTTCCTGCTGTATGGTGTCATTTGCGCCGCCGGCTATCTCTATATTCTGCGCAACGTGCCGGAAACAAAGGGGATCACTCTCGAAGCCCTGGAAGAACAGCTGGCGCAACGCCATACGGGCGTTAATGCGGCGAAGCAGGAGCAGATGCGCTAATGGCGGAAGCGTGGATTCTGGAGAACGCGCATCTGCGGATGTGCGTCTCTTCTCTGGGCGGCAAAGTGCAAAGTTTATTCTCGCGGCACTATCAGGCGCCGGTGCTATATGAAAATCCCGCCGGCGGCATGTTTCCGATGCTGCCGATGGCCAATCGCGTTGCCGGAAATCGCTTTATTTTTCAGGGACGCGAGATAGTCCTGCCACGTCACCACGCCGACGCGCATTTTTTTCTCCACGGCGACGGTTGGCTGCAGCGTTGGGATATCATTGCGCGCGGGGGCGATTTTTGCGTGTTACAGCTACGTCGGCAGCATGTCTGCGGTTTCGATTACCTGGCGCAGATCCGCTATCAGTTGCAGGGTAACCAACTGATAGCGTCGCTGATGCTTACCCACTGCGGTAGTACGCCTATGCCCTACGGCGGCGGTTTTCATCCCTTTTTCTCCTTTGATAAGCGCAGCACGGCGCAGTTTGCCGCCAGTGGCTACTGGCCGGAAGGGGAACAGCACCTGCCGCTGGACTGGCAAAGCCATCTTCCCGGCTATGCCGATTTCAGCCACCCGCAGTACGGTGAGGATCGCTGGCTAAACGTCGGCTATTCCGGCTGGAGCGGGCGGGCGAGGGTGATTAGTGATGTGATGGATGTCACAATTCTTTCGCAAACTCCGTGGTTGATGCTTTTCAGAATGCAGGATGAACCGTTCCTTTGCCTCGAGCCGCAAACTCACCCGGTAAACGCCCATAACATGGACGGCCAACCGGGGCTGCGGGTTTTGGGCACTGGAGATACGCTGAACTTTTCGCTAACAATAGACGTTCAGGGGCGCGGATAGCGCCATTTTTGGGGCGAGGGCCTCTTGCACCCGCCCCGCTTTATCGCCAGACTGTCGCCTCCATTCGGGAGGGAATCATGGTCTTGCACTCCACGCGCTGGCTGGCGCTCAGTTACTTCACCTACTTTTTTAGCTACGGTATTTTTCTGCCCTTCTGGAGCGTCTGGCTGGCCGGTAACGGACTGACCCCGGAAACCATCGGCATCTTGCTCGGCGCCGGTCTGGTAGCCCGTTTTCTCGGCAGCCTGCTGATCGCCCCGCGGGTGAGCGACCCCTCCCGGCTGATCGCCGCGCTGCGCGTGCTGGCGCTGTTAACCTTGCTCTTCGCGCTGGCCTTCTGGGCCGGTAGCCACGTCGCATGGCTGCTGGCGATCATTGTGGGCTTCAATCTGTTCTTTTCGCCGCTGGTGCCGCTGACGGATGCCCTGGCCAATACCTGGCAAAAGCAAATCACCATGGACTATGGCCGGGTGCGGCTATGGGGCTCCATCGCCTTTGTGATTGGTTCGGCGCTGACCGGCAAGCTGGTGAGCCTGTTTGATTACCGGGCGATCCTGCTGATGCTCAGCCTGGGCGTCGCCTCAATGCTGCTCGGCATGCTGCTGAAACCGTCGGTGATGCCCGAGGGGGCGTCGCGCCAGCAGCAGGGGGCCGGACTGGCGGCCTGGCTGACGCTGGTGCGCCAGAGCTGGCGCTTTCTCGCCTGCGTTTGCCTGCTGCAGGGGGCGCACGCCGCCTACTACGGCTTTAGCGCCATTTACTGGCAGCAGGCAGGCTATTCGGCCTCGGCGGTGGGCTATTTGTGGTCGCTAGGCGTGGTGGCGGAAGTGGTGATCTTCGCGCTGAGTAAAAAGGTGTTCCGCCGCTTTAGCGCGCGGGATCTGCTGCTGCTCTCTGCCCTGTGCGGGCTGGTCCGCTGGACGCTGATGGGCTGGACCACGGCGCTGCCGGGGCTTATCCTCGCGCAGATCCTTCACTGCGGCACCTTTACGGTGTGTCATCTGGCGGCGATGCGCTATATCGCCGCTCGCCAGGGCAGCGAAGTGATCCGCCTGCAGGCCGTCTACTCCGCGGTGGCGATGGGTGGCAGTATTGCCATCATGACCGTCTTCGCAGGCTTCCTCTACCAGCACCTGCACCAGGGCGTGTTCTGGGTGATGGCGCTGCTGACCATCCCGGCGCTGGCTATCCGGCCAAAAACGGTGGCGGCCTAGTCTTCGAGCATCGCGCAGATATGCTGCTGCTGGCGTTCAGTGAAGCAGTTCTCCGCGTGGATCAGCGGCGGTGAAAACAGCGGCAGCGCCGTCGCATAGGGGGTGACGATAAGCGTCACCCCTTTGGGCGCCCCCTCTTTCTGAAAGCGCTCTACGCTCTGGTATTTGATGTTCAGCGGCAGCAGCGTCAGTTCGCGCAACTGCTGCTCCAGGGCCGCTTCCATATCCGGATTATCATCGGTCAGCAGCAGGACCTGCTTCTCATGCAGGTCGCTTTTCTGCATCAGCCAGGCGCCAAAGATCACCGCGATTAAGCCGGTCTCTTCCTCATTAAAACTGACGTGCCAGGCCTCCTCGAATTCGCTCAATGCCGCCTGGGTGGTGCGCAGTAAGCGAGGATAGAGCCGGCTCACTTCCTCTGTGAGCGTGTTATCGATGCCGATAGCAAACACGCTGCGGATCAACGCCTGCGACAAGTGAATATAAAGCTGATCGCTCAGCCCCTGCTCGTCACTGAACGACCTGCCGGCGAGCATCTGGAAGCGGTGGATCAGGCCGGAAATAGCCAGCCGCAGGCGTCGATCCTGCGGGTGACCATCGCGAAGCGGATCGGGGGTTTTGAGCATCATAAACAGCAGCGAGAGGAAAAAAGGCTCTCCGACATGCGGCGTCGCGCCGACCCGACGCTGCCAGTGGCGGACAATCTCCTGCGCCAACGTGAACTCGGCGGCGGTCTGCGCCCAGCGTTGCTGTTCATCATTGAAGTCGGGTGAATATCCCCGGTGATGCTCAAGCAGACAGTACTGCAGGTACAGGCGCAGAAACTGAACGTCCCGGCAGTCGAACTGGCGATTGAGCGCTCGCGCGCAGCGGTTCACCAGCGCCTGCAGGTTAGTATCATCGTACAGGGTACGGGCGATGCCTTCCTGTTTAAGCTGCGTTTTCAGCGCCGGGGTAAAATGATGGTTAACGAACTGCGGGCACAGGCGCAGGCCCCGCCGCAGCGCATGCAGCAGGCATAAACGTTGGTCGAGCGCGGCGCCTTCAATCCGATAGCTGCCGTCCACCTGTGACCGAAGGGTCAGGCGGTGGTAACGCTGAATTTCGCGTCCGGTCTCCTCAATATCCTGCCGGGCCGTGGTCTCATCAACGAGGTTGATTCTGCCAAGCCGTTCAGTCGTTACCGACTGTCCGGGCAGATAAAACATCAGGAGCACCTGGCTACGGCGCTGTGGACTGGAAAGCGCAGATGGTGGTTCAATGACGGTCATCATCTGGTAAGTTCCAGTTAGGGTTTCCGCTAAGAATAGACAATGACAGCGGCGGGGGCAGGGAAGTGCGCCCGCTTTAGCTCAGGATTGCTGGCGAAGTTCACAGAATTTTTCACGTGAGGAACAGATGAACAGAGTGAAACAATGCACCAGCGCGGCGTTTTTCATGGTTTTATCATGGACAGCCGCCGCGCATCCGCATAGCTTCATCAGTTTGCAGAGCGAGCCGGTGGTCAAAGACGGCCTGCTGAGCGGGTTTAAAATGCGCTGGACGATGGATGAAATTACCTCATCGGATCTGCTCTACGACGCCGGAAACGCTAAACCAGGCAGCGAAGTATGGAAAAAACTGGCGGCGGAGGTGATGGCCAACGTGCTCGGCCAGCACTATTTCAGCGAGCTGTGGCACAACGGCCAGCGGGTGAAATTTGAAAATCGCCCCGACGGCTACGGTCTTGAGCGCGACGGCCTGCAGGCGGTACTGACCTTCACCCTGCCGCTGGCGACGCCGCAACCCGTTGCCGGACAGACATTTACCTTTTCCACTTTCGACCCGACCTACTATGTCGACATGTTTTATGACAAAGATAGCGATTTTTCCCTGCCCGCAGGGCTGCAGGCCGACTGTAAGGCAACGGTAATGACGCCAAAACCGAATGACAAAATGCTCTCATACGCCCAGTCGCTGGATAAAGCGGATGCGCCGCCGGAGGATATGGCGCTGGGCAGCTATTTTGCCCAGAAGGTGACCCTGACATGTCAGTAATTTTTACCCCGCGCACGCGCGCGTCGCGCTGGAAAGCGCTGTGGCCGTTGGCGCTACTGCTGGCCGTGAGCGTCACGGGCGGCTTCTGGCTGTGGCAGGCCTGGCCGCAGGTGCTGATGCAGAGCGCGGTCTGGCAGCGCGCGCTCAATCTGGAGCTCAGCCGCCTGCTGCAGGCGGTGGCGGAGAACCCGGCGGCGGCGGGGCTGTCGCTGCTTGGGTTCAGCTTCGTTTACGGGGTGCTCCATGCCTTAGGGCCCGGCCACGGCAAAATTGTCATTACCACCTGGCTTGCCACCCATCCCTCGAAGTTGAAATCGAGTATTAACCTGACGCTGGCCGCCTCTTTATTGCAGGGGCTGGTGGCTATCGCGCTGGTGGTAGTGGTGCTGGCGCTGCTGCAGCTGCCGGCGCGCCAGCTGCATCTCAGTAGTTTCTGGCTCGAGAAGGGGAGCTATTTGCTGGTGGGCGCGTTAGGTCTGCTGCTCTGCTGGCGGGCGCTGAAAAAGCTGCGTCTGCTGCTGAGCCGGCCAACGTTTACCGCGTTTACCCCGCATCATGTTCATAACGAACACTGCGGCTGCGGGCATCAGCATCTCCCGGCCCCGGAGCAGCTGCAGGCCGGCGACGACTGGCGGGCTCGCACCGTGATTGTCCTGTCGATGGGCATGCGTCCCTGCTCGGGGGCGATCATGGTCCTGCTGTTCAGCAAGGTGATCGGGGTGTTCAACTGGGGGATGGCGGCGGCGCTGGCGATGGCGGCAGGGACCTCATTGACTATCACGGCGCTGGCGCTGCTGGTGCACAGTTTTCGCCAGCTGGCGGTGAAGCTGGGCCGGCATCAGGCGCCGCCGCTGTGGCGTCAGGTGGGCTGGCTGACGCTGGCGCTGGCCGGCGGCGTGGCGCTGCTGGTGGCCGCTGTCGTGATGTGGAGTAGCGCGATCGCGCCAGGCGGCGGTTTGCGACCGTTTTAGAACATAAAAAAAGGAAGCCGCGGCTTCCTTTTTACATCTGCAAGAGATTAACGCTTCAGCGCGTCGCTCAGCTGCTCGCGCATATTCGCCAGCATCGCTTTCACCACACGCGGGTTACCGGCAACGATGTTGCCCGTCAGCATATAGTTATGACCGCCGGTGAAGTCGCAAACGATAGCGCCTGCTTCACGGGCGATCAGCTCGCCTGCGGCGAAATCCCATGGTTTCAGGGCAATTTCAAAGTAACCGTCAACGCGGCCGGCGGCAACGTAGGCCAGATCCAGCGCGGCGGAGCCGGTGCGGCGGAAATCGGCGCATTCGGTGAACATGTTGCCGAGAATATTCATGTAAGTGGTGGCGTGCTGCTTCGCCTTGAACGGGAAGCCGGTCGCGATGATGGTGCCGTCGAGGTCGCGAGCATTGCTGCCGCGCAGACGGTAGCCGTTCAGCTGCGCGCCCTGGCCGCGGGTCGCGGTGAACAGTTCGTTACGCATCGGATCGTAAACCACCGCGACTTCAGTACGGCCTTTGATGCGTACGGCGATGGAAACAGAGAAATGCGGCAGACGTTTAACGAAGTTGGTGGTACCATCCAGTGGATCGATAACCCATTGAACATCCTGCTCTTCACCAGCGTGTTCACCGCTTTCTTCGGTGATAATGGTGTGCTGCGGGTAAGATTTGCGAATGGTTTCGATAATAATCGCTTCGGCGGCTTTATCGACGTTGGTCACAAAATCATTGCTGCCTTTCTGGCTGGTTTCTACGGTGTCTGGCGTTTCGTAGTGTTTGGCAATTAAATTACCCGCCTTGCGCGCGGCGCGCACGGCGATGTTCAGCATCGGATGCATCGGTCTCTCTCACTGGATGTTAAAGAACGGGAAAAAACGGCGCATATAATAACAGCGAATTCTGCTTATGTCTCCGTTTTATGGTAGCATGCCCGAATAATCTTTAGCCGAAGAACCATAATGCTGCAAAATATTCGAATCGTACTGGTAGAAACCTCCCACACCGGCAATATGGGCTCCGTTGCCCGCGCGATGAAAACCATGGGCTTAACCAACCTGTGGCTGGTCAATCCGCTGGTGAAACCTGATTCCCAGGCCATTGCGCTGGCCGCGGGCGCCAGCGACGTCATTGGCAACGCGCAGATCGTCGATACCCTTGATGAAGCGCTGGCGGGCTGTAGCCTGGTGGTTGGCACCAGCGCGCGCTCCCGCACGCTGCCGTGGCCGATGCTCGATCCCCGCGAATGCGGCCTGAAAAGCATCGCCGAAGGCCAGCATGCGCCGGTGGCGCTGGTGTTTGGCCGCGAGCGCGTTGGCCTGACCAACGACGAACTGCAGAAGTGTCACTACCATGTGGCCATCGCCGCCAACCCGGAGTACAGCTCGCTGAACCTGGCGATGGCGGTGCAGGTTATCGCCTACGAAGTGCGGATGGCCTGGCTGGCGGCGCAGGAGCAAGCGCAGCCAGCGGTTGAGCACGAAGAAGCGCCGTACCCGCTGGTGGATGACCTGGAGCGTTTCTACGGTCATCTTGAGCAGACGCTGCTGGCGACGGGCTTTATCCGCCCGAATCATCCGGGGCAGGTGATGAACAAACTGCGTCGTCTGTTCACTCGTGCGCGCCCGGAAAGCCAGGAGCTGAACATCCTGCGCGGCATGCTGGCCTCGATTGACCAGCAGAATAAAGGCAAGTAACCGCGTTGATGCCGGATGGCGCTGCGCTTATCCGGCATGCAAATCACGCGGCCCTTGCTATCTCCTGGTGGGAGAGGGCCGGGGTGAGGGCGCCCGGCAACGCGGAAGGAAAACGGCACGGAAAGCCAAATACCTGACTAAAACAGTCAAGTAAATAGTTGACCAAATTACTCGGGAATGTCAGACTTGGCCCTGCTATGCAATACCCATATTAATAAAAAGCCCGGCCAGGGGCGAGTTTGAGGTTAAGTAAGACATGAGACTGACATCTAAAGGGCGTTATGCCGTGACCGCGATGCTTGACGTTGCGCTCAACTCTGAAACGGGCCCGGTGCCGTTGGCAGATATTTCAGAGCGTCAGGGAATTTCGCTTTCCTATCTGGAACAGCTGTTCTCTCGCCTGCGTAAAAATGGCCTGGTATCCAGCGTTCGTGGCCCAGGCGGCGGTTATCTGTTAGGTAAAGATGCCGGCAGTATCGCCGTCGGCGAAGTCATTAGCGCCGTGGACGAATCCGTTGACGCCACCCGTTGCCAGGGCAAGGGTGGCTGTCAGGGCGGCGATAAATGCCTGACTCACGCGCTGTGGCGCGATCTGAGCGAACGCCTGACCGGCTTCCTGAACAATATCACCCTCGGGGAACTGGTGAATAACCAGGAGATCCTCGATGTTTCCGGTCGTCAGCATCAGCACGAAACCCAGCGCAATGCGCGCACCCAGGACGCGATCGACGTTAAACTGCGCGCCTGAGTGACCCGTCCCGTTTCGGGCTGCGGCTGACAGGGCGAGGCAGCGCGAAACGGCGGGACAACGATTATAAAGAGCTTTCAGAATCAGGCCGGGATGCTCCGACATTCCGTGTACTCGGTCGTACATCAAGCCGGTTGCCTGATTCCTTGCATTGAGTGATGTACGGAGTTTAAGAGCAATGAAATTACCGATTTACCTCGATTACTCCGCAACCACGCCGGTGGACCCGCGTGTTGCCGAGAAAATGATGCAGTTCCTGACCATGGACGGGACCTTTGGTAACCCGGCCTCCCGTTCCCACCGTTTTGGCTGGCAGGCTGAAGAGGCGGTTGATATCGCCCGCAATCAGATTGCCGAGCTGGTCGGTGCCGACCCGCGCGAAATTGTCTTTACCTCTGGTGCGACTGAATCCGACAACCTGGCGATCAAGGGTGCAGCCAACTTTTATCAGAAAAAAGGCAAGCACATCATCACCAGCAAAACCGAGCATAAAGCGGTTCTGGATACCTGCCGTCAGCTGGAGCGCGAAGGCTTCGAAGTGACCTACCTGGCGCCGCAGAGCAATGGGATTATCGATCTGAAAGAGCTGGAAGCGGCGATGCGTGACGACACCATCCTGGTTTCCATCATGCATGTGAATAACGAAATCGGCGTGGTGCAGGATATCGCTACCATCGGCGAGATGTGTCGCGCCCGCGGTATCATTTACCACGTAGACGCCACCCAGAGCGTGGGCAAGCTGCCTATCGATCTGAGCCAGCTGAAAGTTGACCTGATGTCCTTCTCCGGTCACAAAATCTACGGTCCGAAAGGCATCGGCGCGCTGTACGTGCGTCGTAAGCCGCGTATTCGTATCGAAGCGCAAATCCACGGCGGCGGCCACGAGCGCGGTATGCGTTCCGGTACTCTGCCTGTTCACCAGATCGTCGGCATGGGTGAAGCTTACCGTATCGCCAAAGAAGAGATGGAAAGCGAGATGGCGCGTCTGCGCACGCTGCGCAACCGTCTGTGGAACGGCGTGAAGGATATGGAAGAAGTGTACCTCAACGGCGACCTCGAGCAGGGCGCGCCGAACATTCTTAACGTCAGCTTCAACTATGTTGAAGGCGAGTCGCTGATTATGGCGCTGAAAGACCTGGCGGTTTCCTCCGGTTCAGCCTGTACTTCCGCGAGCCTTGAGCCATCCTACGTGCTGCGCGCGTTAGGCATGACTGATGAACTGGCGCACAGTTCTATTCGTTTCTCTTTAGGTCGTTTCACTACCGAAGAAGAGATTGACTACGCCATCAACCTGATTCGTAAATCCATTGGCCGTCTGCGCGAGCTTTCTCCACTGTGGGAAATGTTCAAACAGGGCGTGGATCTGAACAGTATTGAATGGTCACATCACTAATTCGGCACCAATAAGGAGAATTCATCATGGCTTACAGCGAAAAAGTTATCGATCATTACGAGAACCCGCGCAACGTCGGCTCTTTTGACAACAGCGACGAGAACGTCGGCAGCGGCATGGTCGGCGCGCCGGCCTGCGGCGACGTGATGAAGTTGCAGATTAAAGTCAACAATGAAGGTATCATTGAAGACGCGCGCTTCAAGACCTACGGCTGCGGTTCCGCTATCGCTTCCAGTTCTCTGGTCACCGAGTGGGTGAAGGGTAAATCCCTGGACGAAGCGCAGGCGATCAAGAACACCGATATCGCCGATGAACTGGAGCTGCCGCCGGTGAAAATTCACTGCTCTATTCTGGCGGAAGACGCGATTAAAGCCGCGATTGCGGATTACAAAAGCAAACGTGAAGCAAAATAATTAGTTGAGGTTTTGTTATGTCGATTACTCTTAGCGACAGTGCAGCAGCGCGAGTCAATGCCTTCCTGGCAAACCGCGGAAAAGGGTTTGGCCTGCGCCTGGGCGTGAGAACCTCCGGCTGCTCAGGTATGGCCTATGTACTGGAGTTTGTTGACGAGCCGGCGGCTGAAGACACCGTGTTTGAAGACAAAGGCGTGAAGGTCGTGATCGACGGCAAAAGTCTGCAATTCCTCGACGGCACGCAGCTGGACTTCGTCAAAGAAGGCCTTAACGAAGGGTTCAAGTTCACTAACCCTAACGTCAAAGATGAGTGCGGCTGCGGCGAAAGCTTTAACGTATAATCGGTACTCCCCAACCCCACCGCGGTCACGCCGCGCGTGGGGTTTTCGTTTAGATGCATGACCCTGAGGTTACTATGGACTATTTCACCCTCTTCGGGTTACCAGCCAGCTATACCCTCTCGCTTGAACAACTGGCTGTCCGGTATCAGGATCTGCAGCGCCAGTACCATCCGGATAAATTTGCCAGCGCGCCCGCTGCGGAACAGCTTGCGGCGGTTCAGTATTCCGCCACCATTAACCAGGCCTGGCAGACGCTGCGCCATCCCCTGACCCGCGCAGAATACCTCCTCTCGCTGCATGGCTTCGATCTGGCCAGCGAGCAGCATACCGTTCGCGATACCGCGTTCCTGATGGAACAGCTGGAACTGCGCGAAGAGCTGGATGAGATCGGCCAGGCGAAAGACGAAGCGCGGCTGGAAGGCTTTATCAAACGAGTGAAAGCGCTGTTTGATACCCGCCATCAGCTGATGGTTGACCAATTGCATAATGAGAGCTGGGAGGCGGCGGCGGACACGGTTCGTAAGCTCCGTTTCCTCGATAAACTGCGCAGCAGTGCTGAAGAACTCGAAGAAAAACTGCTCGATTTTTAATTTTCGGAAGCAATTATGGCCTTATTACAAATTAGTGAGCCCGGCCTGAGCGCCGCGCCGCACCAGCGTCGTCTGGCGGCCGGTATCGACCTGGGCACCACCAATTCTCTGGTGGCTACCGTGCGTAGCGGCCAGGCCGAGACTCTGCCCGATCATCAAGGCCGCTATCTGCTGCCGTCGGTGGTGAATTACCACGCATCGGGGCTGACCGTCGGCTATGACGCCCGGCTGAACGCCGCCCAGGATCCCGCCAATACCATCAGCTCCGTGAAACGGATGATGGGGCGCTCCCTCGCCGATATCCAACACCGCTATCCGCATCTGCCGTATCAGCTGCAGGCCAGTGAAAACGGCCTGCCGATGATCCAGACCGCCGGCGGCCTGCTGAACCCGATTCGCGTCTCCGCCGATATCCTGAAAGCGCTGGCCGCCCGGGCCACTGAAGCGCTGGCCGGCGAGCTCGACGGCGTGGTCATCACCGTCCCCGCTTACTTTGATGACGCCCAGCGTCAGGGGACCAAAGACGCGGCGCGCCTGGCGGGTCTGCACGTGCTGCGCCTGCTTAATGAACCGACCGCGGCTGCTATCGCCTATGGCCTTGATTCCGGCCAGGAAGGGGTGATTGCGGTCTACGATCTCGGCGGCGGCACCTTTGATATTTCCATTCTGCGCTTAAGCCGCGGGGTGTTTGAAGTGCTGGCCACCGGCGGCGACTCGGCCCTCGGCGGCGATGATTTCGATCATCTGCTGGCGGACTACCTGCGCGAGCAGGCGGGCTTTAGCGACCGTAGCGACAACCGCCTGCAGCGTGAGCTGCTGGATGCCGCCATCGCGGCGAAAATCGCCCTTAGCGATGCCGAGGTGGCGCACGTTGAGGTCGGCGGCTGGCAGGGCGATATTACTCGCAGCCAGTTTAACGATCTGATCGCCCCGCTGGTAAAACGCACGTTAATGGCCTGCCGCCGGGCGCTGAAAGACGCTGGCGTTGAGGCGCAAGAGGTGCTGGAAGTGGTGATGGTCGGCGGTTCCACCCGCGTGCCGCTGGTGCGCGAGCGCGTCGGCGACTTCTTCGGTCGCACCCCGCTGACCTCCATCGACCCTGACAAAGTCGTCGCCATTGGCGCGGCGATCCAGGCCGATATTCTGGTCGGCAACAAGCCGGACAGCGAACTGTTGCTGCTCGACGTTATCCCGCTGTCGTTAGGGCTGGAAACCATGGGCGGCCTGGTGGAGAAAGTGATCCCGCGTAATACCACCATTCCGGTGGCCCGCGCCCAGGAGTTCACCACCTTCAAAGATGGCCAAACGGCGATGTCCATTCATGTGATGCAGGGCGAGCGTGAGCTGGTGCAGGATTGCCGCTCCCTGGCGCGCTTTGCGCTACGCGGTATCCCGGCGCTGCCGGCGGGCGGGGCGCATATTCGCGTCACCTTCCAGGTGGACGCCGATGGCCTGCTGAGCGTCACGGCGATGGAAAAGTCGACCGGCGTGGAAGCCTCTATTCAGGTGAAACCGTCTTACGGTCTGACCGATGGCGAAATCGCCACCATGATTAAAGATTCGATGAGCTACGCCGAACAGGATATTCAGGCGCGCATGCTGGCTGAACAGAAAGTGGAAGCCGCACGCGTCCTGGAGAGCCTGACAAGCGCGCTGGCCGCCGACGCCGCGCTGTTAAGCGCCGCGGAGCGTCAGGCTATCGATGCCGCTGCGGAGCAGGTACGCGCCGCCGCGGCAGGCGACGACGCCGACGCCATTAAAGAAGCGATTAAAAATATCGACACACAAACCCAGGAATTCGCCGCCCGCCGTATGGATCAGTCGGTCCGTATCGCGCTGAAAGGCCAATCCGTGGACGAGGTTTAAAATGCCAAAAATTGTATTTCTGCCCCACCAGGACCTGTGTCCGGATGGCATCGTTGTGGAAGCTGAGACCGGTGAAACTATTCTGGATGCGGCGCTGCGTAGCGGCATCGAGATTGAACACGCCTGCGAAAAATCCTGTGCCTGCACCACCTGCCACTGCATCGTGCGTGAAGGCTTTGACTCGCTGGCGGAAAGTACCGAAGATGAAGACGATATGCTGGATAAAGCCTGGGGACTGGAGCCTGACAGCCGCCTGAGCTGCCAGGCGCGCGTCACCGACGAAGATCTGGTCGTTGAGATCCCGCGTTACACCATCAACCACGCACGCGAGCACTAATATGGCACTGAAATGGACCGACAGTCGTGAAATCGGCGAAGCGCTGTATGACGCTTACCCTGACCTCGACCCAAAAACCGTTCGCTTTACCGACATGCATCAGTGGATTTGCGATCTGGAAGAGTTTGATGATGACCCGAACGCATCCAATGAAAAAATTCTCGAGGCGATTCTGTTAGTCTGGTTAGACGAAGCCGAATAATTTTCGCATCATGATTTATGCGGCGGTATAAAGTCGGATGAATCATTGAGCGAGAGAACGTTACGGGCTGCCATACGGTGGCCCGTTTGCTAAGAAGGATAATGATAATGACCGAAGCCATGAAGATTACGCTTTCCACTCAGCCAGCCGATGCGCGCTGGGGAGAAAAGGCGTCTTACAGCATTAATCATGACGGCATCGCCCTGCATCTCAACGGCAAAGACGACCTGGGCTTGATTCAGCGCGCGGCGCGTAAAATTGACGGCATGGGGATCAAGCATGTCGCGTTAAGCGGCGAAGGCTGGAACACCGACCGCGCGTGGGCGTTCTGGGCGGGTTATAAAGGCCCGAAAGGCACCCGTAAAGTTGAATGGCCGACGCTGGACGATGCGCAGAAAAGCGAGCTGGATAACCGTCTGACCATTATTGACTGGGTGCGCGACACCATCAATGCGCCGGCGGAAGAGCTGGGCCCGGAACAGCTGGCGCAGCGCGCCGTCGACCTGCTGTGCAGCGTGGCGGGCGAGAAGATGAGCTATCGCATCACCAAAGGCGAAGATCTGCGTGAGCAGGGCTATCTCGGCCTGCACACGGTGGGCCGCGGCTCCGAGCGCCCGCCGGTTTTGCTGGCGCTGGACTATAACCCGACCGGCGATAAAGAAGCCCCGGTATATGCCTGTCTGGTAGGTAAAGGCATCACCTTTGATTCCGGCGGCTACAGCATCAAACAGAGCGCCTTTATGGATTCAATGAAATCCGATATGGGCGGCGCGGCGACTATCACCGGCGCCCTGGCCTTCGCTATTACCCGCGGGCTGAACAAGCGCGTGAAGCTCTATCTGTGCTGCGCCGACAACCTGATCAGCGGTAACGCTTTCAAACTGGGCGATATTATTCATTATCGCAACGGCAAAACCGTCGAAGTCATGAACACCGACGCCGAAGGTCGTCTGGTGCTGGCGGATGGCCTGATTGACGCTTCGGCGCAGAAGCCGGAGCTGATCATCGATGCCGCCACCCTGACCGGCGCGGCGAAAACCGCGCTCGGCAACGACTACCACGCGCTGTTCAGCTTTGACGATGCGCTGGCGAATCGCCTGCTGGCGAGCGCTCAGGCGGAAAATGAAGCGTTCTGGCGTCTGCCGCTGGCCGAATTCCACCGTCATCAGCTGCCGTCTAATTTCGCGGAACTGAACAATACCGGCAGCGCCGCCTATCCGGCCGGCGCCAGCACCGCGGCGGGCTTCCTGTCCCACTTCGTGGAAAACTACCACCAGGGCTGGCTGCATATCGACTGTTCGGCAACCTACCGCAAATCTGCCGTTGAGCAGTGGTCGGCGGGCGCGACGGGGCTTGGCGTACGTACTATCGCCAATCTGCTGACGGCTGAGTAATGGCCTTGCCGGGTGGCGCGACGCCTACCCGGCCTGGAAAATCCGCAGGCCCGTGCGGACGTAGCGCCGCCGGGCGATTTTTGAAGTAGCCAAACTATGTCCGAAACCAAAAACGAATTAGAAACCCTGCTGGAAAAAGCGGCTACCGAACCCGCTCATCGTCCGGCATTTTTCAGCGCGCTGCTTGAGGCCACCGTCTGGGTACCAGGCAGCGCAGCCGATGGCGAGCAGATTGTCGAAGATAGCGCGCTGGATCTGCAGCACTGGGAAAAAGATGACGGCACGTCGGTCATTCCGTTCTTCACTTCGCTTGAGGCCCTGCAGCAGGCGGTGGAAGACGAACAGGCTTTCGTGATGATGCCGGCCCGCACGCTGATGGCGATGACTCTCGGTGAATCGCTGTTCCTCAACCCGAAGCTGCCGAACGGTAAAGCGTTCACCCCGCGCGAAATCAGCCATCTGCTCGGGGAAGAGGGCAGCCCGCTCAGTACCCAGACGGTGCTGGAAGGGGGGGAAGCGCTGCTGCTGTCTGAAGTCGCCGAGCCGCCGGCGCAGATGGTGGATTCGCTGACCACGCTGTTCAAAACGCTGAAAACCGTCAAGCGGGCGTTCCTGTGCTCGATCAAAGAGCACGCCGACGCGCCCGCTAATCTGCTGATCGGCATTGAAGCGGAAGGGGATATCGAGTCCATCATTCAGACCACCGGCAGCGTGGCCACCGATACCCTGCCCGGCGATGAGCCGATCGATATTTGCCAGGTGGTGGAAGGCGAGAAGGGCATCAGCCACTTTATGATTGCCCATATCACGCCGTTCTATGAAAAGCGCTGGGGCAGCTTCCTGCGCGATTTCAAACAAAACCGCATTATCTGACAGCGGGGGCGGCTGCCCCCGGTTTCGGTATGCTTTCAGCTCGATGCAAAAGCGGAGTTGCAAAGGTTAATGCAGGGCGGCAACGATCCGCGGATAGGCTGACGCCATGTTATAGAGCAGAAATCCCGTCACGCACAGCGTGACGACGCCGTTGAAGAGCGCCATATCCCCGCGCCAGGCCCTGCACCTTTCCTCTCCCAGCAGATAGCGTAGCGCTGCTACCAGCCCGGCGAGCAGCATAAACGCCAGTAACACCCCCGCCATCTGCGCAATGACGATATACCAGCCCAGCGGTGTATTCACGCCCCGGGCGCTCATCAGCGCGATCTGCGCCGGCAAAATCGTCTGGAACCCGAGGGTGAGGAGCATCAGAAGGCGCAGATCCGCCAGCTGAGCGTCGAACGTGCGGGCCAGACGTCGGGCGTCACGCAGCAGCAGCACCCCTGATGCCACCGCCGCGGCAACGCTGACGTGCTGGAGAATAAAAATATAAAACGCCAGGGTTCCGGATCCGACCCGGGACAAAAAGAACAGATTGCAAAAGACCATGACCAGCAGGCCAAATTTCATTGCCCAGGCACGGAGTACCTCGCCGGGCCAGCGGCGGCTTGACGCCGGGTTGTGCATCATCCATGCGGCAAGCGTCGATTTACCGTAACCGGGCGCGAGCAGCACCATCAGAAAACCCAGCAGCGCCTGATGACCATAGGTGATCAGCGGGACGTCTTCCAAAGTGACGCCGAGAAAGCGGGTATAAACGGAAACGGGCGCAGGAACCAGGCTTAACCATGTCCGGTTCCATTGCTGCCAAAAATAGAGGATTGCGCCGCCGACCAGAAGGCCAGCTATGCCTCCCAGCCAGGGAAGGCGCGGGGAATAAGCAGAATGTGGGTTGGAGACTAATGCCATTTTCACTCCTTGTGGTGCCATCAGGTTATAGATTAAACGCTCAATCCTGGCGCTGGCCCCGACGGCGCGCGTTAATCGCGCTATCGGTGGGAGATGGTGAATTAGTCAGGACAACCTTCGAGCCTGGCGTAAAGATCCTCATGAATATATTCCAGCTCCAGCAAGGCGCCATCGCGTGACTCGTTGAGGGCTTGTTGATGCTGCCATTCGTCGTGGCTCTCCTTTCCACCGGTAAAAATCCCCTGCAAATATTCAATCAGCGACGATTCTGCCAGCCAAAGCTCATTCTCTTTACCCTCGAAACGGACGACAGGATATTCACCCTGTTCATCACGCTCGGTGACATAGATAAATACCTGCTGATCCCCGGGATGGCAGAGGCGAATCAGGGCAGGAAGACGCGGATCGTCGTTCCAGACGGGCATTAGCTCTTCAAAATCCAGCCCGATCATATCAAGGCCATTCATATAATAAGCCTCTTCATCCAGTGAGTCGGAAAGCAGGACGCCATGTTCATCAATGGCGTTCAGAACCGATTCCAGCACCCGTTGACCGTAGGGGCTTGTCAGCTGGCAATCGTAGGCCAGCAGCGCTTTCAGACTCTCCGGAAGCGCCACGGTTTCGCTATTTTGCGGATCACGGTATTTCCGGACGCGCAGGCGATCCACTTCGTCTACAGGCATCGGTTTCGGGGTGGGATTGCGGTTGTGCTTGTGTACGACATCCATGAGATCCGCTAATGAAAAAGCCATCATTCAATTTCCTTATATAGTGGGCGGCAGTAAAGCCAACACGGCAGGCGCAAGCCCTGCGGCAGCACAGAGTAGCTGGTTTAGCGACTGGCAGGAGAATGAAGCGGAGAAAATCAGAAATTATTTAGTGGCCGCGGGACGGGACGTCCGCGGCCATGCGGCGTTTACTGAGCGGCAGGAGCCGGTTCAATCGGCAGATCGCTGCGCGCCCCCCATTCGCTCCATGAGCCGTCGTACATACAGACGCCGTTTACGCCAAGCGTGGTGAGCGCCAGCACGACCACCGCCGCCGTCACGCCGGATCCGCAGCTGGCGATAATGGGCCGATCAAAATCGACGCCCTGACGCAAAAAGATGTCGTTCAGCTCGTCGACGGTCTTCAGCTCGCCGTTAATCACCAGCTCTGTCCACGGGACGTTCAGCGCGCCGGGGATATGCCCGCGCCGCAGGCCCGGGCGCGGTTCGTCAGCCTGGCCGTTAAACCGGGCTGCCGGACGCGCATCGACAATCTGCGCCGATCCTTCATGGCTGACCAGCAGCACGTCGGTCAGGCGCTTAATTTGCTGAGGATCGAATCGCACGTCGAATTCTCCTTCGGCCACCTCCGGCACCCCTTGTTCCAGCGGCAGCTCGTCGCGACGCCAGCCCTCCAGCCCACCGGCCAGAATCGACACTTTCTCCACGCCAAAGGCGCGCAGCATCCACCAGGCGCGCGGGGCGGAAAACAGATTGCCTTCGTCATAGACGACCAGGTGCTTATCGCTGCAGACGCCCAGTTCGCGCATGGCCACGGCAAACGCCTCGGCGCGCGGCATCATATGCGGCAGCGGGCTGGTGTGAGCGGACAGCGCCTCGATATCGAAAAACAGCGCGTTCGGCACGTGGCCGGCGCGGTACTCCGCGGCCATATCGCGCAGGGCCTCCTGCCCGGCGGGCGCCATGCGGGCGTCGATAATCTGGATCTCCGGGTCATCAATATGTTCCGCCAGCCAGTCGGCGGCGACAAAAAACGAGGTGGACATAGGTGCCTCCGTTTGACTATTCATGACTGAATTGTCGGCGTTTTATCGGGTGCTGACAAGTTAAGGACGCCAGAGTGGGGACGACGTCACGGCACTTTTCTGATTAATCGGCAGAAACCCGCGTCATCACTGTTGAGAAGCGCCGCCTTAACGCATAATAAAAAGTGATAATTTGCATCAGGCCCACCGGCCGAGGGGTTAGAAGGATGAAACCATTTCGTTTAGCGGCGCTGTCACTGGCGCTCCTTACCGCATTTTCATTAACCGGGTGTGATGACAGCGGTACACCGCAGGCTACGGCCCCGACGCCGGCCGCCGATAGCGGCCCTGGCGCGGCGGCAAAACCGGACAGCGCCCAGCTGGCGGCGCTGGCGGAAAAAAGCCAGGGCAAAGCGCTGACGCTGCTCGACGCCTCGGAGGTGCAGCTGGATGGCGCCGCGACCCTGGTGCTGACCTTTTCCGTACCGCTGCAGCCGGACCAGGATTTCTCCCGCAGCGTGCACCTGGTGGATAAGAAGAGCGGTAAGGTAGATGGCGCGTGGGAGCTGGCGCCGAACCTGAAAGAGCTGCGTCTGCGTCACCTTGAGCCAAAGCGCGAGCTGATTGTCTCGGTCGACCCGACGCTGACCGCCCTGAACAAGGCGACGCTCGATAAACCGTTCGAGAAGACCCTGACTACCCGCGATATCGCGCCAAGCGTCGGATTTGCCAGCCGCGGCTCGCTGCTGCCGGGCAACGTGATCGCCGGGCTGCCGGTGATGGCGCTGAACGTCGATAACGTCGACGTGAACTTCTTCCGCATTAAGCCGGAATCGCTCTCGGCCTTCGTCAGCCAGTGGGAATACCGCAATTCATTAAGCAACTGGGAATCCGACGAGCTGCTGAAGATGGCCGATCTGGTATACAGCGGCCGCTTTGACCTCAATCCGGCGCGCAATACCCGCGAAAAGCTGCTGCTGCCGCTGAGCGACATCAAGCCGCTCCAGCAGCCTGGCGTCTACGTGGCGGTCATGAACCCGGCGGGTCATTATAGCTACAGCAACGCGGCGACGCTGTTTACCCTTAGCGACATCGGCGTGTCGGCGCATCGCTACCACAACCGGCTGGACGTCTTTACCCAGAGCCTGGAAAACGGCGCCGCCCAGTCTGGTATCGATGTCCAGCTGCTCAACGCCAAAGGGCAGACCCTGGCGCAGGCGAAAAGCGATAGCCAGGGCCACGTCACCCTGCAAACCGATAAAGAAGCCGCGCTGCTGCTGGCGCGCAAAGAGGGACAGACCACGCTGCTCGACCTCAAACTGCCGGCGCTGGATCTGGCGGAGTTCTCCATTGCCGGCGCGCCTGGCTTCAGCAAACAGTTCTTTATGTTTGGCCCACGGGATCTCTATCGTCCGGGCGAAACGGTGATCCTCAATGCGCTGCTGCGCGATAGCGACGGCAAGCCGCTGGCGGAACAGCCGGTGAAGCTGGAGGTGGTCCAGCCGGATGGCCAGGTGATCCGCTCGGTGATGAGCAAACCGGTTAACGGCCTGTACCAGTTTACTTATCCGCTCGACAGCGGCGCGGCCACCGGAATGTGGCACATTCGTGCCAGCACCGGCGACAACCAGCCCCGCGAGTGGGATTTCCACGTCGAAGACTTTATGCCGGAACGCATGGCGCTGAAGCTGACGCCGCAGGCGGCGCCTGTCGCGCCGAATGCCGATGTCGCCTTTGACGTCAGCGGCGCTTATCTCTACGGCGCGCCGGCCAGCGGCAACCCGCTGCAGGGCAAACTGTTCCTGCGCCCGCTGCGCGACGCCGTCGCCGCGCTGCCGGGCTTTGAGTTCGGCGATATCGCAGAAGAAAATCTCTCCCGCAGCCTTGATGAAGTCCAGCTGACGCTGGATGAAAAAGGCCATGGCGAAGTGACCACCTCCAGCCAGTGGCAGGATAGCCATTCGCCGCTGCAGGTGGTGTTGCAGGCGAGCCTGCTGGAGTCCGGTGGGCGTCCGGTCACCCGTACGGTTAAGCAGCCGATCTGGCCTGCCGAGGCGCTGCCGGGGATCCGCCCGCAATTTACCCTGAAGGACGTTTACGACTACCGCACCGACACCACGGTGAAGCAGCCGGTGGTGGATGAAAACAGCAACGCCGCGTTCGATATCGTCTATGCCGACGCCAAAGGCGAGAAAAAAGCCGTTTCCGGCCTGCAGGTGCGACTGATCCGCGAGCGCCGGGATTATTACTGGAGCTGGTCCGATAGCGAAGGCTGGCAGTCGCAGTTCGATCAAAAAGATCTGCAGGAGGGCGAGGAGTCGCTGGATCTGCAGGCCGGCCAGATCGGTAAAGTGAGCTTTCCGGTTGAGTGGGGCTCCTATCGCCTGGAGGTGAAAGGACCGGACGATGTCGTCAGCAGCGTGCGCTTCTGGGCGGGCTACAGCTGGCAGGATAACAGCGAAGGCACCGGCGCAGCGCGCCCGGACCGGGTCACCATGAAGCTGGATAAACCGAGCTATAAGCCGGGCGACACCATCAGGCTGCACATCGCCGCCCCGGCGGCGGGTAAAGGCTACGCGATGGTGGAATCCAGCGAAGGGCCGCTGTGGTGGCAGGAGATTGACGTACCCGCCGAGGGGATGGACCTGTCGATCCCGGTGGATAACGCCTGGAATCGCCACGACCTCTACCTCAGCACGCTGGTGGTTCGCCCCGGCGATAAATCCCGCTCGGCGACGCCGAAACGCGCGGTGGGCCTGCTGCATCTGCCGCTGGGCGATGAAAACCGTCGCCTGACGCTGGCGCTGGAGGCCCCGGATAAAATGCGCCCCAACCAGCCGCTGACGGTGAAAGTGAAAGCCAGCGTCAAAGAGGGAGAGGCGCCGAAGCAGGTTAACGTTCTGCTCTCGGCTGTCGATAGCGGGGTGCTGAATATTACCGATTACGCCACCCCGGATCCGTGGAACGCCTTCTTCGGCCAGAAACGTTATGGGGCGGATATTTATGATATTTACGGGCAGGTGATTGAAGGGCAGGGGCGTGTGGCCAGTCTGCGCTTCGGCGGCGATGGCGACGAGTTAAAACGTGGCGGTAAACCGCCGGTTAACCATGTGACCATCATCGCCCAGCAGGCGCAGCCGGTGGTGCTGAACGATCAGGGCGAAGGGACGGTGACGCTGCCGATCGGTGATTTTAACGGCGAGCTGCGGGTGATGGCTCAGGCCTGGACGGCGGATGACTTCGGCAGCAGCGAAGATAAAGTGGTGGTGGCCGCCCCGGTCATCGCCGAGCTGAATACCCCGCGCTTCCTCGCCAGCGGCGACACCACCCGTCTGGCGCTGGATCTCAGTAACCTGACCGATAAACCGCAAACTCTGCAGGTACACCTTGCCGCCAGCGGACTGGTGACCTTGACCGAGGGTCAACTGCCGTCGGTGCAGCTGGCGCCGGGGGCGCGCAGCACGCTGTTTGTGCCGGTGAGCGCGCTGCCGGGCTTTGGCGATGGCCAGGTGAGCGCCACTATCAGCGGCCTGAGCCTGCCGGGGGAAACCTTCGCCCCGCTGCAGAAGCAGTGGAAAATCGGCGTTCGTCCGGCGTTCCCGGCGCAGACCGTTAACAGCGGCGCCGTGCTGCAGCCCGGCGAAAGCTGGCAGGCGCCGGCGGCGCAATCGGCAGGTTTCGCCCCGCAGACGCTGCAGGGCCAGCTGCTGCTCAGCGGCAAGCCGCCGCTGAATCTCGCGCGCTATATCCGCGACCTGAAAGCCTATCCTTACGGCTGCCTTGAGCAGACCGCCAGCGGCCTGTTCCCGTCCCTGTATACCAGCGCGGCGCAGCTAAAAGCGCTGGGCATCAGCGGGGACAGCGACGAAAAACGTCGCGCGGCAATCGATGTCGGGATCTCGCGCCTGCTGCAGATGCAACTGGAAAACGGCGGCTTTGCGCTATGGGATAAAGAGGGGCCGGAAGAGTACTGGCTGACGGCTTACGCCATGGATTTCCTTGTTCGCGCGGGCGAGCAGGGCTATAGCGTACCGGTCAACGCCATTAATAAAGGTAACGAACGCCTGCTGCGCTATCTTCAGGAGCCGGGGCTGATGACCGTGCGCTACAGCGACGACGCCCAGGCCAGCCGCTTTGCCGCTCAGGCCTATGCCGCACTGGTGCTGGCGCGTCAGCAAAAAGCCCCGCTCGGCGCATTGCGTGAAATCTGGAGCCGTCACGACCAGGCGCGATCCGGCCTGCCGCTGCTGCAGCTCGGCATTGCGCTGAAAACCATGGGCGATGCGCCGCGCGGCGATGAGGCCATGAAGCTGGCGGTTGCCACGCCGCGCCATGATGAGAATCGCTGGCTGGGCGATTACGGCAGCTCGCTTCGCGATGACGCGCTGAAGCTGGCGCTGCTGGAAGAGAACAAGCTGCTGCCGGAGGCGCAAAACACGCTGTTGAGCACGCTGTCGGAAGAGGCCTACGGCCAGCGCTGGCTGTCGACCCAGGAAACCAACGCTCTGTTCCTTGCCGGGCGCACGCTGGCCGACCTGCCGGGCGACTGGCAGGCGCAAACCTCGCTGCAGGCCGAGCCGCTCGCTGGCGATAAAGCGCAAACCCGTAACCTCGACGGCGATCGGCTGGCGACGTTGCAGGTGAGCAATACCGGCAGTCAACCGCTGTGGCTGCGTCTGGACAGCAGCGGCTATCCGCAAAGCGCGCCGCAGCCGGGCGGCAACGTCCTGGGGATTGAACGCGCCGTTTTCGATACCCAGGGTCGGCAGAAGTCGCTGTCGTCGCTGCGCAGCGGCGAACTGGTGCTGGTCAAGCTGGAGGTGACCGCCAGACGCAACGTGCCTGACGCGCTGGTGGTTGACCTGCTGCCGGCGGGTCTCGAGCTGGAAAACCAGAATCTGGCCAACAGTAGCGCCAGCCTGCAGGAGAATGGCGAAGCGGTGCAAAACCTTCTTAACCAGATGCAGCAGGCCGATATTCAGCATATCGAGTTCCGCGACGACCGCTTCGTCGCCGCTGTCGCGGTCAATGAAGGTCAGCCGGTGACGCTGGTCTACCTGGCGCGGGCGGTCACGCCGGGCACCTACCAGGTCCCGCAGCCGCAGGTGGAATCGATGTATGTGCCGCGGTGGCGGGCGACCGGGACCGCCAGCGGTCCGCTCATCGTGACGCCGTAAATGCGCGTAGTGCATCGGGTAAAACGCCGCTGGCGCTGGCTGGCGGCGTTTATTTTTCTGCTGTGGCTGGCGGTTCTGACCGCCGATCGCCTGTGGCCGCTGCCGCTGCATGACGTCACGCCTGCCCGGGTGGTCGTGGCGGAGGACGGGACCCCCCTGTGGCGGTTTGCCGACGCGCAGGGCGTCTGGCGTTATCCGGTGACTCTCGCCGACGTGTCGCCGCGCTATCTGCAGGCGCTTATTCAGTATGAGGACCGCTGGTTCTGGCGCCATCCGGGGGTCAATCCCTTCGCTGTAGTGCGCGCCGCCTGGCAGGATCTCACCTCCGGGCGGGTCATTTCCGGCGGCAGTACCCTCACCATGCAGGTGGCGCGCCTGCTCGATCCCCACCCCCGCACTTTCGGCGGCAAGCTGCGCCAGCTGTGGCGGGCGCTGCAGCTGGAGTGGCATCTGTCAAAGAGCGAAATCCTGACCCTGTATCTGAATCGTGCGCCCTTTGGCGGCACCCTGCAGGGGATCGGCGCGGCCAGTTGGGCTTATCTCGGCAAGCCGCCCGCGCAGCTCAGCTACGGCGAGGCGGCGCTGCTGGCGGTGCTGCCCCAGGCGCCCAGCCGTTTACGTCCGGACCGCTGGCCGCAGCGGGCCCAGGCGGCGCGGGATAAAGTCCTTGCGCGCATGGTCAGCCAGGGCGTCTGGCCGAGGCTGGCGGTAAAGGAGGCGATGGAGGAGCCGGTGTGGCTGTTTCCGCGGCAGATGCCGCAGCTGGCGCCGCTCTTCGCCCGCCGGACGCTGGCGACCAGTCGTGAGGAAAAAGTGGTGACGACCCTCGATGCCGGACTGCAGCGGCAGCTCGAGGATCTGGCGCTGAACTGGAAGTCGCGCCTGCCGCCGCGCAGTTCGCTGGCGATGGTTGTCGTCGACCACACGGATATGAAAGTCCGCGGCTGGGTGGGGTCGGCGGATATTACGGACGACAGTCGCTTTGGCCACATTGATATGGCGTCGGCGGTCCGTTCGCCTGGGTCGGTGCTGAAACCCTTTATTTATGCGCTGGCGATGGATGAAGGGCTGATCCATCCGGCGTCGTTATTGCAGGATGTGCCGCGGCGCTTTAGCGATTATCGCCCCGGTAACTTTGACAGCGGCTTTCACGGCCCGGTGAGCGCCAGCGACGCGCTGGTGCGCTCCCTGAATCTGCCGGCGGTCCAGGTGCTCGAAGCCTACGGGCCCAAACGTTTCGCGGCGAATTTGCGCAATGCCGGGTTGCCCCTGATGCTGCCCGCCGGCGCCGAGCCGAATCTGTCGTTGATCCTCGGCGGCGCCGGGGCGAGGCTGGAAGATATCGTCGCGGCGTACAGCGCCTTTGCCCGCCACGGGAAGGCGGCGCGGCTGCGCATGACGCCCGGAGACCCGCTGGTGGAAAGGGCGCTGATATCCCCGGGGGCGGCGTGGATCGTCCGGCGCATCCTGGCCGGCGAAGCGCAGCCGGTTCCCGATGCCTCACTCCCACAAGTAGTGCCGCTGGCCTGGAAGACCGGCACCAGCTACGGGTATCGCGATGCGTGGGCGGTGGGCCTCAATGCGCGTTATCTGATTGGCATCTGGACCGGGCGTCCGGACGGTACGCCGGTGGTGGGGCAGTTTGGCTTCGCCAGCGCGGTGCCGTTGCTCAATCAGGTCAATAATCTGCTGCTCGCCCGCCCGGCGATGAGCCGCGGCGGCCTGCCGGTCGATCCGCGACCGGCAACGGTCAGCCGCGGGACGCTCTGCTGGCCCGGCGGCCAGGCGCTGCCGGCGGGCGACAGCAACTGCCGTCGTCGCCTGGCCAGCTGGCTGCTGGAAGACAGCCAGCCGCCGACCCTGCTGTTGCCGGGGCAGGAGGGCGTGCGCGGGATCCGCTTCCCGGTGTGGCGCAATGAACACGGCGAACGGGTGGCGGCGGATTGTCCCGGGGCGCGCGAAAGTGTGGTGGAGGTCTGGCCGCTGCCGCTGGATCCCTGGCTACCGCCGGGGGAACGTCGCTCCGCGCGTCTGGGGCCGGCATCGAAGGCATGCCCGCCGTTGCAAACTCAGGATGCCGCGCCGCTGGTGCTCTCCGGGATTCGCGAGGGGGCGGTGATTAAACGTCTGCCGGGGGAGGCGCGGGTGATGTTGCCCCTGCAAACCAGCGGTGGTGAAGGGCGGCGCTGGTGGTTTATCAACGGCCAGCCGATAGATGCCGCCGGCGCGAGAACCACGCTAACTCTGGATAAGCCCGGTGAGTGGCAGCTGGTGGTGATGGATGAGGCAGGACAAACGGCGGCCGCGCGTTTTACCCTGCAATAACCAGGGTAAATTTGTTGTTGGCGGTTTGTGTTTTCAATACTCATCTTATTTTAACAAAATGTTACCTTCAGCCGTAGGCAGGGGCGGGGATGCTCATTATAATGCGCGCCAGGCCATACGATCGTATGCGCAACAACAGAACATTTAATTAGAGGTAATCATGGCTATTGAACGTACTTTTTCCATCATCAAACCAAACGCGGTGGCAAAAAACGTTATTGGCAGCATCTTTTCCCGCTTTGAAGCTGCAGGGTTCAAAATCGTCGGCACCAAAATGCTGCACCTGACCGTAGAGCAGGCTCGTGGTTTCTATGCTGAACACGAAGGTCGCCCGTTCTTCGACGGTCTGGTTGAGTTCATGACCTCCGGCCCGATCGTGGTTTCCGTCCTGGAAGGCGAAAACGCCGTTCAGCGTCACCGTGACCTGCTGGGCGCCACCAACCCGGCAAACGCCCTGGCGGGTACCCTGCGCGCTGACTACGCTGACAGCTTCACCGAGAACGGCACCCACGGTTCCGACTCTGTAGAATCCGCTGCACGCGAAATCGCGTTCTTCTTTGCTGAAGGCGAGGTTTGCCCACGCACTCGCTAATCCTCGTCGTCTTTTCGACCGTCGCGGCGTTGGCTACGCGCGTTCACCCCGGTCACATAGTTATCTATGCTCCCGGGGATTCACTTGCTTGCCGCCTTGCGACAATCGAAAAGCCATAGAGGATTATGTACGCAGTAACAGATTTTTTATCATTGCTTTGTGCAAACGTGGCAATGATCCGCCAGAATTTGTAGAATATAGCGCCCCTGGACGAGCTGTCGCTCTCCGGGGCGTTTCTTTTTCAACCCACCTGGGGCCATAACGTGTAATAACGAGGCCGGAAAACATTATGTCTGAACAAATTGTCACGCCTGATACCGCCGCTCTGACGGTGCCGAACAAAGATGCCAAAATCAACCTGCTGGATTTAAACCGTCAGCAGATGCGCGAGTTTTTCAAAAACATGGGCGAGAAGCCTTTCCGCGCCGATCAGGTGATGAAATGGATGTATCACTACTGCTGCGACGACTTTGATGAGATGACTGACATCAACAAAGTCCTGCGCAGTAAACTGAAAGAAGTGGCGGAGATCCGCGCCCCGGAAGTGGTTGAAGAGCAACGCTCAACCGACGGGACCATTAAATGGGCGATTGCCGTTGGCGATCAGCGCGTCGAGACCGTCTATATCCCGGAAGAAGACCGCGCCACCCTGTGCGTCTCCTCCCAGGTAGGCTGCGCGCTGGAGTGTAAATTCTGCTCCACCGCCCAGCAGGGCTTTAACCGCAACCTGCGGGTTTCCGAAATTATCGGCCAGGTCTGGCGCGCGGCGAAAATCGTCGGCGCGGTGAAGACCACCGGCGTACGTCCGATCACCAACGTGGTGATGATGGGCATGGGCGAGCCGCTGCTGAACCTCAACAATGTCGTTCCGGCAATGGAAATCATGCTCGACGATTTCGGCTTTGGCCTCTCCAAACGTCGCGTCACCCTGTCGACTTCCGGCGTGGTGCCGGCGCTGGATAAACTCGGCGATATGATCGACGTCGCGCTGGCCATCTCCCTGCACGCGCCGAACGACACCATTCGTGACGAAATCGTCCCGATCAACAAAAAGTACAACATCGAGACCTTCCTCAACTCGGTGCGCAGCTATATTTCGAAGTCCAACGCCAACCAGGGCCGGGTGACCATCGAGTACGTGATGCTGGATCATGTCAACGACGGCACCGAGCACGCCCACGAACTGGCGGCGCTGCTGAAAGATACGCCGTGCAAGATCAACCTGATCCCATGGAACCCGTTCCCGGGCGCGCCGTATGGCCGCAGCTCCAACAGCCGCATCGACCGTTTCTCCAAAGTCCTGATGGAGTACGGCTTTACGACCATCGTGCGTAAAACGCGCGGCGACGATATCGATGCCGCCTGCGGTCAGCTGGCGGGCGACGTCATCGACCGTACCAAGCGCACGCTGCGTAAGCGGATGCAGGGCGAAGCGATTGACGTAAAAGCGGTCTGACAAATGATGGCCCGTGCAGCGCAGGCGGCACGGGTCATATTTATGACCAATAGCCAGGCGAAATACGCTGATTCGGTTAATAATTACGGTGCGTTTTTGTCGACTTTGAGGCAGTATGTAGCGGCACAACAACCGCTTAGCATTCAATTTTGATTCGTCTCTGTGATCGCGCGGCTGACAGTCCTATACTGTGAGGCTGACATACCACAGATGTCCCGCGGCGCCGGCTTTTTCCCGCGCTGAACTTTAAATTTCACGTACCAGTAGTTGTAGCGAATGAATACTGAAGCCACTCAAGATCATCAAGAAGCAAACACCACGGGCGCGCGTCTGCGTCACGCCCGCGAACAACTCGGACTTAGCCAGCAAGCGGTGGCAGAACGCTTATGCCTGAAGGTGTCCACGGTTCGTGATATTGAAGACGATAAGGCGCCTGCCGACCTCGCTTCCACCTTCCTGCGCGGGTACATCCGCTCCTATGCTCGCCTCGTACATATCCCGGAAGACGAGCTGCTGCCGATGATGGCTAAGCAAGCGCCCATCCGCGCGGCGAAAGTCGCGCCAATGCAGAGCTTCTCTTTAGGTAAACGTCGCAAAAAACGCGACGGCTGGCTGATGAGCTTCACCTGGCTGGTGCTGTTTGTGGTTATCGGCCTGAGCGGCGCCTGGTGGTGGCAAGACCATAAGGCGCAGCAGGAAGAGATCTCCACCATGGCCGATCAGTCTTCCGCTGAGCTGAACAGCGGCGACACCAGCAGCCAGAGCGTGCCGCTGGATACCAGCGCCCCGGCAGCCCCGACCGCCGATAGCGCTGCGAACAGCGCGCCAACCGATACCGCCAGCGCCCCGACCACCAGCGCCCCGGCCCAGACGCCGGCGGACAATAACGCCGTTGTCGCGCCTTCCCAGGCCAATGTCGATACCGCAGGCGCGGCGCCGACGGCGCCGGCTACCCCGGCCTCGCCATTGCCGACCGATCAGGCGAACGTGACGAACCCGGCGGCGGCGCAGGATCTGGTGATGAACTTTTCCGCCGATTGCTGGCTGGAAGTGAGCGATGCCACCGGCAAAAAACTGTTCAGCGGCCTGCAGCGTAAAGGCGGCAACCTGAACCTGAGCGGTCAGGCGCCGTATAAGCTGAAAATTGGCGCCCCGGCTGCGGTAGAGATCCAGTATCTGGGCAAGCCTGTCGATTTAAGTCGTTTTATCAGAACTAACCAGGTTGCGCGTCTGACCCTTAATGCCGAATCATCACCGGCGCAGTAACAGACGGGTAACGCGGGAGATTTTTCATGCATAACCAGGCTCCGATTCAACGTAGAAAATCTAAACGTATTTACGTTGGTAATGTGCCAATTGGCGATGGGGCTCCCATCGCCGTTCAGTCAATGACTAATACGCGCACCACTGATGTGGCGGCAACCGTAAATCAAATCAAAGCGTTAGAGCGCGTGGGCGCGGATATTGTCCGCGTCTCTGTTCCGACGATGGACGCCGCCGAGGCGTTCAAACTGATCAAACAGCAGGTCAACGTCCCGCTGGTCGCCGATATCCACTTTGACTACCGTATTGCGCTGAAAGTCGCGGAATACGGCGTCGACTGCCTGCGTATCAACCCGGGCAACATCGGCAACGAAGAGCGCATCCGCATGGTCGTAGATTGCGCGCGCGATAAAAATATCCCGATCCGCATCGGCGTTAACGCCGGCTCGCTGGAAAAAGATCTGCAGGAAAAATATGGCGAGCCGACGCCGCAGGCGCTGCTCGAATCCGCCATGCGCCACGTCGATCATCTCGATCGCCTCAATTTCGATCAGTTTAAAGTCAGCGTTAAAGCCTCCGACGTCTTCCTGGCGGTAGAGTCTTATCGCCTGCTGGCGAAACAGATCGATCAACCGCTGCACCTCGGGATCACCGAAGCGGGCGGCGCGCGCAGCGGCGCGGTGAAATCGGCGATCGGTCTTGGGCTGCTGTTGTCCGAAGGGATCGGCGATACGCTGCGCGTCTCGCTGGCGGCGGATCCGGTGGAGGAGATCAAGGTCGGCTTCGATATCCTCAAATCGCTGCGTATTCGTTCCCGCGGTATTAATTTCATCGCCTGCCCGACCTGTTCGCGTCAGGAGTTTGACGTTATCGGGACGGTGAACGCCCTGGAGCAACGTCTGGAAGATATCATCACTCCGATGGATGTTTCGATCATCGGCTGCGTGGTGAACGGCCCGGGCGAAGCGCTGGTTTCCACCCTCGGCGTGACCGGCGGCAACAAGAAAAGCGGCCTGTATGAAGACGGCGTGCGTAAAGATCGCCTGGACAACAACGACATGATCGACCAGCTGGAAGCGCGGATCCGCGCCAAAGCCTCGATGCTCGATGAAGCCCGTCGGATTGACGTTCAACAGCTTGAAGCAAAATAACGTGTTGGGAAGCGATACGCTTCCCGTGTATGATTGAACCTGCGGGCGCGAGGCGCCGGGGTTCATTTTTGTATATATAAAGAGAATAAACGTGGCAAAGAACATTCAAGCCATCCGTGGCATGAACGATTATCTGCCGGGCGAAACCGCTCTCTGGCAGCGCATTGAAGGCTCACTGAAGCAGGTGCTCGGTAGCTACGGTTACAGCGAAATCCGTTTGCCGATTGTAGAGCAGACCCCGTTATTCAAACGCGCGATCGGCGAAGTGACCGACGTGGTTGAAAAAGAGATGTACACCTTTGAGGACCGCAACGGCGACAGCCTGACGCTGCGTCCGGAAGGGACGGCGGGCTGCGTACGAGCCGGCATCGAACATGGTCTGCTGTACAATCAAGAACAGCGCCTGTGGTACGTCGGGCCGATGTTCCGCCACGAGCGTCCGCAGAAAGGCCGTTACCGCCAGTTCCATCAGATCGGCGCTGAAGTTTTCGGCCTGCAGGGGCCGGACATCGATGCGGAGCTGATCATGCTGACCGCGCGCTGGTGGCGTGAGCTGGGCATCTCCGATCATGTCAGCCTTGAGCTGAACTCCATCGGTTCTCTTGAAGCCCGCGCCAACTACCGCGACGCGCTGGTGGCTTATCTCGAGCAGTTTACCGATAAGCTTGATGAAGACAGCAAACGCCGGATGTATACCAATCCGCTGCGGGTGCTGGACTCCAAAAACCCGGACGTGCAGGCGCTGCTGAACGACGCGCCGGCGCTCGGCGATTATCTCGACGAAGAGTCGAAAGCCCACTTTGCCGGCCTGTGCGCGTTGCTTGACGATGCCGGGATCCGCTATACCGTCAACCAGCGCCTGGTGCGCGGCCTCGACTACTATAACCGCACCGTGTTTGAGTGGGTGACCACCAGCCTCGGTTCTCAGGGCACCGTCTGCGCCGGCGGCCGCTACGACGGCCTGGTTGAGCAGCTTGGCGGTCGTGCCACCCCGGGCGTGGGCTTCGCCATGGGTCTGGAACGTCTTGTTTTACTGGTCCAGGCAGTGAATCCGGAATTTAAAGCCGATCCTGTTGTCGATATATACCTGGTAGCCTCCGGGACCGATACTCAGTCCGCCGCCATGCGTCTGGCTGAGCAGGTTCGCGATGCGCTGCCCGGCGTGAAACTGATGACCAACCACGGCGGCGGCAACTTTAAGAAGCAGTTCGCCCGTGCCGATAAATGGGGCGCACGTATCGCCCTGGTGGTGGGTGAGTCAGAGATCGCTGACGGAAACGTGGTAGTGAAGGATTTACGCTCAGGTGAGCAAACTACCGTAACGCAGGAGAGCGTTGCCGCGCATTTGCGCACACTTCTGGGTTAATCTCCCGGGAATTATTAGTCAGGAGAAGGACTGCGTGGAAACTTTTAACAACGAGAACGATCAGGTCGATGCGCTGAAGCGCTTCTTTGCCGAAAACGGCAAAGCGCTGGCGGTCGGGGTGATTTTAGGGATTGGCGCGCTGGTTGGCTGGCGCTACTGGACCTCCCATCAGCAGGATACCGCCAGAGACGCGTCGCTGGCTTACGAAAAGGCGACTTCCGCGCTGAAATCAAATACGCCAGACGTGCTGTCAGGGGCGGAGAAGTTCGCGGCTGACAATAAAAATACCTACGGCGCCTTCGCCTCTCTCGAGCTGGCACAGCATTTTGTTGAACAGAACGATCTGCCGAACGCCGAAAAGCAGCTTCAGCAGGGGCTGGCGGCCGCGTCTGATGATAACCTGAAATCGGTTATCAGTATGCGTCTTGCCCGCGTTCAGCTGCAGATGAAGCAGGCTGATGCGGCGCTGAAAACCCTCGACAGCATTAAAGGCGAAGGTTGGACCGCGATTGTGGCTGATTTGCGCGGCGAAATTCTGTTGAGCAAAGGCGATAAGCAAGGGGCCCGTGCGGCGTGGGAAGCTGGCGTGAAAAGCGATGCTTCTCCTGCGCTCAGCGAAATGATGCGTATGAAAATGAATAATTTGTCCATCTGAGAGGGACTCGATGCAATTGCGTAAATTACTTTTGCCAGGGCTGCTTTCCGTTACCTTGCTGAGCGGGTGTTCGCTGTTTAATAGCGAAGAAGATGTGGTGAAAATGTCACCGCTGCCGACGGTAGAAAACCAGTTTACGCCGTCCACGTCCTGGAGCACCTCGGTTGGCGATGGTATCGGCGAATTTTACTCTAACCTTCATCCGGCCTTCGCCGACGGCGTAGTCTATGCCGCTGACCGTAAAGGCACCGTCAAAGCGCTGAGCGCTGACGACGGCAAAGAGGTGTGGTCGGTGAATCTGGCGGAGAAAGATGGCTGGTTCTCGCGCACCCCGGCGCTGCTTTCCGGCGGTGTGACCGTCTCGGGCGGCCATGTTTATATCGGCAGTGAGAAAGCGCAGCTGTATGCGCTGAATACCAGCGATGGTACCGTGGCCTGGCAAACCCGCGTCGCCGGCGAAGCGCTGTCGCGCCCGGTGGTGAGCGATGGCATGGTGCTGGTCCACACCAGTAACGGCCAGCTGCAGGCGCTGAATGAGACCGATGGCGCCGTGAAGTGGACGGTTAACCTGGATATGCCTGCGCTCTCCCTGCGCGGCGAATCCGCTCCGGCCACCGCCTACGGCGCGGCGATCGTGGGCGGCGACAATGGCCGCGTCAGCGCGGTATTGATGCAGCAGGGGCAGATGATTTGGCAGCAGCGTATTTCCACGGCCACCGGGCCGACGGAAATCGACCGTCTGAGCGACGTCGACACCACGCCGATTATCGTCAACGGCGTTGTCTATGCGCTGGCTTACAACGGTAACCTGACCGCGCTGGATCTGCGCAGCGGCCAGATTATGTGGAAACGCGAGCTGGGTTCGGTGAATGATTTTATCGTCGATGGCAACCGTATCTATCTGGTTGACCAGAATGACCGCCTGCTGGCGCTGACTACCGATGGCGGCGTGACCCTGTGGACACAAAGCGATCTGCTGCACCGTTTGCTGACCGCGCCGGTGTTGTATAATGGCAATCTGGTGGTCGGCGATAGCGAAGGCTATATGCACTGGGTGAACCCGGAAGATGGCCATTTTGTGGCGCAGCAGAAAGTGGACAGCTCCGGTTTCCTGACCGACCCGGTTGTGGCCGATGGTCGACTGCTGATCCAGGCGAAAGACGGTACGCTGTACGCGATTACGCGTTAATTACCGCTGTCGTGAGTGATTAAGAAACGGCCCCTGGCAGACAGGGGCCGTTTTGACTTTTTTAAAAACGTCGTTATGACGATGTTGCTTAGTGATTGTATGAGGCATTTAACATGATACCTGTGGTCGCGCTTGTCGGGCGCCCTAACGTTGGAAAATCCACGCTCTTTAACCGCCTGACGCGCACTCGTGATGCGCTGGTTGCGGATTTCCCGGGGCTGACTCGTGACCGTAAGTACGGTCGGGCCGAAGTCGAAGGCCGCGAATTCATCTGTATCGATACCGGTGGTATTGATGGTACGGAAGAGGGCGTGGAAACCCGGATGGCGGAGCAGTCGCTGCTGGCAATCGAAGAGGCCGATGTGGTGCTGTTTATGGTCGATGCGCGCGCGGGCCTGATGCCGGCGGACATCGCGATCGCTAAACACCTGCGCTCTCGTGAAAAGCCCACCTTCCTGGTGGCTAACAAAACCGACGGCATCGACGTCGACCAGGCGATGGCGGACTTCTGGTCGCTCGGCCTGGGCGATATCTATCCTATTGCCGCTTCGCACGGCCGCGGCGTGACCAGCCTGCTTGAGCAGGCCCTGCTGCCATGGGTCGATGAGGTTAATCCTCAGGAAGAAGTGGATGAAGACGCCGAATACTGGGCAAAATTCGAAGCTGAGCAGAACGGTGAAGCGGAAGAAGAACCGGAAGACGATTTCAATCCGCAGGATCTGCCGATCAAGCTGGCGATTGTCGGACGTCCTAACGTCGGTAAATCGACGCTCACCAACCGCATCCTCGGCGAAGATCGCGTGGTGGTCTATGATATGCCGGGCACCACCCGCGACAGCATTTACATCCCGATGCAGCGTGACGAGCGCGAATACGTGCTCATCGATACCGCCGGGGTGCGCAAGCGCGGTAAAATTACTGACGTGGTGGAGAAATTCTCGGTCATCAAGACGCTGCAGGCGATTGAAGACGCCAACGTCGTGCTGCTGGTGATTGATGCCCGCGAAGGCATCTCCGATCAGGATCTGTCGCTGCTGGGCTTTATCCTCAACAGCGGCCGCTCCCTGGTGATCGTCGTCAACAAATGGGACGGCCTGAGCCAGGAAGTGAAGGAGCAGGTGAAAGAGACTCTCGACTATCGTCTGGGCTTTATCGACTTTGCCCGGGTGCACTTCATCTCCGCTCTGCACGGCAGCGGCGTCGGCAACCTGTTTGAATCGGTACGTGAAGCCTACGATAGCGCAACCCGCCGCGTAAGCACCGCGATGCTCACCCGGATCATGAACATGGCGGCGGAAGATCATCAGCCACCGCTGGTTCGCGGCCGTCGCGTGAAGCTGAAATATGCCCACGCCGGGGGCTACAACCCGCCTATCGTGGTGATCCACGGTAACCAGGTGAAGGATCTGCCGGATTCCTACAAGCGCTATCTGATGAACTATTTCCGTAAATCCCTGGACGTGATGGGTACGCCAATCCGTATCCAGTTCAAGGAAGGGGAAAACCCGTTCGCCAACAAGCGCAACACCCTGACGCCGAACCAGATGCGGAAACGTAAGCGCCTGATCAAGCACATCAAGAAAAGCAAATAATCATTAAACCCGCTTCGGCGGGTTTTTTTGTGGCCGCCATGCCGGTAAATGTCAAAACCATCCGCCATAATCCCGCGATACTTCGCCGGGAACAGATCGGCTCAGGGGTGGACTAAACATGCAAATAGGATTTATCGGCCTCGGCGCGGTGGTGGAAACCGCCTATTTACCCGCGCTGCGTCGCCTCGGATACCGTATTGACAGCTGCCAGGGCTATGACCTGGACAGCAGCAGAGCGCTGCCGGGGATCCAGCGCTGCAGTTCGCTGTCGGCGTTGCTGGCCAAACCCCTGGATACGCTCTTTATCACCACGTCATCCCTCCAGCACCTGCCCGTGCTGGAGAGGGCGTTAGCCAGCGCCATTCCCCGCATCGTGGTGGAGAAACCGATAGTGGCCAACCTTGAGCAGGCCGCGCGGCTGCGGGCGCTGCTGGCGCCGGCGGGGGAGGCCGGTCGGGTGCTGGCCCTCGACCACTGGATGGCGCGTGGGTTAGCCCTGAACGCTCTTGCTCCGCCGTGGCAGGCGGAAGAGGAGGGCAGCGGCCTGCCGCCGCCGCACCTTTCAGCGCAGGATATCGCCTGGATAGAAGGCTATTTGCAGGAGCCAAGCGGCTTTAACGCTGCCGGAGAACCGGTCGCGCTTAACTTTGCCACCGGCGAGCTGGATAGCCGGCGGCTGCGTCATCCTGACGGCGTGATCCTCGATATCGGTACCCATGTCTTGGCGATGCTGCGGGAAACGCTGCTCGACTGCGGGGGCGATGTGACGCTGGACCTCGCCGTTCGGGCGGCGAAAGACCCTCTCGGCCGAGATATTGCTCATGGGGATACGGTCACTGCCGAGGGAGAGGCGCATCTGCAGGGACGGCTGGGCGATATCCCGCTGAATATCTGGCTTAACAAATATGCCGGTCCCGCGGGCGGGCAAAAGGGAATGCGGATAGGGCTGCGGGACGGGCGACTGCTTGCCCTCGATCGCGCCCCTGATGGCGAGGTGGCGACGCTACAGGACGGCGAGCGGATCCAGCGCTGGACCCGGCCCGGAGCGATCTATGCGCACTGTCTCGATGAGCAGATCCTTGGCGCGGAGAATGTGTTTACCCGGGCGCCCGAAAGCGTGGCCGGGCTGACGCGGCGTCGGCTTGAGGAAGTGGAATGGCTGCTCAGGTTGCAGCAGGAATTACGCGGCCCTCATTAAACCCGGAACATGATAAAATAGGTGCAGATAAACGTTGAAAGGAATGGTTATGGAACTTGATTGCCCTCTGTGCCACGCGCCGTTAGATGTCAAAGGCAGCAGCGCGCATTGCGCTCAGTGCGAAAGGGTATTTGCCCTTGAGGCGCGCTGCCCGGAATGCCACCAGCCGCTGGAGGTGCTGAAGGCGTGCGGCGCGGTGGATTACTTTTGCCAGCACGGGCACGGCCTGATCTCGAAAAAACGGGTGGAGTTTATTCCGCTGGTTTAGGCGGCGATGGCTTTCTGGCCCGCGTTTTTTTCACCGGCGCAATCTGCCTCACTTCGCTTTCGACCCAGCCGTCTTTCAGGCGGGTGGTGAGCAGATCGCCGGTTTTGACCTGTTTTGTCTGCTTCAACACCGTGCCGTCGCTCACCGAAGTGACGCTATAGCCGCGCGCCAGGGTGGCTAAGGGACTCACCGCCTCCAGATGGGTCACCGCGTGACCAAACCGTTCACGCCGCTCGCTGAGGCGGCCACGCATCGTTTCCGCCAGCCGGTATTCCAGCTGCTGGACGCGCGATTGCGCCCGGTGGATACGCGGCTGCGGGTTATAGTGATTCAGGCGCTGAACAGTGCGCTTTTGCCGCTGCTCGGCGCGTTTAAGCTGCGATTCCACGGCGATGCGCATCCGCTGGCGCAGGCGTTCCAGTGCGGTCTGCTGGCGAGCCAGCCGCAGCTGCGGGTGCTGCTGCTGCAGACGATGGAACAACTGGGTAAAACGGCGCTGGCGACTGGCGAGGAAATAGTCCATCGCCATCTCCAGCCGCTGCTGCCCGGCCTGTAGCTGGCGCAGCAGCTCCTGCTGATTACGGCTGACGATCTCCGCGGCGGCAGAAGGGGTCGGCGCTCGCAGGTCGGCAACAAAATCAGCGATAGTGACGTCGGTTTCATGGCCGACGGCGCTGACGATAGGGATCTGGCTGGCGAAGATAGCGCGCGCCACCCGCTCATCGTTAAAACTCCACAGATCCTCCAGCGAACCGCCGCCGCGTCCGACAATCAGCACGTCACACTCCTGACGCGCGTTCGCCAGCGCGATGGCGCGCACAATCTGCCCGGGGGCATCGTCACCCTGGACCGCGGTCGGGTAGACGATCACCGGCAGCCCGGGGTCGCGGCGTCTGAGGACATGAAGAATATCGTGCAGCGCGGCGCCGGTTTTCGAGGTGATGACCCCGACGCAGCGGGCGGGGGAGGGGAGCGCCTGCTTATGTTTTTGATCGAACAGCCCTTCCGCGGTTAACTGCGCTTTCAGCTGCTCATACTTCTGCTGCAGCAACCCTTCGCCGGCGGGCTGCATGCTTTCGACGATAATCTGGTAGTCGCCGCGCGGCTCATACAGGGTGATGTTGGCGCGAACCAGCACCTGCTGCCCATGCTGTGGGCGAAACGTGACCCGGCGGTTGCTGTTGCGAAACATCGCGCAGCGCACCTGGGCGTTATCGTCTTTTAAGGTGAAGTACCAGTGGCCGGAAGAAGGCTGGCTGAAGTTAGAGATCTCGCCGCTGATCCAGACCTGGCCCATTTCGCGCTCAAGCAGCAGACGCACCGTCTGATTGAGGCGGCTAACGGTAAAAATTGCGGGGGATTGAGAGGGTAACATGTGAGCAAGATCAAACTTTAAATCAGCAGGTTATTCAGTCGATAGTAACGCGCTCAGAGGGGATGGCAAGTATTATTTGCAAAAAAGGGTAGATGCAATCGGTTACGCTCTGTATAATGCCACGGCAATATTTATCCACCCTGGTCGAGATATTGCCCATGCTACGTATCGCTAAAGAAGCCCTGACGTTTGACGACGTCCTCCTCGTTCCCGCTCATTCTACCGTTCTGCCGAATACAGCCGATCTCAGCACTCAGCTGACGAAAACCATTCGTCTGAATATTCCTATGCTCTCCGCAGCCATGGATACCGTAACGGAAGCGCGTCTGGCTATTGCCCTGGCACAGGAAGGCGGCATCGGCTTTATTCACAAAAACATGTCCATCGAGCGCCAGGCGGAAGAAGTTCGCCGCGTGAAGAAACATGAGTCCGGCGTGGTCACCGACCCGCAGACCGTTCTGCCGACCACCACCCTGCGTGAAGTGAAAGAGCTGACCGAGCGTAACGGCTTCGCCGGCTACCCGGTGGTTACCGAAGAGAACGAGCTGGTCGGCATCATCACTGGCCGCGACGTGCGTTTCGTCACCGATCTGAACCAGCCGGTCAGCGTCTACATGACCCCGAAAGAGCGTCTGGTTACCGTTCGTGAAGGTGAAAGCCGTGAAGTGGTCTTTGCGAAGATGCACGAAAAACGCGTTGAGAAGGCGCTGGTTGTGGATGAAAGCTTCCACCTGCGAGGGATGATCACCGTAAAAGACTTCCAGAAAGCGGAACGTAAACCGAATGCCTGTAAAGATGAGCAGGGCCGTCTGCGCGTAGGCGCTGCGGTCGGCGCCGGCGCGGGCAACGAAGAGCGCGTTGACGCGCTGGTGGCTGCGGGCGTTGACGTCCTGCTGATCGACTCCTCTCACGGCCACTCCGAAGGCGTTCTGCAACGTATTCGTGAAACGCGCGCGAAATACCCGGACCTGCAAATCATCGGCGGCAACGTCGCCACTGGCGCAGGCGCGCGCGCGCTGGCGGAAGCCGGCTGCAGCGCGGTGAAAGTGGGCATCGGCCCGGGCTCCATCTGTACTACCCGTATCGTGACTGGCGTAGGCGTGCCGCAGATCACCGCGGTTTCCGACGCGGTGGAAGCACTGGAAGGCACCGGTATTCCGGTTATCGCCGACGGCGGTATCCGTTTCTCCGGCGACATCGCTAAAGCGATCGCGGCCGGTGCGGCGGCAGTGATGGTCGGCTCCATGCTGGCCGGTACCGAAGAATCCCCGGGCGAAATCGAACTCTACCAGGGCCGCTCTTACAAATCCTATCGCGGGATGGGCTCCCTCGGCGCGATGTCGAAAGGCTCCTCTGACCGCTACTTCCAGAGCGATAACGCCGCTGACAAACTGGTGCCGGAAGGTATCGAAGGCCGCGTGGCCTATAAAGGCCGCCTGAAAGAGATCATTCACCAGCAGATGGGCGGCCTGCGCTCCTGTATGGGGCTGACCGGCTGTGGTACCATTGACCTGCTGCGTACCAAAGCTGAATTCGTACGCATCAGCGGTGCGGGCATTCAGGAAAGCCACGTTCACGACGTGACCATCACCAAAGAGTCCCCGAACTACCGTCTGGGCTCCTGATTTCTTCGCCCGACCTTGCGTCGGGCGATTTATTTACTCTGTTTCACTTGCCTCGGAATTAGCGTCAATGACGGAAAATATTCATAAACATCGCATTCTCATTCTCGACTTCGGGTCACAGTATACTCAGCTGGTGGCGCGTCGCGTGCGTGAGCTGGGCGTCTACTGTGAGCTGTGGGCATGGGATGTCACGGAAGCACAGATCCGCGAATTTAATCCAAGCGGCATCATTCTTTCCGGCGGCCCGGAAAGCACCACCGAAGAGAACAGCCCGCGCGCGCCGCAGTATGTGTTCGAAGCCGGCGTGCCGGTATTTGGCGTCTGCTACGGTATGCAGACCATGGCGATGCAGTTGGGCGGCCATGTAGAAGGCTCTAACGAGCGTGAGTTTGGCTACGCGCAGGTTGAAGTGGTTAACGACAGCGCGCTGGTGCGCGGTATCGAAGACTCTCTGACCGCGGACGGCAAACCGTTGCTGGACGTGTGGATGAGCCACGGCGACAAAGTCACCGCCATCCCGTCTGACTTCGTCACCGTCGCCAGCACCGACAATTGCCCGTTCGCCATTATGGCCAACGAAGAAAAACGCTTCTACGGCGTGCAGTTCCACCCGGAAGTGACCCATACCCGTCAGGGGATGCGTATGCTGGAGCGCTTCGTGCGCGACATCTGCCAGTGCGAAGCCCTGTGGACCCCGGCGAAAATCATCGACGACGCCGTTGAGCGTATCCGCCAGCAGGTTGGCGATGACAAAGTGATCCTCGGCCTCTCCGGCGGCGTGGACTCTTCGGTGACCGCGATGCTGCTGCACCGCGCCATCGGCAAAAACCTGACCTGCGTATTCGTGGATAACGGTCTCCTGCGTCTGAACGAAGCCCAGCAGGTGATGGACATGTTCGGCGACCACTTTGGCCTGAACATTGTTCACGTCGAAGGCGAGCAGCGCTTCCTCGACGCGCTGAAAGGCGAGAACGATCCAGAAGCGAAACGTAAGATTATCGGCCGCGTCTTCGTGGAAGTGTTCGACGAAGAAGCGCTGAAACTGGACGACGTCAAATGGCTGGCGCAGGGCACCATCTACCCTGACGTTATCGAATCTGCCGCTTCCGCTACCGGTAAAGCGCACGTCATCAAATCTCACCACAACGTGGGCGGCCTGCCGAAAGAGATGAAGATGGGGCTGGTTGAGCCGCTGCGCGAGCTGTTCAAAGACGAAGTGCGTAAGATCGGTCTGGAGCTGGGTCTGCCGTACGATATGCTCTACCGTCATCCGTTCCCGGGTCCGGGCCTCGGCGTGCGCGTGCTGGGCGAAGTGAAGAAAGAGTACTGCGACCTGCTGCGTCGCGCCGACGCTATCTTCATCGAAGAGTTGCACAAAGCTGACCTGTACAACAAAGTGAGCCAGGCGTTCACCGTGTTCCTGCCGGTTCGCTCCGTCGGCGTGATGGGCGATGGCCGTAAATACGACTGGGTGGTTTCCCTGCGTGCGGTGGAAACCATCGACTTCATGACCGCGCACTGGGCGCACCTGCCGTATGATTTCCTCGGCCGCGTCTCTAACCGCATTATCAATGAAGTGAACGGTATCTCCCGCGTGGTGTATGACATCAGCGGTAAGCCGCCAGCAACGATCGAGTGGGAATGATTCCCCAACCAGAAACGTCTGGCACTAACAGGCACTAAACCATACTTAAGTCCGCGTAATTGCGGACTTTTTTTGTTTTTGGCTTAGTCATTTTTGGCAATGTCTGGCAACGCCAAGCACGGTT
Source organism: Klebsiella sp. 2019SCSN059 (assembly GCF_021739525.1). NCBI lineage: Bacteria > Pseudomonadati > Pseudomonadota > Gammaproteobacteria > Enterobacterales > Enterobacteriaceae > Klebsiella > Klebsiella sp. 2019SCSN059. The sequence continues at coordinate 96,603 of NZ_JAKKOM010000008.1, read as the reverse complement.
TGACCGTGGTATTTTGATGGGTATGATTCATTGGTAATGCCATGGATTACGCCCGATACCATGCTGAGAGTTTTTGATGGGGCATGGTATTAATTTTTTATATATATTTGTTTTATAAGTATAAAACTCCAGTTATTTAGAGGTTTTTCAGCATGGTATCAAACAAGAATAATAGGTTGAAACATGCTGACTGATACTAAGCTACGCAATCTCAAACCCAAAGATAAACTTTACAAAGTCAATGACCGTGATGGCCTCTATGTTGCCGTCACAACCGCAGGGTCAATCTCCTTTCGCTACAACTACTCGATCAATGGCAGGCAAGAAACCATTACCTTTGGCCGCTACGGAGTAGGAGGCATAACGTTAGCTGAAGCACGTGAGCGTCTCAATGAAGCGAAGCGAATGGTTACTGATGGAAAGTCTCCGGCCAAAGAGAAAGCCCGAGCTAAGGCGAGAACGAAAGATGCTGAAACTTTTGGTGCCTGGGCTCAGAAATGGCTGCGTGGCTATCAGATGGCCGACTCCACCCGGGATATGCGTCGCTCAGTCTATGCCCGAGAGTTAGAGGGAAAATTTGGCAACCAAAAGCTAACAGAAATTACCCATGAAGACTTAAGAGCGCTTACTGATGCGATAGTGGAGAGAGGGGCACCTGCAACAGCAGTGCATACGCGTGATATTGTGCTCCAGGTATATCGATGGGCAATAGAAAGAGGGCAGAAAGTCGAGAATCCCGCTGATTTGGTTCGGCCTGCAAGTATCGCTCGATTTGAGCCGAGAGACCGAACATTAACGCCGGCTGAGATCGGTTTGATGTACCGGTACATGGAAAAAGTAGGAACAACGCCTCAGATTCGTGCTGCGGTAAAGCTTCTCTTGTTGACTATGGTACGTAAAAGCGAATTAACTAATGCAACCTGGAATGAAATTAACTTTACTGAAGCGTTGTGGACGATCCCTAAGGAGCGAATGAAACGGCGTAACCCACACTTGGTATTTTTGTCTCGCCAGGCTATGGATATTCTGATTGCTTTGAAAACATTTGCCGGTGGTTCTGACTACATTCTTCCTTCTCGTTATGATTCCGATGCTCCAATGAGCAGTGCGACGATGAACCGCGTAATGACTTTAACATACAAGGCAGCGCAGAAAGAAGGCCAGTCACTCGTTAAATTTGGACCTCATGATCTCCGTAGAACTGCGAGCACTCTGCTGCATGAGGCCGGGTACAATACTGACTGGATCGAAAAATGCCTGGCACATGAACAGAAAGGGGTGAGGGCAGTCTACAACAAAGCTGAATATCGAGAGCAAAGAGCATCAATGCTACAGGATTGGGCTGATATGATAGATGAGTGGGTTGCGTAATGTGTGAGCTTAGACTTAATCTGACACACTACGGAGAGAGCTAAACTAAATTTGACAGGCAGCTCTGTGCTAAAAGTGGAAGTTACTGAGAACAATCTGTGTCAATCAACGGGGGGTGCTGGCCAAGTCACGGTTCGGCTGGGGCAGAGAGCATCGCCACCATGGCAACCCGGAGAGGATATCAGATGTGGCGCTGGCTGCTGGCAGACTCATGAAAGAACTGGGACTGGTCAGCTGCCTGCAACCCGCTCACGCAATAATGGACTATATCGTTAGGTATTACAGCACGCTCAGGCCACATGAGTATAACAGTGGGTTACCACAGTGGTGACCAGTTTTAGTTAAACACTACAGATAACTCTCTGCACATCATCGAATAAATAATAATTCTGCTCTTGCCGCCAGACTGTCATCCGGCCCCTGCCGTACGCGTATCAAGACACTAGGATAAAGCGGGTCAGCTCTATTGCCAGATTATACAATAGAGCCGTAAAAAAACAGTATCTTCAGCTTGCAAGGATTTCTAACTTTCTGATTTCATGATCTATTATACTTATCTGGTGACTGATACCATCACGTATGCTCATTAAAATATCAATACAGTTCCCAGCCTCAGGGTAATCCCATGCCGGTATGACTCCTGCCTTGTACTTCCTGAAACCCATGTTATATTTTTCAGCTATATCGGTTTCAGCAGCCATGATCAGTTTTATTATTTCCATGAAGGCTTCAGAAACAATGACATCAGCCTTATTCATGACGCCTCCTTTCTGAATGGCTATCCTTATTTCCCTGAGCGAATTCAGCATGTCTTCAGGTGTTTCTAAAACCCTGTTGGCGTGGAAAACCTGACGATCAAGTTCATTTCTTGAGACAAGAATACAGTCAAGCATTGCCTGATGCTTTGCTTTTACATCAGTATAAAGACGCGGCATCGCCTTTTTGAGCAGTGTTTCAGCGCGGGACAGTCTGTCTGCATCTTTAGACAGCAGTCTTGCAAGATCGTCAAAATCCAGTATGTTTTTCACCACCGTGCACAATCCAGGGCACTGCGCTTTAATGGTGTATTTTTTTTGTTTCCTGGAGGTGATGAAGAAATAAAGAACGTCAATCGCTTTATTGACATTATTATTCCTGATGACATCGATAGTTTCATTTATTTTTTTACTTGTATTTTCATGGGATATCTGAAGTCCCAGCCTTTTATTTTCATCTAGAGCATCGATCCCTGGGAAGTTGGATTTTATTTCACCCGTGCATAGGAATTTTGTGTCTTTGAGTATATTGACCAGTTCACTGACAAGTTCTTCAGCGGTCACGTTTGCATCCTGCAGGTTGTTTTTCGAATTGAAACGGAGGTAATATTTCAGTACTGCAAGCCCGAAGGAAACGTTATCCTGACTGGCTTTTTTATGTAACATATCGCATCCTTTTTATTAAACGTTAAACACGGAAATTAAGTCAATGCCACGCAAGAGATGGTAATAGTGCTGGCCATCCTTCTCCCAGCAAAAAAAGTTACAGACGCTGTCACAGGAAGTGACGCCGTGCCTGACTGATTTCACTCACCGTATCAGCGACGGACAGTGCCTGCCAGTATGAACAGATTACAGCGCATGCTTACGGACAGCGCAACCCCCTTCAAGTTTTGATTTTCTCATTTAAACACTGAGCGCATATAAGCACTGAGCGTATATTACCGAACTGCCGCCCAGCCCTGGCGACTTATCCTCCGTTTCAGTGGATAACTCTAAATGTTGTGGTTTCCCCAACCGATGCTGATACCACTTATAGCGGATGCGTGCGAACTGATGATCCCACACCAAGGTAGAACAAGCTTGTTTTCCCGCGGCTCCGTTCTGTAAAACTCCGGTGAGAGCGGGTTTAACCGAATTCGATTCTACACCAGTGGAGTTTTTATGCTTGCTTTTGTATAGATTTCATAATAATGAGGTTCAATCACAAATCGTCATTTCTGAAATTAAGCTAATGTCTGATTCTCGCTCTAAGCAGCCGTCCGGTTGCTGCAGAATGAAGGCCATCAAACAGGGGCGTTCTGCTGGGCCACGAACATCTCCTGCCTGTTAGGAGCGGACAATGATAACGACATTGATAACATTGAGATATGTTGCTCATGGGGAGCAGGTCAATCCATCTGTGGTCGGATAGGGTCCATGGTTTTAAATGTTAAAATCACTATCTACACTTTTCAAAGCCTTAGAAACAGCCTGGGATGAAATAGTTCTTCCCTCAATTTCCGTTAATTTATCTGCAATTTGCCTCTGATTGAATCCTTGTTTCTTAAGAACGAGCATTCGTTTCTTACTATCTGTTAATCGTGAGTCAACCATGTGGCGAGCGATATCTCGCAGTTTTCCGATATCATCAGCTCCAAGAGTCGTACCAGCTCCAGTCAAGCGCACGGCTGCTTCATGAATGAGTCTTTCTGTTTCTTCCTTAAGTACGATTGGGTAATTAAAATTATCCCTAACGTAATGGAAAAATGCGTCACTTTGTTCCTGAGTGACGCATTTATCTTGGAGGAAATGATAGAAATAAAGGTCAACTAGTTCATCTCTTGAAATGACTTTAAGCTCTTCGACTCTGACAATGTGAAGTTGCAATCTCTGAAATTCATTCTCGAATTGGTCTTTTGAGTGCAGAGCACTCTTGTAAGCGGAGTTCCACGTACAACCATTTTTGTGTTTCGGTTTATGGTAAGAGCAATACCTGTGGCTGAGTTGTAGTTTTTTCTGATTATCAGGATTCTGTTCGTTGTGACTTTCTATCTCATCTTCCAGTTCTAGCATATTGTTATCTAGTTTATAGAAATATTCTGCAAGTTCATTTCTTTGGCCACACAGCTCGCAGAAAGTTTGCTTTCGTCGCGCATTGAGTTTTGTGTCTGCACTGTGTTGCTTGAAGCGCGTCGGTGTAAGGTGAAGCTGCCATAATAGCTCAAGCAGATTATCCACGGTTGCTTGAAACTTAAGATCAATAGGTCGATATTGATGTTCCGTTTTTTCAAAACGCCTTAGTTGCTGTTTAATAACATCATGAGCATTTTTGATACCCATAACCATCACTAGATTGGTTATCGGAGTATCTTCTTTAAATTTAGAACCATATTTAATAGGCGAACAACTAAGGACGCTTTCAGTACTGGTAAATTTATCATTTGAACGTGGTAAGGGAGAGTGAGCAATATTCGTATAGGGGATAGGAAAGAATTGAAAATGACTCTCAGGAAGAGAGTTAAGGAATGCTGATACCTTAGGATCAATAACCTCTAAGATAAGTTCTCCAATAGGACGCTTATCCGCTTCTCGTTTGTCGTAGGATAAAATATCCTTCAAATGGCTTCGTGGGTCCTTTCTTTTTGAATGTACGGTGTAGTTTGCCCATCGCTCTCGAAATTCCCGTATGCCAGCGGCAACAACGGTATCGCAATCTTCCCAGACAGAGATAAAGTACATACCTAAGCGATCACTTACATTCTTTTCACTTTCGATATATGCCATTTGCCACATCCCTCATATACAGATTGGGGTTATGTTACTACTGGTTAAGTAATGAGTCTATTGGCAACTACTTGTAATGGCAGGCAGCTGTTCTTTGTTAATTTGAAAATAAATTAAAGAATCAACCTAATCTGCCAAAACGTCCAATTCAATGTCTAAAAAATATTGGCATAGTCAGGTCTCAGCAACTAACAGGAGACCAACACATGCAAGAACTAGCACATAAGACCCTAATTAATCGTAAGACCCTACTCAGCATGATTCCTTTGTCTGATCGAACGATCTATAACCTGGAACAACGTGGTGAGTTTCCTCAGCGTATTGTTTTGACGAGCCGAAGTGTTGCGTGGGATTTAGCGGAGGTTGAAAACTGGATAGAAGCAAAGCGCAGATCTGCTTTAAAGGCAGCAAGACCCGGTTTTATGTGGTCAGTGTGAAGCATCATGACGATTAAAAATGTAATAGATGTTCAGTCTTGGGAAACGACTCAGAAAAAAAACGTCTCTGTGACAAACGATAAGGTAAAGTTAAATACAAGATATGTAGATAAACTCATCGCTATACATGAGTGCAGTGCTCTGGAGGCTAATGAAATTGGTTTCATTGCTCGGTTTTTAATTAAGGCAACCCTGCCACACAGCAAGCCAAGATTGAATGAGTGGAGCCGTAAAAATGGTAATTTAACCATGCATATGATGGCACCATCAGCAGTAGGTTTGCCTTACGGTTGTTATGCTCGATTACTATTGGTTTGGATTAGTACTCAGGCAATTAGAAATAAATCAAAATTAGACAAAGGTATTATCACTGAACAGGAAGTTCGTAAGCTTGAATTAGGACGATCTCAGCGACGTTTTATGGAAGCACTGGGGCTACGTTCAAGCGGTGGTAAAAATGGCTCTATTGTCCCGCTTCGTGAACAGATGCGGAGATTATTCAAAACGACGATTAGTATTATGTCAGCAGAGATAAATGAGGAAAATGGATATATTTGTGAAGATGAAATGGGAGCTAGGGTCGCCGATATTTCACATATTTGGTGGAGTACAGATTATCCTGAACGAAATTTATTGAGTCAATCTTGGGTAGAACTTTCGCCTAAATTTTTTCAACTAATAATAGATAAACCTGTTCCGTTGGATATGAGGGTTCTGCGGCTGATTAAACGTTCTCCGATGGCCTTAGATATATATTGCTGGGCGACTTATCGGGTGAGTTATTTAAAGCGAGTCACAGTTATCCCTTGGTCAGGTTTGATGGAGCAAATGGGATCTAATTATGCCGATGTCAAAGACTTTAAGCGACGGTTTAATGATGGGCTTGAAAAGGTACAGCAGGCATGGCCGGGGCTAGACGCTACACCAACTGAAAAAGGACTTCTTATAAAACCAAGTGCTCCTCAAGTACCACGAAGGAAAAAACACAGAACTGAGGGATATTGAAACGTTATGAACCTCTATCAACTGACACTTTATAAGTGTGTGTAAGCTTGGGGATGAAGAAAGTTATCCACGCATATTCTGTCCCGCTTCAAACAAAGTATTCTGCGCATATTCTGTCTCAGTTTACGCATGTTTTGTCTCGGGGTGCGCATGTTTTGTCGCTTGGATGGTTGTAAAATCAATTTATAACAAAGGGTTATAGAGCACCCTGTAGTGTTTTCCTGTAGGTTTAACCTATATAAAAATTAACCTGTAGTTAAGGGATAGATATTGTGGATGAACTCGATGGGGTCTCTAATTACTTTCCTGATTATCACTGTTCAATTTTTAATGTTAATTTTTTATTGAGATTTGCTTAGCTAAAAAATACATTTTTCTAAATGTCATCTGTTTCTTTTGAAAACGATTTGTTTTGTAAGCATTTATAGCTTGTATTTGTATTATTGACACATGAGGTAGATTATTTTTTTTGCATATAAAACAATTTGTTAGCTGTTGTTGGGGGGCTTTAAAAATTTTAGCCGCTAAAATCCGATAATTTTTCTTGAGAGTTAGGGGCGATGAAATCAGTTATGGCTGAGTTTATAACCACTGAGACGGTGACCGAGGCGCACTATATATCGAATAATTTTACTCGAGGAATCCTGCATCAATACTCTAAGGAAACACAACATGTACACCGAAATACACATTGTCGTGCACAGATATACAACGGCAACTGCAGGGCAGGACATGTAAAGTAGGCCCACCGCTACGGTGTTCCAACTTTACCACTCCCTATTCGCCGCATCGCGGCTCAAGGGCGTCCTGCTCTGCGAGGCTACCAGGCTACCGCCTGTATGGAGAGCTATATGAAAGTTACTCAGACTAGAAAAAATAGTACGCCAATAAAAGTTTATTGTTTGCCAGAGGAAAAAGCGCGAATCCAGGAAAATGCGGAAGCATCTGGCTTAAGTGTAGCGAGTTTTATTCGTAAAGTCGCAATGGGTTATCAAGTTGAATCTATTGTAGATATTAAACAGGTTATAGAGCTTAGCCGGGTAAATGCTGATCTTGGTCGACTTGGTGGGTTACTTAAACTGTGGTTAGTTAACGATCCTCGCACGGTTGATTTCTCACCCACATTGATTAAAACGTTGCTTGCTAAAATAGAATCAACCAGACAAGAACTAAGAAATATTATGGATAGAATTTTGGAAAAATAAATTTATGGCTTCCTAAATATCTGCATCTGTTAAAAATCCGAGTTTTCAATATTAATAATAAGTTGAAATTGAGGTAGGTAAATGAAGTTAATGCTCCGAGTACTTTCATCACCGAGAGGGATTTTAGCCGCTAAAAAAGTCTTAGTAGCTTCCTTCCTGGCGTCCATCATGGTATTACCGGTGACAGCCGGCATTCCTGTTATTGATGGAACTAATGTGGTTCAGACCACAATCAGCGCAGTTAACAACGTTCAAGCCGTAGCAAAACAAATCCAGCAGTATCAGACGCAGCTGCAGCAGTATGAAAACATGCTTAAAAATACGGTAGCACCTTCGGCCTATATATGGGACCAGGCAAATTCAACAATTAATAAATTGCTGCAGGCGCAGGATACCCTTAATTACTATAAGAATCAGACCGGGAGTCTCGATTCGTACCTGAAACGATATCAGGATGTTAACTACTACAGGTCATCACCTTGCTTTAACAGCAATGTTGAATGTACCGCGTCTGAAATTAGCGCACTGCGTGAAGCTGAACAGAACAGCTCAGAGGCACGTAAAAAGGCCAATGACGCAGTATTTAAGGTAATTGACGAACAGCAGAACACCCTGCAGAGCGATGCTGATAACCTTGCCGAATTACAAACTCAGGCAAGCAGTGCACAAGGGCAAATGGAAGCTATTCAGGCGGCAAACCAGCTTGCCAGCGCACAGACAAACCAGTTACTGCAAATCCGCTCGCTTCTGGTAACACAGCAAAACGCTGCTGCAACGCTGGCACAGGCTCAGGCAGATAAAGAATCACAACAGATAGCCGCTGATGAAAAAGCGTTAGCTGGAGAGAATACACCAAGCCCGAAGAGAATTTGGTGAGGAAAAGCATAATGAAAGATAATCTTTTGATTGTGTTTATTCTAATCAGTTTATTGACCCTATGTTCTTGCGACAAAAATGATAAAGATTGTTTATCGACGCAAGATAATAAATTAGATGAACATAAATACGATAAATGTGCTCTACGGAGTAATAATAATCCGAGCCCTAAACGAGAGTGGTAATCATGAAAATAGTAAGTAAGCTCACCTTTTTAGGTATCATACTTTTCTTTTCTATAAATGCCTATGCTGGTCAATTAGATAGTAGCGGGCTACTTGATACTTTGTTAGATAGGTTTCAACAAGTAGCCAGCACATGGACAACAGTAATTGCTGACTATGCAAATTGGCTCTTCTGGGGGCTGGTATTAATAAGTATGGTTTGGACATTTGGTATGATGGCGATGCAAGGGGAAGGGTTGACAGGCGTACTTGCTGAAATAGTTCGCTTTTTTGCCGTCATTGGTTTTTTTTATTACCTTTTAATCAACGGCCCAGCCATATCGCAATCCATAATTAACTCAATGAGACAACTTGCAGCAAACGCTTTAGGAATAAGTACTGGTATTTCACCCTCAAGCATAGTTGATATGGGGTTTGCAATATTAACAAAGGTCAGTTCAGCCGCATCAATTTGGTCGCCAATGATATCCACCATTATGATAACAGTCGCGATAATCGTTTTGGTAGTGATGTCCCTTATAGCGATAAATATGCTAATCATGTTGGTTTCTGTATGGGTATTATGTTATGCAGGAGTTATATTGCTTGGGTTTGGTGGTTCGAAATGGACCTCTGATATAGCAATTAATTACTTACGGACTGTTTTATCGATTGGCATTCAATTATTCACAATGACATTAATTATTGGGATTGGACAATCATTTATAGATCAATATTTTTCTCTTATTAAAGATGATGTTCCTGATCTTAATAGTCTTATCGTTTTGCTTCTGGCGTCAATTATCCTATTAGTATTAACGAATAAGCTACCACTGTTGTTATCAGGTGTTGTAGGAGGGGCTTCTTTACAAGGGATTGGTGGATTTGGGGCGGGTATGATTACCGGCGCTGCCGCTACTGCCATCAGCGGTGCTGGAGCAATGGCAATGGGGGCATCAGCTCAAGTCAGCGGAGGAGCCTCTGCATTAAAGGCAGCGTTCGAGTCTGCGCAAGCTGCCGTGGCTGAAGAATCTGGTTCAGGCGGTGGAGGCGGTTCCGGTGGAGGATTTGGCGGCGGGGAAGATACCGGTTCCGTAGATACTTCTGGCGGCCAACCCTCAGGCGGTTCCGATGGTTCGTCTGCTGGGAGCAGTTCAGGTAGCGCCAGCGGAGGAAGTCAGGGGTTTGCTTCATTCTCACGAGCTGGCCGCATGGCAAGCCATATGGGAAGCAGTATGATTAACGGAGCTGCTGAGTACCAGAGAATGAAGCGAAGTAGCAATTCTTCCCAAGCTCAACAGACTTTTGGAGGGGAGTTGGCGACTCAGATACGTAAACAAACAGCTACTCGTCGGGATAACCGCGAACATGATGATTTTGCCGGAGATAGCTTATCCGGCAATAATAAATCTTGAATCACGCGCGTCAGTTAACGAGGTAGCGTGAGCTGACGCTTTCACTGAGCGAGCCTAACTCCCGGAACTCAAAGGAGAAAAATGTCCAGGACTCCCGATTCACTGTTACGTATTGAGGGCTTTCGCAAAGCAGAGGCTTCCCTGAGACTTGAAGGAATGGACCCCAGTGGTAAGCCACTGTACGAGTCCGTTAAGGCACGTATTATTTCAGGTGAGCTGACGTATGAGCAGGGGCGTTCAGAGATTCTTGCTTACTACACAAAAGCAGATGCCGCCGGGCCTGTCACAGTGGGAGAAATTCTGACAGAGGAATTTTTAAAACCGCTGAACATGTCTCATGATGAACTGGCGCAAGCTATGGGTATTTCTCGACAAGATGTTGAAGATATTATCTGCGGTATGCGTCGTCTTAGCGATGATGAAGCCCGCGCTCTTGCTGAGATATTTGGGACTGATGAGGACTTCTGGAGCAATCTTGAGACGTTACAAGATTTTCAGGAACGACGAAGGAAATAATCTATCCCCTGCTATCTCATATGTCATGGTACAGCCGCCCCTCAAGTGTCATGAAAGTTTCAACGTCGGCTCGCAGTTTTTCTCGAAGCTACAATTCTCGCTCTAACAAGTAACAGTGCTTTGTGAAACGCTGAACAGGAGACTTAATCCGCTACAAAGCCGGGTCTAATCTGTTAAACTTGCTGCCAAAAATTTTCAAGAAAACCTCGGATATGACATGAGTTCACTGCACACCAGTAGCAGTAGGGCGGTCGCATGCCAATGGAGAGCTGTACGCAAATGAACGCCGTAGAAATTGAACAAGCCATCACGGATCTTGCAGAGCAACCCTTTGATCCTATAGAGTTTCCTTATGCTTTTCTTGAAGCCTTTGGTAACAAGGAAACGACCATCAAACGTCTGCGCGCCGGGGCATCGAATAAGTCCGACTTGGGTGGTGTTCTTCAGACAAACAACATCCACATTCTGGCCAGTGAAGGGGGCCAAGTCACACAGATGCTGGCTGCACTTAAGGCCAGCCCGGCAACAGGCAAGGCCAAGGCGAAATTCATCCTTGCCACGGACGGCAAATACTTTGAAGCCGAAGACCTCAACAGTGGTCAGACTGTGGCTTGTGCCTTTAAAGACTTTCCCGATCACTTCGGCTTCTTTTTGCCATTGGCAGGTATCAGCACTATTCGGCAGATCAGCGAAGACGCCTTTGACATCCGTGCTACTAGCCGTTTGAACCGCCTGTACGTCGAACTGTTAAAAGACAATCCTGAATGGGGTACTTCGGGGCGTCGTCATGACATGAACAAGTTCATGGCGCGTCTAATTTTCTGCTTTTTCGCCGAAGACACTGACATATTTATAGGCAAGGGGCGCTTTACTGACACTATTGCGCAGATGAGTGAGCGCGACGCTTCTAATTTGCACGAGGTCATCGCCACGTTGTTTCGTGCAATGAACACTCCACGCGATGAGCGAAGTGTTGTCGGTATTCCGCGTTGGGCTGCTGAGTTTCCTTATGTAAACGGCGCTCTTTTCTCGGGAAGTGAGGAGGTACCGCGCTTCAGCCGTATTGCGCGATCCTATCTTCTACACGTTGGCAATCTGGATTGGACCAAAATCAACCCAGACATATTCGGCTCGATGATTCAGGCCATTACCGAAGACGAAGAGCGTGGTGAGTTGGGAATGCATTACACTAGTGTCCCCAATATACTCAAGGTGCTTAACCCACTATTCCTCGACGAACTGCGGGCGAAACTGGATGAAGCCGGTGACAATCCGCGCATGCTGCTCAATCTGCGCAAGCGTATGGCCCGAATCCGCGTATTCGACCCAGCATGTGGATCTGGCAACTTCTTAGTGATTGCGTACAAAGAAATGCGAGCCATCGAGGCCGAGATTAATCGACGACGTGGCGAGATGGATAATGCCTCTGACATCCCTCTTACCAACTTTCGCGGTATCGAAATACGAGACTTTCCTGCGGAGATTGCCCGTCTCGCGCTAGTTATTGCTGAGTATCAGTGCGATGTGGTGTACCGGGGACTAAAACTTGCGCTGGCCGAGTTTCTTCCTCTGCGTAATGATAATTGGATTACATGTGGCAACGCATTGCGGATTGATTGGTTGAGTGTTTGCCCTCCGTCCGGAATTGAAGTGAAGTTGCAGGCAGATAACCTCTTTGAGACGCCTCTCGGTCAAGCAGAGATTGGCTTTCAGAACGAAGGTGGGGAGACATACATCTGTGGTAACCCGCCTTACAAAGGTAGCCAAACGCAGACTAAAGAGCAGAAGGCGGATTTGGCTTCGGTATTTGAACCTTACGGTATTTCGTCTAAACAAATCGATTATGTTGGTGGTTGGTTCATGAAAGCTGCTGCCTACGCGCAATCCACCCCAACGGATTCGGCTTTTGTTAGCACCAACTCTATCTGTCAAGGCCGAATTGTTCCTATCCTGTGGCCAGCAATTTTCAAATGTGGCTCCCATATTCGCTTCGCGCACTCCAGCTTCAAATGGACGAACCTTGCTGCACATAACGCGGGTGTAACAGTCGCTATCGTCGGCCTGTCTACGGATGTGAGTAAGACAAGGCTACTTTACGACTTGGACCGCAATGGCCAAACTACTGTACGCGAGGCGGCAAACATCACACCCTATCTGAGTGTTGGTGAGGATGTTGTAGTCGAGGGCCAGCGCAAGAGCATATCTGGTCTGCCGGATATGTCTTTTGGCAACATGCCCGTCGATGGGGGAAATCTTTTGTTATCGGCGGATGACGCGGTTTCGCTCGGTTTGAGCAAGCAGGATGAAGAGGAATTTCTTCGACGCATCTATGGCTCGGCCGAGTTTATTCGCGGAGTTGTACGTAAGTGCCTCTGGATTCCTGATGTAAAATTACCGCAAGCTTTGGAGATTGCGTCTATTCGGGTTCGCATTGATGGCGTTCGGGAAATGCGGCTCAAAAGTAAAGATGCTGGTACGAATGAGTTGGCATCACGATCTCATCAGTTTCGCGAGATGTATCATGGTGGCAAGCACACGCTGATTTTACCGGGGGTTTCATCGGAAGGGCGCGAGTATCTTCCTGTTGGACTGATTGATAATCATTCAGTAGTTAGTAACCTCGCCTTTGCTCTCTACGACGCCCCAATCTGGAACCTTGCACTCATTGCATCTCGTTTGCACTTGGTCTGGATTGCCACCGTCTGCGGCAAGCTGAAAACAGATTTTCGGTACTCTAATACCTTGGGGTGGAATACGTTCCCAGTACCAACTCTCACCGAAAAAAATAAGGCTGACCTCACGCGTTGCGCAGAGGACATACTTCTGGTGCGTGAGCATCATTTTCCTGCGACCATCGCGGAACTATACGATCCCGCGAACATGCCTGCCGATCTGCGGGGAGCACACGAGCGCAATGACGAAGTGCTTGAGCGCATTTACATTGGTCGCCGCTTTAAGAATGATACAGAGCGGCTTGAGAAGCTGTTCGACCTCTATACTAAGATGGCCACCTCAACTACACCGGCCAAAAGCAAGAAGCGTAAAGCAGGAGCCAACGCATGAGCGTCAAGATCAAGTCAGTACCGTCCGTTTCCGTTACTTATGCACGCAACGGAGCATCGACTAAGTCTAATGCCCTTGGAATGCGCCCTATGCAAGAGCGCGCCTATGAGAAACGTGGAGAACAATATCTTCTCATTAAGTCGCCGCCCGCCTCCGGTAAGAGTCGTGCCCTGATGTTCATTGCACTCGACAAACTCGAAAATCAGGGGATCAAACAGGCCATCATCGTCGTTCCAGAGAAATCCATCGGTGCTAGCTTCAACGATGAACTACTATCGCAGTTTGGATTTTGGGCTGATTGGCATGTCGAACCTAAGTGGAACCTGTGCAATGCGCCCGGTAACGACAACGGTGGTAAGGTAAGATCTTTCGGCTCTTTTCTCGAAAGTAGCGACAAGGTGCTTGTTTGCACACACGCAACCTTTCGCTTCGCGGTCGATGCCTACGGCATAGAAGCGTTTGACGATCGCCTGATCGCGGTCGATGAATTCCACCATGTGTCAGCTAACCCGGATAACAAGCTTGGTCAGCATTTGGGGCAGTTCATCGCGCGTGACAAGACACACATCGTTGCCATGACCGGCTCCTACTTCCGGGGTGATGCGGAGGCCGTTTTGGCTCCTCAGGATGAGTCCAGGTTCGATACCGTCACCTATACCTACTACGAACAACTCAACGGTTACGAATACCTCAAGCAACTCGACATCGGCTACTTCTTCTACAGTGGCTCCTACGTCCATGACATCCTTAATGTCCTCGATCCTGACAAGAAGACCATTATCCATATTCCCAACGTCAATTCGCGAGAGAGCACGAAGGATAAAATCAAAGAGGTGGAGCACATTCTCGGCGAGCTTGGCGATTGGCAAGGAGCGGATCCTGTGACTGGTTTTCAGCTAGTCAAATGCCTCGATGGACGCGTGCTACGGATTGCTGACCTGGTGGACCCAACCAGCCAAGGCAAGATTCAGGAAAGCCTCCGTGCTGCAGAAATGAAGACAGACCGTGATTATGTGGACATCATTATTGCACTTGGTATGGCGAAGGAAGGTTTCGACTGGATCTGGTGCGAACATGCGTTGACCGTTGGTTACCGAGCCAGCCTGACTGAGATCGTGCAGATCATCGGCCGCGCCACTCGCGACGCGCCAGGTAAACCCCGGGCAAGGTTTACTAACCTGATCGCCGAGCCGGATGCTGTAGAGGGGGCTGTCACCGAGGCAGTCAACGATACCTTGAAAGCCATCGCGGCAAGTCTGCTGATGGAGCAGGTACTGGCTCCGCGCTTCGAGTTCAAACCCAAAAACCCAGAAAGCAGCCCTACTCCAGGTTTTGACTATGGTGATGGAGGGTATGACCCGGATAACTGCAATTTTGGTGTTAATGAGCAGACAGGGACGTATCAAATCGAGATTAAAGGACTTGCCGAGCCCAGGAGCAAAGAGGCGGCACGCATCTGCCAGGAAGATTTAAACGAAGTGATCGCGGCCTTTGTGCAGGATAAGCCCGCCATCGAACGAGGTCTGTTCGATGAAGAACTGCTCCCTGAAGAGTTAACACAGGTTCGTATGGGGAAGATTATCAAAGAAAAGTATCCTGAACTTGATGCGGAAGATCAGGAGGCTATACGTCAGCATGCTATCGCTGCTCTTAACCTCACGCAGCAGGCTAAGCGTCTTGCCATAGACGAGAACGATGGGACGCTCAATACTGCTCTGATTGACGGAGTGCGTCGCTTTGCGATGGACGTGCGCGATTTAGATATAGACCTTATCGACCGTATCAATCCCTTTGGTGAAGCCTACGCTATCCTTGCTAAGACGATGAGTGAAGACAGTTTGAAGCAGGTCGCGGCGGCCATCTCGGCCAAGCGTACCTCGATCACACCTGAAGATGCCAAGGTGATCGCCAAGCGTGCCGCTGAATTCAAACGTGAACGTGGGCGCCTCCCATCGTTAACTTCACCGGATGCCTGGGAGAAGCACCTTGCCGAGGGCGCAGCTGCGTTTATGCGTTTCAGGGCGGAGGGACGTTATGAGTAATTCTGATTTAGACGATTTGGCAGCAGAACTTGCCGAGTTTGCACCACCTGAGAAGAAAAAAGGACGTCCAGCCAGCGAGGAACGCATCATAGCCGGTTTTGAAGAAATCCAGCGCTTTACTGAGCAATATGGGCGTGTCCCGCAACACGGCGAAGATCGTGATATCTTCGAGCGTCTCTATGCAGTGCGGCTCGACCGTCTACGCAATCTCCCAGAATGCCGTGCCTTGCTTGAGCCTCTGGATCATCAGGGCTTATTGGCTGGAGGGGGCGAAGTAGCGGAGTCTGCGGACGAAATCATTGATATCGATAATTTGGCTGCCGAACTGGCTGATGTTACCAGCGAGGACGATATCACAGTCTTGCGTCATGTTCGTGCTAGCGCCGAAAAGCGTGTTGTACAAGGGATCGCGGATCGCAAGCCGTGCGAGGATTTTGATGCGTTCAAACCGCTATTTGAGCAGGTGCGCAGTGATCTAAGTTCAGGGTTACGAGTGACCCGACCATTCGGGCAGTATGCAACGATTGAAGTGGGCCATTGGTTCATTCTGGATGGTCAAACAGCTTATGTGGCTGAGGAAGGTGAAGAGTTCGATTCGCCACAGGGGAAGAAAGATGCTCGGCTGCGTGTCATTTACTCGAATGGCACAGAAAGCAACCTACTTCGGCTGTCATTGGTTCGTGCTTTGTATAAAGACGAAACAGCACGTCGAATTACCGATCCAGACATGGGGCCTTTATTCAGCGATGCTCTAGAAGAGAGCGATCTAGAAAGTGGCACCATTTATGTATTGCGTTCGCTATCTGATAACCCTTATGTGGCCGAACATCGTGATGTCATTCATAAGATTGGTGTTACTGGTGGCAAGGTAGAGACTCGTATTGCCAATGCTGAGCACGATTCCACCTATCTGTTGGCGAAGGTCGAGGTGGTCGCTTCATACAAGCTCGCAGGCATCAACCGCACTCGGATGGAAAACCTGTTTCACAGGTTGTTCGCACCCGCTCGGCTTAACATCACCATTAACGACCGTTTCGGTCACCCTGTGCAGCCCGAAGAATGGTTTCTCGTTCCGTTATTTGTTATTGATGAGGCTGTTGCACGTATCAAGGATGGTAGCATTATCGAGTATGTCTATGACCCCATGTCTGCGAAGCTGGTGAAGGCATAGGTATAAATAACCATAGTCGTAGGCTAAGCATTGCCGTGAAAAGAGAGGCATGACGATACTCAGGACGACTCGAACCGAGTCGCTTTTCATTACCGAGGAGGTTACGGCTGAAATGATCGGCGGGTGGCTAAGAGCTGGAGCCTCTGTGCATTGCATGAATGGGGTGCCTGCATCATTTGGTAATGGGTACGAGTAATATCTGTCACGATCGGCCGAGATGCGTGAGTGTTGGCAAATCATACCTTTTTCAGTTGGATCAACTGAGAATGGTATTATCCGTGGTATTGCTATGGTTTTCTTATTCAACCATTTGTAGTTAAAGGCATTTTTTCGATTATTGATAATTGAGTGGGAGTGAGGCTATTATTTAGCCTATTGTTTTATTTGATTTAGTGAGTGCCATTGATGATATGACTGCATTATCAATGGCATTTTTTATGGTTTAAGGCCGACGCTGAATCGAAGATATAGCAAATACCATGTGACCGTATCAGCAAATGCCATGGTATCGACAACCGGGTGCATTGCAGCGCTGTGCTGATGCCATCGATGCTCGCTTTGATCAGAACCGCTCTCTCGACCCATGCCCCAGATCGTTAAATATGCGCCAGAGGAGCACCTCGTGATAGAAATTGTGAACAAGACAGCCGCCACTCGGAATCGAAGTATCCATATAGGTGAATAAAGTTTGCGGAAAATACGCTGAGAAAATAGAAAAGCGTCAATGAAGGGACATAGGAATGGCGATTAACGGAGAGAACGGTGTTAGTGCAGTCACCGTGGATGAACTACTCAAGCAAGGCCTTCGGATACCGAACTATCAACGCCCATACAGTTGGGATGTATCGACTGCTCTACAACTGGTGGATGATATCAGCGAAGCTCTTCGAGATACCGAACGAAAAGATATTCCCTATGTTTTGGGTGCAATCATTCTTCACGATGATGGTGAGTATCTCAATGTAGTCGACGGGCAGCAGCGCCTGCTGACTTTGCGAATGATTCTTGCGGCCTTAGATCCGATAAATCATCAAATTTCGATGTCTGGTAACAGCGAAACTCCTGTCTCCCTAGTTTGGATAGAGCTTCAAAGGCGCCTGTCGCAGTTGGAAGATAAAAAAGAGTTTTTGGATTTTATCTGTCACAAATGTCAGTTGGTGCGTATTGTGACGGACGATATTGATGAGGCATTTCGTGTCTTTGATTCCCAGAACTATCGCGGCAAACCGCTTGCCCCTCACGACTTGCTCAAAGCACACCACCTGCGCGAAATGCACGATGAGTCCGCTGCTATGAAAGTGGCTGTCGTTGAGGCTTGGGAAGCCGTAAACGATGAGGATCTGGACAGGCTTTTTTCTACTTTTTTATACCGGATATCCAAGTGGTCACGAGGCGAAAGCTCGCTCGAATTTACTATTCGGGACATCGGCATGTTCAAGGGCATTTCATCACGATCCCACAGGTCATTTTCGCCAAATCTGCGATATCACCTTGCAGCACAAGCCGCTATGCCACTTCTAAGTGCATGGTCGGTATCCTCTACACATGATGCACGAAATGCCGGGCGCAGCCGCTTTCAGCTTGATGCCCCGATAATCGCAGGACGCTCATTTTTCGAGATGGTGACATTCATGCTTGACGAATTGAAGATACTGGAACAAGAGGTTATTGACAGAGGTTTCAAAAACTTTGGCCCATCTCAAAGTCGCTACCGCTACGTGTACGAATTGTTCATTGCCGCGCTGCTTTGCTATACAAACAAGTTTGGCGATGAAGATGTAGATGAAGTGCGAAATAGGTTATTCGCATGGGCATATGCCTTGCGGGTCGAGTTACTTCGTGTGCAATTTGTATCTGCTGACAACCGAGCGCGAGGTAAAAACGATGCAAATAAATCGCCTTTTGTTTTGCTACGTAATGCGATGACTGGAAGTGTTGTCCGCAAACTTCCAATAACAAGTAAGCCATACAGCGATAACCACGAAAAGGAACTCGTTGCTTTTATCAAGGGGCTGCAATGAGCAAGAAGGAGTTGAAACCTGAACTGTTAACAGTAGGCAAGTTATTCACTGACAATTATCTGATTCCTATTTATCAACGGAACTATGCTTGGCGGGCCGAACAGATTGAGCAACTTATTAGCGATATTCAAGACTCGGTGGTAGGGGGCCAGGACAACTATTTTCTTGGGAACCTTGTTGTAATCAAGCGGGGTAGAGAGGATGAGTTCGAGGTCATAGATGGACAACAACGACTTACAACCCTCTATCTGCTTCTTACCTTCCTGGAGCAAGACGGTGAGGGTGAGAAGCCGTCGGTTGGCCATGCAGGCCACTTGCAATATGAGTCGCGCGCACGGGCAACTGAGGCCCTGCTGCGAGTAGCACAGGAGGCGGCTAAGGAGCACGTTCGACCGCAGGGCTCCACGAGTAATGCAGATGCTGGCATTCATGAAGGCTACAGCATCATCAATCAGTTCTTCAAACAAAATGAAAACCTTAATCGCTCACGCGAAAAATTCTCCGATTTCTTGCTAACGAAGGTGACTGTCGTCCGTGCCTCGCTGCCACCCAATACCGACCTCAATCGCTACTTCGAGATCATGAACACTCGTGGGCAGCAACTCAAGCAGGTTGATATTGTTAAGGCTCGCCTGATGAGCAAACTGCCCAATCAATATGAACGCGAATGCTTTGCGTGGGTTTGGGATTCCTGTGCTGACATGGATTCTTATGTCCAGATGTCTCTGACCCGTGGTGACACAAGTTTGCGAAACAAAGTATTTGGTGATGAATGGTCCTGGCTGGAGGTGACCAGCTTCTCTTCGCTAATGGAAAGTCGTCCGCAATCCGGCATCAATTCATCAAGGCAATCCTCCGAAGGGGTATCGTTGTCCTTGGATGAGGCGTTGTCAAAATACGCTAAAGAGCTCGAGTCAAATTCCACTGAAGACGAGGGCAACGAGCGGTTTCGTTCAACTATTGAGTTTCCGGCCTTTCTGCTACACGTTCTAAGAATTATGAAAGGCGATGAGGTCGAAGACGAAGGCCTGCTTGACGACAAGCGCCTCATCAAGTCATTTGACGACGCCGTAAATAATGTACCCGATGCTAAAGCCGATTGGGTGCGTAGTTTTGCATTTATGCTTCTCAAGTGCCGCAACCTCTTCGATGGCTTCATCTTGAAGCGTCAATTCACGGCAAACATCGGTGACGATGGCGATTGGTCTCTCCAGCGACTGAAAAAAGGAGGTGGGGACAAGAAGCCAACCCCGACGTACATCCATGTTTTCTCGGCCAGCAATGGAAGCATAGAGGAGGACGGGAGTGCTGACCCACATACCCGAGATGTATTGCTGCTTCAGTCCATGCTTCGGATTACCTACACTTCTCCGCGAACGATGCACTGGATTACCAAAGTTCTTCGCTGGCTCTCCGTTAAAGCCCCTCGAGACGTGAAACATGCGGATCTTGCCGATTTGTTGAAGGGATATGCCCGCAGCAAGGTTAAAGAGACATTCTCCTTTGAGAAAGATCAGCAACCACAAGGGTTTGGTATCAGCCGTATCGTCTTTTCGTATCTCGACTATCTTCTGTTGAGTGACTCCTCAAAACGAGATTTCAAATTTCAGTTCAGAACTTCCATTGAGCACTTCTATCCACAGCATCCTGACAAAGAACAGTCGGGCGCGGTTGTTTCAGGTTCTAGCCTTAACCTGCTTGGCAACCTCGCGCTCGTAAGCGTCAGCGCGAACTCAAAATTCAGCAATAGCCTCCCCAGAGCAAAGGCCGAAAACTTCAAGGATACAATTGAACTTCAAAGTCCCAAGCTCAAGAGAATGGCGGAAATCACCCGAAATACAAACTGGGATGATCAGCAGATAACAGCACATCATGAAGCGATGGTGACATTGCTTCGTGATGATGTAAGTCTGGTGGAGGCAAGCGGAAGATCCAACCCAGGGCGTTGACTTCTTTGAATAACTGCTTTTGGACGAATATCCTTTGTGGTGTGCAAGTTGTCAGTCTAAAAGCGTTTTGCGTCGGGCGACACGATCAGTACAGTCTCCAAGTTTTCTTACCATGGTATTTTGTATGGTATCGACATGCAGATATAATGCTATTTTATTGATTTTATAGTGTTTTAAGACAGCATTGATCATCGAGTGGGAGTAGGGCTGGCCATAAATAGCTAATAAGCCTTTAGTAAATAAATGAAATACCTGTCAGTCTGACTGGCTTTTTTATGATTTCTCTGATTATGGAGTTTAACTTTCCACCTCAAAACCTTGCGGAGGTATTTAGTTTCTTCGCAGTGATGTTCATTGTGATGCTAGCCTTTTATATTTGGGGGCAGTGGCTGCACAGCATCGGACACTGGATCACACACTTTGAATATTGATGTGCAAACAATAGAACTACTTGAAGGTTAATCACTATAGTTCAAACGGATGCCCACTCATAGCTATTCAAACCAAGCTAATTCGGAGATAGTATTCACGATGAGTGTTGCAGAGTTACATCGATGAGCTCACCAGCTTGATGAACTGGGAGGTCGTTTCAGCCGGACGAGTGGGCAACAGGAGATTGATTTACCTACAAGTTGACGAAGCACAACTCGCGTCGACAGCATTCCAGGGTCGATAAGAACTAGTGCTTCGTCATGCGTGGCATATGTTATGGACAAATTTCACGGTCTCATGACAACGCGACCCAGCGGCTTGGCCGTTTCCGCATAGGTATGGGCCGCCGCAGCCTCTGCCAGAGGGAATATTCGGTCAACGATGGTGCGTATGCGTCCGTCAGCAACAGCTTGCAACAAATCATCTACGGTTGAGCGGACCGCAGGGGTCTCAAATAGCGGTCCCATGAATACGCCCGAGAGCGTCTGGTTGGCCTGCATGGCTGGCCACAGATCGACGACCAAATCGCCGCCACCGGCATTGCCGACGAAAATAAGACGACCTTCTGGAGCCAGCGCAGCAAGAGAACTTTGCAGCGTCGTACCCACCGGATCGATGACGAGATTGGTGCCAGCTCCATGGGTGATCTGCCGAACGGCGTCCACGATGTCATGTGCAGACCGATCCACGACATGGTTGGCGCCGACTTCAATCAGCTTACTGCTCCGCTGAGTTCCACTTGTCACAGCGATGACAGTGGCACCGACCTGCGCGGCAAGTTGAACGGCGGCAAGGCCCACGCCGCCCGCTGCCGCTTGGATGAGGACAGTGTCGCCGTGTGCGAGTTCGCCACGAGCGAAAAGGCAGTGATGCGCCGTCCCGAACGAGATCGGTAATACAGCTGCGTCTGTTGCATCCACTCCATCGGGTATGCGCCATGTACGACTCGCTGGCACAGCCCAGAGGGCAGCATGCGAGCCCTGCATATCAAACGCCGTGACGCGATCGCCGACTTGGCGGCTTGTGATATTCGACCCGACTGCCACCACTGTTCCCGCCGCCGCGTATCCGACTACCCAGGAAGGCTGAGGTGGTAGAGTCAAACGGCGATTAATCAGGTCACCACCTTCAACTGATATCGCCTCAACGGAAATCAGTACGTCATTAGGCCCAAAGGTTGGGGCTGGTATGTCGGCATACCTTAAAACGCCGGGAGATCCAGGCGCGTCATAAACTGCTGCTTTCATCTTGGTTTATCTCTGTCGTTGATTCGTTTGAACAATAGTGATCAAACAGTTGAATTGATGGAAAAATTGCTCGGAGCGCGTTTTGACAGCCACGCATGAATCAATCCGGCCTGAAAAAATTGCACGGAAGGTTCGAAACCTCCAGCCTCAATTATTGATGCAATTTTAATTGGCGGAAGAACGCTGACATCATTGGAATACACTTTGCGTATGCGGTCTATCCCCTCTGGTGAAATATCTGACGATGCCATCATGCTTATCCAGGCGCGAAGCAACACTTCATATTCTGGTGATGCCACATCCGAAGCCAAATCAGAACTAACAAGAATCCCTCCAGGCTTGAGTTTGCTAGATATTTCTCGAAAGAACCCTGATCGCTCTTGGTGGTCGAGAATGAATTGAGACACTAGAAAGCAAGTGGCCGCGTCATGAAGCTCAATGGTTGGGAGCGAATCAAGATAACCTTCGTGGAAATAACAACGAGAAGTAAATCCGTCCTCCTCTGCTCGTTGTCGGCAACCATCAAGCATAGGGCCGGAAGGCTCTACTGCTGTAAACCTCCACTCAGGATTCTTCCAAGCAAGGTGAGCCAACTCTGCTCCTGTTCCTACTCCGACACAGATAATTCGTGCGTCCGCAGGCAACTCGGCAAACAACGATTCAAGAAGGAGGTGCAAGCAATCTTTGATTGCTTCCGTTTTGGCCCATTGCATATCATAGTTGGCGGCCTGTTGATCGAATACTGCCTTAATTTCGTCTTGATTCATTCTTTTCTCCGCATTTTTGCTGCTTATCTATGTATGTTTCCTGCGTAGCGATTCTTCAAGTTTGTCCCGTCCCACCCCCATTAACCATGTACGCAACGAGACAAGTTCAGGATTGATCTCTCGCATCAAATCGAGATCTACTTGCTCTGATAGAGGGCCATCTTGCAGACTAGATGCCATATGGGCTAGGTCGGCGTTGGAGGACAGAACTTCATCTGGGAAACGAAAATATTTGATGGGTAGACCTGCTGCTTCCGAGAACACAGCTTCCAGTTCACGGCCCGTCACACGATCGCTGGCGATCTTCAGCGTCTTGCCGGCAAACCGCGCCTTGTCTAAGAACATCGCTGCAACGATCTTCCCGATATCTTGTACGGCAGTGAGCTGGATCGAATGATTGCGATGGATCAGGGAAACCAACCGCCCCTCATCAAGGCCAAAGCCAGGTCGAACAAGCATATCCATGAAGATCATGGGACGGATTATGGTGGCAGCCAGCGGCAGTTCGCGGATATATGCTTCGATACGGGGTTTGGCGTCGAAGCGCGGGACGCCTGTCAGTTCGTCACCAGCACTTGCGCCCGAAGAGTAGATGAAATGATCAACGTGGCTTCTTAGTGCCAGATCTGCGACGCGTGTTCCGTAACGGACTTCATCTTCTGCCGACAGGTTGGCTGGCATCACACTGAAAACGCCGTAGGTATCCTTCATAGCTCCTGCGATGACTTCGGCATCTTCCAATGATCCTTGCACGAGCTCGGCGCCAGCCTCACGCAGCGCAACTGAGGCAGGCTCGAACGGGTCTTGCACAAGAGCTCGAATAGGCCAGCGGACCTTCAACAGAGCCTTGGCCACTGATCCGCCTTGCCGGCCGGTGGCTCCGAAAATCAGAATAGGGCGATGTACTTTGTTCATGATTCAGTTCCAAAAAAAATGAGAATGTCTTACTCTATCCTCTATCTACGAATGGCGTAAGACGGCACTTTTTTTAACCCAAGGCACAAAAATGAAACTCTTGGACCAAGCAGGGCCGGACTCCCTCAGTGAAAGTCTTGAAGACGATTCATCATTCCAGCTAATTCCCTCTAACGGAATCTGCACACGACTCGGTGATAAATGGACCGTACAGGTTATCTGGCGTCTGGCCATCGCAGATGATCGTCGCCTGCGGTTTTCAGAGATCAAACGTGAGGTGGAAGGCATCACACAGCGCATGCTGACGTTGACATTGAGAAACTTGGAACGAGATGGTTTGGTCGAACGCCACTATTTTCCCGAAGTGCCTCCGCGTGTGGAATATGAGATCACGGAGATGGGGAAAAGTATGTTTCATGCGCTGGAAGGTATCAATATGTGGATCAGAGAAAACCTTCCGCATGTAGAGCTATTGCGTCAAACCTACGATACCAAAAAGCGTTGATGCATACCTGGGCAGCCTGGCATACGGATATGGGAGTTAAGGTAGTTTGGCAATGACCTTAATCTCGAACTGGAATCCGTATAGCCATGTCACACCAACTCCTGTCAAAGTAGGATAAGGCGCTTCCCCCCAGTATTCTGGAAGGACACTCCAGACCGTGTCGAGGTTTGATTCCGGATCGACGATAAAGAGGGTGGTGTCAACCACATCACTGAATGTGCAGCCCGCTGCCATAAGAACAGCATTTAGGTTATCGAATGCCGACCGGACCTGCGCTTTGAGGTCAGGTTCAGGAGAACCGTCCTCGCGGCTGCCAACTTGACCCGAAACAAACAAGAATCCGCTGGATTTTATGGCTGGTGAATACCGGTTGCGCTCATAAAGCGCCTGCCGACCGAGGGGAAAAACTGCTTCGCGTGTTGTCATTTTTGTTCCTTTTCAATGGTGAACTCTGGCCAATTAATAAAGAGGCAGTTTATATGCGCTGGGCCTACGAATAAACAGGAGACTTTGTTCATCACTGTTTGTAAAATACAAACAATCTGCTGAAAGAAGGGATGAAAAATGGATCGATTCGACGCGATGCGAGCTTTTGCTCGTGTGGTGGAGGCGGGTAGCTTCACAAAGGCTGCCCAAACACTGCATATGAGCAAAACTACAGTGACGCAGCTCATCCAACAATTGGAAGCACGCCTGCGCGTCAAGTTGCTCCATCGCACCACCCGTAAGCTCGGTGTTACTCCCGATGGCGTGGTGTATTACGAGCGTGTTGTCCGCCTTTTGGCAGACATTGAGGATGCCGAAACCAGCTTGTCCAGTGCAACGATCACGCCCAGAGGGCGCCTCCGTGTGGATGTGCCTAGTCCGCTGGCCCGTCTCATACTAGTGCCGGCGCTGCCAGATTTTCACGCACGCTACCCTGATATCCAGTTGGAGATGGGCGTGAGCGACCGAGCGGTGGATCTGATCAGCGACAACGTGGATTGCGTCTTGCGTGGTGGTGAAATCAGCGATCAATCCCTGATCGCACGGCATGTCGGCGATTTGCAAATCGCCGCCTACGCCGCACCAAATTATGTGAAACGCCTCGGCACTCCTACGAATCCGCAAGAGCTGGTAAATACCGGCCATCGCATTGTGGGATTCCTGTCCTCACGTACCGGTAAGATTGCTCCTTGGGAAATGTACCGTGATAGTGAGCGTATTGAAATTCGGAGTAGCTACGTGCTCGCAGTTGATGATGGCAATGCCTATCTCGAAGCGGGTTTAGCAGGGATGGGGGTGGTTGCACTACCCACTTATATGGCGGCAGTATATCAGGCATGTGGCGCTTTGATTCCGCTATTCGAACAATGGCGGTTTAATCCCATGCCGCTGTACTTGGCATTTCCACCGAACCGCCATGTCAGTGCCAAACTGCGAGCTTTTATTGATTGGATCATTGAGCTGATGCAGCATCATGTACCGAATGTCAGTAACCATCAATGACATCCCATCCCCTAGTCTTTACTTCAGCAACTCTATTCGTCGCTATACTGCCTGCCGACCTGTTAAATCGAAATCCCACGTAGACACCATCGCAGAGAGCTGCTGCATCAGCCGCAGTTCAATTACCGACCGCCAGGGTACTAGGTTAAATCCTATGCTGTCTCGTTCAACTGCTGATCTAGCCAAGTGTAGGAGAAGAATAAAGTAAATATAACTTTTCTGCATTTTAGCTGATTGTACATTGCTCTTTGAATGAAATTTTGATTATTCAGTCATTTCGTCCTTTCCTAAATCACTTTTGGACGTGCGACGTGAAGTCGTATGAAGCGCTGTTCACCGCTTTAAGAGTTAATGTATGATACGCCCCACATTTGCAAGTGAAAAATCCAAATAACAGAGTTGGTTTGCACTAATGTATTAAGAGTTTTATTGGGACGCCAATTAGTTAGCCTCAGCTCTACAATGAGATCCGCGCCAGATTGTCCTCGAAAGTTTGAAAGCAATTTAGTTGCTGTTCTGTCCATCAGGTCTTCAATCTGGTAACTAACTTTTTGACGAACAACTTAAAATCTATGGCGGCCAGTTGAGTTGGAGGTACAAGGTGGATAGAACTACATCGAGTCCGAGAGTGCTCACTGCTGAAGAGAAACAAGAGCTTCGGCGTGATATGGCAGAATCCTCCGCCTGGGCCAGAGCTGAACTAAAACGTCGACGAGCCGCAAAAAATCAAAAAAATTCTGTGCATGGTATAGATGATGGTATCGATAATGCCAACCTTTCTAACTAGCTGTTATGTAGGTATATTTTCTTATCATTGATATTCGAGTGGGAATAACGCCCGCCCGTTAATCGTTTTTGATCTAAGCCCGCATCCTGCGGGCTTTTTATTGCCTGTCTCATTTCACCGCTTGCTCAATCACCCGGGCAATCTCCTCCGGTTGGCTCACCATCGACACATGGCTTGCCGCCACCTCAGTGGTTTTCGCATCAATCGCCTTCGCCATCGAACGCTCCAGATCCGGATTGATCATCCGGTCATTCTTGCTGACCACATACCAGCTCGGCTTATCATGCCAGGCCGCATGCGTGACCTTTTCGGTAAAGGCCTCCGCGCGGATCGGGCCCTGGGTGGCGATCAGCCTGTTTTGCTCAGCAGCCTTAATATCTGGCGCAAAGTCCTGGCGTACCGATTTTTCAGGTAACCAGAGAAAACCCTCTGCGGTTTTAGCAATACCTGCGCTGCCCGGTGGGGCAGGGTAGCTCCCCGCCAGATCCGCAGTCGACTGGCCCGAGTCCGGGGCAAACGCCGCCACGTAAACCAGCGATTTGACCCGCGCAGCGTTACCCGCCTCGCTGATCACCGTCCCGCCCCAGGAGTGGCCTACCAGCACCACATCCCCGTGGGCCCGGGCGATGGCGCGCTGGGTTGCGGCGACATCCTCTTTCAGCGAGTTGAGCGGCAGCTGAACGGCAATGACCTCGGTATGCTGGCGTTGCAGTCTGTCGATCACCTGGTTCCAGCTGCTGCCGTCGGCAAAAGCGCCGTGCACCAGCACCACGGTTTTATTGCTACTCGCCAGTGCGGTACCGCTGGCGGCGGCCAGCAGCAGGCCCACCGCGAAGGTATGAAGAGACTGTTTTTTCATGGTGACGCCTCAACGGTAAATATCTGCGGTGCCCGACAGGGTGTTGTTCCCCCCGGCGGAGGTAATGCGAAACGCACCGGCGCCCGCTTTAACGGCTTTGGCCTGCAGTTTCGCCTCCAGATCCGCCAGCGACGTTGCGCCGCTGCTGTCGGAAACGGTGCCAATTTTTTGCAGCCCCTGAGGCTGGTTAATTTCCCGGGCAGCGAAAGCGGAAGACGCCATTGCGGCGGAGAAGGTCAGAACAGCAATCAGTAATGCTTTCATGGTTAAGATCCTCAAAAATAAATGACTGGTGGCGTTCAGTGCATAACCGCAGCATGCGGCGGTACGATGAATTCGACGGTCTTGCGATCAACAGGTTTATGGGTTGGATCGGCGAGAATAAGGGTCACCTTGTGATGACCGGCAGGCAGGCCCACCAGAATAACCGGCTCGCCGCTGGCGTCGGCCCAGTGCCAGGGGTTGTCATCCACGATGACGTGGATATGGCCGATGCGCGGCGCCACTTTCAGCGCCTCGGGCCCGAACACCGGTTCAATACGCATGTTCTCGGCGCGGTATTGAATAAAGACCGCACCTTTACTCAGCGGGCCCGCCAGCGGCGGATCCACAATCAGTGTTGCCGGTGGCTGGGGCTGTTCGGGCGGTGCAACGGCGGCGGGGCCGTTAACATCCGCGGCGCTGAGTCCGCTAAGCGGTGCAGCCCAGGCGCAGCCTGATGTCAGCGCGAACAGCGTGAAGAGTAAATGTGGACGTATCATCGGGGTATCTCCTCATCGGGTCATCAATGGCGACAGCCTCATAAAACCATTTTTATGTATCGGGTCTGTTTGCTGTGGGCGGCTTTTTTGTATGGCTGCGTAAGCAGGGCGGCGTGGATACAGTGCGATACATTCCGCGCATGCGAAGGGCTGTATCTGCTGGCATGGTGTCTGCAGAGGCACCCGGGTGGGTGCTACAGCAAACAGGAGAATGACCATCATGAATCACGAAAAGGTAGCGTTGATTTTCGGCGGCGCGCGCGGTATCGGGGCGGCCATTGCGGCGCGACTGGCGCACGAGGGCTATCGGGTTGCCATCACCTGGGTATCACGCCCGGATCGGGCGCAGGCGCTGGTCTCAACGATTGAGCAACGGGGCGGTCAGGCGATAGCCATTGAAGCCGACAGCGCAGACCCCAGGGCTATCCAGGCCGCGGTGGATAAGACATTACGGCACTACGGCAGGCTGGATGTCGCGGTGGTAAATGCGGGCGTGCTGCGTCTCGGTACCCTTGAGGCCTATTCGCTGGACGATCTGGATACCACCCTGGCCGTCAACGTGCGTGGTGTCTTCCTTGCCATTCAGGCGGCGGTTAAGCCGATGGCGGAAGGGGGGCGTGTGATCACCATCGGCAGTAATACCGCGGTGCGTACCGGCCATGTGGGCAGTAGCGTGTATGCCATGAGTAAAGCGGCTGTCGCCTCAATGGTGCAGAACCTTGCGCTGGATCTGGCGCCACGGCGCATCACGATTAACAACATCCAGCCGGGGCCCATCGCCACCGATATGACTGCCGGAATGGCGGAGCAGATCGTCGGGCGCATTCCCTTGCAGCGTATGGGCGAACCGGACGAAATCGCCTCGCTGGCGGCCTGGCTTGCCGGTGAATCGTCCGGCTACATGACGGGTACAAGCCTGACCATCGACGGCGGCTTTGTGCTCTAGTCGCTAAGGGCAGGGATACCCTCAGCCTGGTGCGATGCCTGCCCCTTGACGATAGCCACCGCCAGTACGGCAATCAGCAGCGTTAACCCCCACGACAGCCACATCGCCCCGATCGTCCCTAAAGCCCGGTTCAGCCACGCATAGGCCAGCGGGGAGGCCGCCGCCATCAGCTGGGCCGGGATCAGCAGCACCCCGGTGCGTCTGGCGTACGCTTCAGGGGCAAACAACTGCAGCGGCAGC
The DNA here is from genome assembly GCF_021739525.1 of Klebsiella sp. 2019SCSN059. Classification (NCBI taxonomy): domain Bacteria; kingdom Pseudomonadati; phylum Pseudomonadota; class Gammaproteobacteria; order Enterobacterales; family Enterobacteriaceae; genus Klebsiella; species Klebsiella sp. 2019SCSN059. Next base: position 66,900 of record NZ_JAKKOM010000008.1, on the reverse strand, counting down.
GTGGCTTTGACGATGGTCACCAGCCCGTTAATCGCCCCGTAGCCCAGCACAAAACCGGCGGCTGACCAGAGAAAAAGCGAGCTACTCAGGCCGAGCATAAAGCACACCGGCATAGCCAGCGCGGTAAGCAGCGTCAGGCGAAGCGGGGTGAGCCCCGCCCCGGCCACCACCTCCAGAAACCGTGCACCAGTCTGTCCAACGCCCCATAACATGCCGACGGCAACCGGCAGACCGACGCTTATGATAAATTCCGGCAGATGGGTGGAAGTGCCATTAGAGACAAAGGTGATCAGCGCGATAAACGCGGCGTACAGCCAGCCGTTTCGCCGATCCCGTACCGCGGCAGGGGCGGCGGGTTTATTGACGATAAAGCCTGTTTTATTGGGTAGCGACAGGGTTAACGCGGCGCTTAGCAAGCCGAACAGGGCATAGATCAGCAGTGCTTCCCGCCAGCTCATGGCCGCGAGCAGAGCCTCCCCCAGCGGCCAGAACACCACCGAGGCCAGCCCACCCGTCAGGGTTATGCGGGAGATCGTCCGTCGCGCCTGCTTGCCGTAGAGATTAACCAGCGCGGCAAACAGCGCGTCATACAGCGACAAACGCATGCCGATGCCGGTCAACAGCCAGGCGCTGTACCAGGCGACAAGTGAGTGTGCGTCAGCCATAAGCAGACAACCGACGGCGAGCAGCAGGGAGCCTGCCATCACCACGCGTTGCCCGCCAGCACGCGACAGCAGCCGGGCGACAAACGGCGAGAGGGTGGCCATCACCAGCATGGCGAGCGTCAGGCCTGAGTAGATTTGTGGGGATGACCAGCCGGTATCTGCCGACATCGCCCCGGCAAAGGTGCCGGGCATATAAAAAGAGATACCCCAGTTGATCAGTTGCTGAGCGCCCGCCGTGAAGGCGAGGCGTCGGGGAATAGCCGGTGTTTCCATGGTATTTCATTCCGTTAAGACAGTTGTCCTGAGCATACCCGGCAGGCTATTGTTCTGGCAGAGCGGCCACCTTATGCGCGGTATAAGAGAAACTTTGCATGACAACACTGAACCTGGGAAACCTGGCGACCTTCCGGCTGGTCGTACAGCGCGGCAGCTTCTCCGCCGCCGCCGACGCGCTGGGGATCTCCCAGCCTGCCGTTAGCCTGCAGGTGCGTCAGCTGGAGCAATTTTTACAGACTCGGCTGCTGGAGCGCACCGGGCGTGGGATCAAGGCGACGGCGGCGGGAATGGCGCTGCTGGCCCACAGCGAGCAGATCGATCGGGCGGTGAATAGCGCGGTGCAGTCGGTCAGCGCATTTAGCCAGGAAGTTAATGGCTCGTTGACGCTGGGGACCGGCGCGACGGCCTGCATTCATCTTCTTCCGCCGCTTCTGCAGCATCTTCGTCAGCAGCACCCGCTGCTGACGGTGGGGGTGACCACCGGCAACACGCTGGATATCGTCCGGGCGGTGGAGGAAAACCGGCTCGATCTTGGACTGGTTACCCTGCCCGTGCAGGGGCGCAGTCTGGCAGTGACCGCAGTGGTTGACGAGGAGTTCGTGGTCATTCATCCCAGCCACGAGGCGGGGATCCCGGCGGTGTGCACCCCTGAAGCGCTGCAGGCGCTGCCGCTCATTGCCTTCGAGGCGGGCAGCGGCACGCGGGATCTGATTGACCGCTGGTTCCGTTCGGCGGGCCTGGCGGTCACGCCGGTGATGCAGCTGGGAAGCATCGAGGCGATCAAACGCATGGTGCGGGCCGGGCTGGGCTACAGTATTGTGCCCCGCATGGCGGTGGAGCAGGCGGAGGATCGCTGTGGCTTAACGGTACATTCTCTGGCCCCGTCGCTGTACCGTCAGCTGGCGGTTGTCATGCGTCAGGATAAAGTGATTACCAAAGGAATGGCGGAAATGCTGCGACTGCTACAGGCCGTGCGCTTATAAATCGCCAGCAGCAACATATGCCTCGTCAGGGATAGAGTCTCGAAAACGGGCGTCTCTGACAGCGGTTGGGGGCGCACCCGGCATCGGGCTCAACGGGTTACTCGCGGGCGGAAGGCTCGACGGTGAGCGTTGACTCCTGCGACGCTTTTTTATCCTGGTGATGGTACCAGGCGCCAATGGAGGAGTAGACAAAGCGTCCAAAGAAGAAGAGAAAGCTGATAAGCAGTACGATACGGGTCATGCGACGGTTAAATCGATGTCGTTTACGCATACTGGGTGCCTGACTCACAAAAGGTTCCTTGAAGTATACCCGAAGATGGGCGATGGGGGTATTAAGGCACAGGAACGAGGTGGGGTCAATTGATGCAGATGTAAAAGTGCGGCAGTGAAAACATTAATTAATGTTATATAAGATAATCGGCGTATTTACATGCTCACTTTATTAGCCAGGGAAAGGTGAAAAAATAAGTTTTATTAATGTTGGTGTCAGCATTTGTTGATTTATATCAACAGCCTCATTCTCTTGGCCACTAAAATCAGCGGACGTTACCGTATCGTAATTACTTATGCGGTCAGCATGGGGTGGTTGGATGCCTGCCTGAATATGCCTCGCAGGATCAGAGGCTCTCTGTAGAGCACCTATGAATTTATTAAAATACTATCAACAATATCGCGACAAATGGTGGGCCTTACCGCTTCTCCTGCCTGTGCTGTTATTACCCCTTGCCAGAGGGATGAATACATATACCGTGCTGAATGGTCACATGGTTTATCTTTATTATCTTCCCCTGGCGCTGGTGCTCAGCCTGATGATGTTTTTCGGCTGGGCGGCGATCCCCGGTATTATCGTTGGCCTGCTGCTTACGCTGGCCCGGGGCATGACGCCGGAACAGGCCTTTGGCGTACTGTTCCATTTTCTGATCCCCTGCGTACTCTGCTGGGGCGGATACCGCATCTTTGTTCCCCAACGGCAGCAGGTATCGCACGGTAACGTCAGACTGATGCCGCATCGTTTGTTCTGGCAAATGCTGCTCCCTTCGGTCATTTTTCTGATTCTGTCGCAGATCGCCGAGTTTCTGGGGCTGCATCCGCGCACAACGGAGATGACCGGCGTCTCGCCATTTAGTTTACGGTCGTTAATCACCTTTCAGGCGCTGATGGTAGGGTGCCTGACCGGCGTGCCCTTATGTTATTTACTGCTGCGGGTAATTCGTAATCCTTTTTATTTACGCGGATTTATTTCTCAGGTTCGCTTACAAATTGATCCAAAAATAAAAAAAATTGAAATCATCAGCTGGGTGGCGATATTAATCCTGCTGCTGGGGCTATTATTGATGCCGCTTAATGATAGCAGCACTATATTCAGTACAAATTATACATTATCCTTACTGATGCCGGTGATGCTGTGGGGGGCGATGCGTTTTGGCTATCGCTTTATCTCGCTGATTTGGACGCCGGTACTGATCGCCGTGATCCATTTTCATTACCGTTATTTACCCATTTATCCAAGTTATAACACTCAGCTGGCGATCACTTCGTCAAGCTATCTGGTGTTCTCGTTTATTGTCGCCTATACGGCGATGCTGGCGACACAGCAGCGGCTGATCTACGCCCGCGTCCGACAGATGGCCTTCCTCGACCCGGTGGTACATATGCCGAATTTGCGGGCGCTGAGCCGGGCGCTGAACGGCGCGAGCTGGTCGACGCTCTGTTTTTTGCGTATTCCTGAGCTTGAGCTGCTGGGCCGCCACTATGGGGTGCTGTTGCGCATTCAGTATAAGCAAATGCTGGCGAATCACCTGCGTGCGCTGCTGCAGCCGAACGAAGCGGTATATCATCTTGCCGGTCACGATTTAGTGTTTCGTCTCAACAGCGAAGGGCACCAGGCGCGCATTCACTTAATTGAGCGCTCCCTGCGACAGTTCCGTTTTTACTGGGACGGGGTCCCCCTGCAGCCGCGGATCGGCATGAGCTATTGCAACGTCCGCTCGCCGGTGAAGCATCTGTATTTGCTGCTTGGCGAGCTGAACACGATTGCCGACATGTCGCTGGCCAGCGGCCATCCGGAGAATTTGCAGCGCCGCGGCGCCGGGCATGTCCAGCAGGATCTGAAAGACAAAGTGGTGATGATGAACCGCATCCTCAAGGCGCTGGAGCAAGACCATTTTGTCCTGATGGCGCAGCCTATCCAGGGCATTCGCGGCGACAACTACCATGAAGTGTTGTTGAGGATGAAAGGGGAGTCGGGGGAGCTGACGGGGCCAAACGAGTTCCTGCCGGTGGCGCACGAGTTTGGGCTGTCCACGCGCGTGGATCAGTGGGTCATTGAGCACACCCTGGCCTTTATGGATGCCAACCGGCGGGCGCTGCCCGGTCTGCGGCTGGCGATCAACCTCTCTCCGGTCTCGCTGAGCCGCAGTCAGTTTCCCGAGGAGGTGGAAAATCTGCTGCAGGCCTATAACATTGAGCCATGGCAGATTATCTTCGAGCTGACCGAAAACTATGCGCTCAGCAACCCCGAGCTGGTTTGCCAGACATTAGAGCGTCTGCGGGCGCTGGGCTGCCGGGTGGCGATCGATGATTTTGGTACCGGCTACGCCAGCTATGCGCGGTTAAAAACGATGAACGTCGATATTCTTAAAATCGACGGCAGCTTTATTCGCAATCTGCTCGCCAGCAGTCTTGATTACCAGGTGGTGGACTCTATCTGTCGTCTGGCGCGGATGAAGAACATGCAAGTGGTGGCCGAATATGTCGAGTCGCCGGAGATACGCCAGGCGGTCATCGCGCTGGGGATAGATTATATGCAGGGCTATGATATTGGCGTTCCGGTACCTCTGGCGCAGCTGGCGGAGGGGATGAGCGCCTGAAGCGGTAAAAAGCCGGGCGCGATGGCCCGGCTCGAATGCTATCCACAGAGGCGATCAGGCGTCTGGCTCTTCTTCCGCAATTTTCAGCAGCCACTCCGGCACACCTTCCCAGTACTGCTGCTCTTTTTCCAGATCCAGCAGCACCAGCGCATTCTGGCTAAACCAGTTGTGCGGGAAGGTCAGCGTCCAGTGGTGAGCTTCCGTCTGCAGCCGTAGCGTCGGCGGCGTGGTGGTGGCCTGACGCTGGTTATTCAGCAGCACGCCGAGGCGCAGCAGCTGGATCAGCGGCAGAAACTGCTTTTTCCTGAACAGCGTAAAGCGCGGCAGGTCGTCGAGTTTTATCGCTTTGCGATGATAGCGCACCAGCGTGGCCATCAGCATCTGCTGCTCCTGGTTGAAGCCCGGCAGGTCGCTGTTCTGCAGAATGTAGGCCGAGTGGCGGTGCATGCCGCTGTGGTTAATATTCAGGCCCACCTCATGGAGCATCACCGCCCACTTCAACAGCGCCGCGAGGTGTGGATTGGCCAGCTTCGGATTCTGCTCCTGCCACTGCTCCAGCATAAGGGTGGTGGTTTCCAGCACCCGGCGCGCCTGTTCGCGATCGATGTTGTACTGATTCGCCAGACTCTGCGCCGTGCGGCTACGAATATCCTGGTGGCGGAAACGGCCTTCCATTTCGTACAGCACGCCTTCACGCAGCGCGCCATCAGACAGACGAAGCTCTTTAATGGCTAATGCGTCAAACACGCCGCACAGGATCGCCAGCCCCGGGGCAAAGACCGCTTTACGGTCTTCCGAGAGGCCGGGCAGGCTGAGCGCGTCGAAGTTTTTATGTTTCAGCAGCTCACTGACCAGCATTTCGAGGCGTTCCGGCGTAATAAACCCGTCCTTCTCGCCCATAGCCACCAGCACTTCCTGGGCGGCTTTAATGGTGCCGGAGGCGCCCAGCGCCACGGTCCATCCCTGAATACGGAACTGCCAGGCCAGGGTTTCCAGCTTTTGCACCGCCGCCAGGCGAGCGCGCTGAAAATTTTCCTTATTGATCGTCCCGCCCGGGAAGTAGGCCTGGGAGAAACTCACGCACCCCATGCGGCGGCTTTCCACCAGGCGGGGCTCAAAATCTTCACCGATGACCAGCTCAGTCGAACCGCCGCCGATATCAATCACCAGCTTACGGCCGCGCTCCGGCTGCGTGTGCTCCACGCCCATAAATATCAGGCGCGCTTCTTCATTACCGGAGATGATCTCGATCGGGTAGGGGATCACTTTTTCCGCGCGTTTAAGAAACTCCGCCGCATTGGTCGCCTGACGCAGCGTATGCGTCCCGACGATGCAGACGCTGGAGGGAGAAAATCCCTGCAGGCGTTCGGCAAACAGCGACAGGCAGTTCAGCCCGCGGGTCATGGCTTCTTCGCTCAACACCGAGTTTTCATCGAGGCCATCGGCCAGATGTACGCGCTGTTTCAGGCGTCCGATGATCTGCATGGCGCCGTCGACGACACGGGCGATCACCATATGAAAACTGTTCGAACCAAGGTCAACCGCAGCGAACTCCTGCGGTCGAGGGGTTTTTTCGTTTATTGGCATAGGTTAGTCGGGTTGTTCGAGTGATTTGAGATAATCGTAAATCGCCATCTGAGCGCGCACTTTACGGCGATTGCCGCGCGGCACATAGCGATTACTCAGTTCTTTATCAAGATAGCGCGCTTTTACCGTATCGTTGAACAGGATATCAAAAATATCCAGCACCCGCTGTTTCAGGCGCGGGTCGAGCAGCGGAGCGGCAACTTCGATACGATAATCGATATTACGCGTCATCCAGTCGGCAGAGGAGAGCCAGACCTGCTTATCGCCACCGTTTTCAAAACAGTAGACCCGGTCGTGCTCGAGGAAACGGTCCACAATGCTGATGACGCGAATATTTTCGCTGATGCCTTCCAGACCGGGGATCAGCGAGCACATGCCGCGGATCAACAGGTTGACCGGCACACCGGAGCTGGAGGCGGCATACAGTCTGTCCACCAGCCCTTTGTCCACCAGGTTGTTCAGCTTCAGGGTAATACCGGACGGTTGCCCGTTCTGCGCATTAGCGATCTCGCGGTCGATCATCTCATACAGCAGACGACGCGAGTTCTGCGGCGACACCAGCAGGTAATCGAAGCTGACCGGGCGGTAGGGGTTTTCAATAAAGTTAAACACCCGGCGGACTTCATTGGTAATGCGCGCATCGGCGGTTAACAGCGAATAGTCGGTATAGATCCGCGCGGTCTTCTCGTTGAAGTTACCGGTGCCGATGTGGGCGTAGCGCACCACCTCATCGCCTTCTTTACGCGAGATAAGAAACAGCTTGGCGTGGATCTTCAGGCCCGGCGCGGAGAAGATCACGTGAACGCCCGCTTCCGTCAGGCGCTTCGCCCAGTGAATGTTGGCCTCTTCGTCAAAACGCGCCTGCAGCTCCACCACCACGGTGACTTTTTTACCGTTGTGGGCGGCGTGGATCATCGCGTCGATGATGCGCGAATCCTTGGCCACGCGGTAGATGTTGATTTTGATCGCCAGTACGCTGGGGTCGAACGAGGCCTGGCGAAGCAGCTCCAGCACATGCTCAAAAGTATGATAGGGGTAGTAGAGCAGCACATCGCGTTCGCGAATGGCGTCGAAGCCGTTGCGGAATTTATCAAACCACAGATGACGCAGGCGCGGCATAGGTTTATTGACCAGATTGGCCTTACCCACGTTCGGGAAGCCGATAAAGTCTTTAAAGTTGTGATAGCGGCCGCCCGGCAGCATTGAGTCATAGTTGGAGATGGAGAGCTTATCGCGCAGCATTTCGACCATCGCGTCCGGCATATCGCGCTGGTAGACGAAGCGAACCGGCTCGGCGGTCAGGCGCTGTTTCAGGCTGGAGGACATCAGCTCCATCAGGCTCGACTCCATCTCATGCACCAGATCGTATTCGGCGTCACGGGTCATTTTCATCGAGTAGGCGTTCAGCGCATCGTAATCAAAGAAGCCTTTAAAGATGTCGTCCAGGCAATAGCGCAGAATGTTATCCAGCAGGATCATTGGCTTACGGCGACGAGGCGCTTCCGGCGGCAGGTTTACGAAGCGCGGGACCTTATCCGACGGAATTTCCAGCAGGGCATAGTTGATGTTTTCCCCGCGGATAATCTCCACCGCCAGATAGGTGTAATCATCTTTCAGAAACTGCACGAGGTCCGTTTCGCGGTTAATCAGGATCGGCGAGATATGCTGGCGCAAATACTGTTTAAAGTAGTTGCGCAGCCAGGCCTGCTGATTGACGGACAGCTGACGCTCATTGATCAGGAAGATCTGGTTGCGCGCCATCTCCAGCAGCAGTTCGTTATACAGACTATCGAATTCCTGATCGGCCTTCAGAACGCGGGCCTGGATTTTGCCTAACAGGTGGCGAGAATGGGCGGTACTGCCTTGTTCTTCACTGATAATAATCCGGCGCTTAAGCTCAGCGAAGCGCACTTTGTAAAACTCATCAAGGTTGTTGGAGTAGATCCCTAAGAAGCGCATGCGCTCAATCAGCGGGTTACTCTTGTCCGCCGCTTCCTGCAGCACGCGCTCGTTAAAAGACAACCAGCTGAGTTCTTTTTCGATGTATAGCTTTTCCTGGCCCATTACCGCTCACACTCCGTTTTACTCACAGGACGTAGACTATTATGACGAATTTTTCTGCATAGCGATTTACTGTGTCACAACTATATGACAGTAAGAAGAATTATTTCTGTGAGATGTTTGATTAATAAACAATTTTAATTAAAAAAAAGCCCCGCGATGGCGAAAGGCGGGGCTGTTGTTCATTCTTCAGCGGCATAGCCCTGGGGGGGAAGCTGTCGTTCATCCAGCCAGGCGTGGTTGCCCTCCATGCGCAGACGTCCCTCAACGAACCAGCTTATCACCAGCGGATAAATGGCATGTTCCTGGGTCTGAACCCGCGCCGTGACCTCTTCCTCGCTGTCGCCAGCAAAGACCGGCACTTTGGCCTGCAGGATAACCGGACCGCCGTCCAGCTCGTCGGTGACGAAGTGCACCGAGGTCCCATGCTCCTCGTCACCGTTTTCCAGCACCTGGCGATGGGTATGCAGGCCAGGATACTTAGGCAGTAACGAAGGGTGGATGTTTAGCAGACGTCCCTGATAGTGGCTGACGAAGGCGGGGCTAAGGATACGCATATAGCCCGCCAGCACCACCAGATCCGGGGCGTAGGCGTCAATTTCATGCATCAGCTGACGATCAAACGTTTCCCGGTCGGCAAACTGACTTTGCGCCAGCGCGTGGGCCGGGATCCCGGCCGCGCGCGCGCGCTCAAGGCCGAACGCATCGGCCTTGTTACTGAATACCGCACGCAGGGTGCCGTTTATCTGTTTCCGGCCGCAGGCGTCGATGATCGCCTGCAAATTACTGCCGCTACCGGAAATCAGCACCACAATGTTTTTCATGCAATGACCACACGCTGTTCGGAATCGGAGGCTTTGATATACCCGATTTTCCACGCGTTTTCACCTTTCTCGTTCAGCAGGGCAATGGCCTTGTCTGCTTCTGCAGCCGGCAGGGCGATAACCATCCCCACGCCGCAGTTAAAGGTACGGTACATCTCATGCTGGCTGACGTTACCGGCGGTTTGCAGCCAGTTGAAGACGGACGGCCACTGCCAGGAAGACTCATCAATCACCGCCTGGGTGTTGTCCGGCAGCACGCGCGGAATATTTTCCCAGAAGCCGCCGCCGGTCAGATGGGCGATGGCGTGGACGTCAACGCTGGCAATCAGGTCGAGAACCGATTTCACATAGATGCGGGTCGGCGCCAGCAGATGGTCGGCCAGCGGTTTGCCGTCAAGGTCGGTGGTCTGCGGGTCAACGCCGCTAACTTCAATAATCTTACGCACCAGCGAATAGCCGTTAGAGTGCGGGCCGCTGGAGGCCAGCGCCACCAGCACGTCGCCGTCAGCGACTTTGCTGCCGTCGATGATTTCTGATTTTTCCACCACCCCGACGCAAAAACCCGCCACGTCGTAATCTTCGCCGTGGTACATCCCCGGCATCTCTGCGGTCTCACCGCCCACCAGCGCGCAACCGGACTGCAGGCAGCCTTCGGCGATGCCGTTGATGACGCTGGCTGCGGTATCGACGTCCAGTTTACCGGTGGCGTAATAATCAAGGAAAAACAGCGGCTCAGCGCCCTGAACCACCAGGTCGTTCACGCACATGGCGACAAGGTCGATGCCGATGGTGTCGTGACGCTTCAGATCCATTGCCAGACGCAGCTTGGTACCGACGCCGTCGGTGCCGGAGACCAGTACCGGCTCGCGGTATTTCTGCGGCAGTGCGCACAGCGCGCCGAATCCGCCCAGTCCACCCATCACTTCCGGGCGACGGGTTTTCTTCACCACGCCCTTAATACGGTCGACGAGAGCGTTGCCTGCATCAATATCCACGCCGGCATCTTTATAGCTGAGAGAGGTTTTGTCGGTCACTGCGAAGTCTCCACGCGTTTGCGGTAAGCAAGAAAAATCGGCGCAATTCTAACAGGGAAAGCAAACGTTTGCGAGCCTGCTTTACAGTCGGCGTAAAACCGTTGGCGGATGGTCAAATTTGATACTGCTCACGAAAATGAAACCGGGTACAGCCTTGTGCTTGCCTCAGTGCCAGGGAATCCTCATCATACGAATGAAACCGGTTTCTGTGGTTGGCCGCCGTGTGGATCACCGGTGCATTATGCTCGACAGGGGAGGGATGAATGAAGATTGCGGCATTTGATATCGGCGGCACCGCGCTAAAGATGGGCGTCATGACCCGCGACGGCAGGCTGCTGGAAACCGCGAAGCAGTCAATCAATGACAGCGATGGCGATCATATCTTACAGACCATCCTGTCGTGGCTGGCGGCCCACCCGTCGTGCGAAGGTATAGCCATCAGCGCGCCGGGCTATGTCGATCCGCACAGCGGCTTTATCACCATGGGCGGCGCTATCCGTCGATTTGACAACTTCGCCATGAAATCGTGGCTCGAGACGCGAACCGGGCTGCCGGTCTCGGTGGAAAACGACGCCAACTGTGTGCTGCTGGCCGAGCGCTGGCAGGGCAAAGCGGCGGAAATGGCCAATTTTCTGGTGCTCACTATCGGCACTGGCATCGGTGGAGCGATTTTTTGCCAACATCAGTTGATCCACGGGGCGCGTTTTCGCGCCGGTGAGTTCGGCTATATGCTTACCGATCGTCCTGGCGGACGCGATCCCCGTCGCTACTCGATGAATGAAAACTGCACCCTGCGGGTGCTTCGCCATCGCTATGCGGAACATATTGGCGCGCCGCTGGATAGCGTCACTGGCGAAATGATTTTTGACCGCTACGACGCCGGCGACCCGGTTTGCCAGCGTCTGGTCGCCGAGTTCTTCAATGGCCTGGGCCATGGCCTTTATAACCTCGTCAATATCTTCGATCCGCAGACTATTTTTATCGGCGGCGGCATTGTGGAACGCCCAGGATTTCTGACGCTGCTGCGCCAGCATCTGGCCTGGTTCGGCATTGCCGACTATCTCGATACCGTCAGTCACGGCAATGATGCCGGCCTGATTGGCGCGGTTTACCATTTCAATCAGCACTATCGTTCGCCTGGCGACGATCGACCTTAGGGAGAGATTATGTCCGGATTTAAAGAAGGTTTTCTGTGGGGCGGCGCGGTGGCGGCGCATCAGTTAGAGGGCGGCTGGCAGGAGGGGGGCAAGGGGGTCAGCGTGGCGGATGTCATGACCGCCGGCGCCCACGGGGTGCCGCGGGAAATCACCGATGGCGTGGTAGCGGGGAAAAACTACCCGAACCATGAGGCGATCGATTTTTATCATCGCTACCCGCAGGACCTGGCGCTGTTTGCCGAAATGGGCTTTAAATGTTTCCGCACCTCGATTGCCTGGACGCGTATTTTCCCGCAGGGCGATGAACAGGAGCCGAACGAGGCTGGCCTGCAGTTTTATGACGATCTGTTCGACGAATGTCTGAAACACGGTATTGAACCGGTCATTACGCTGTCGCATTTTGAAATGCCCTATCACCTGGTCACCGAGTACGGCGGCTGGCGTAACCGCAAGCTGATCGACTTTTTCGTGCGCTTCGCCAGGGTCGTCTTCACCCGCTACCAGCATAAAGTGAAGTACTGGATGACCTTCAACGAGATCAACAACCAGGCCAACTACCATGAGGACTTTGCCCCCTTCACCAACTCCGGTCTGAAGTATGTGCCGGGTGAAGATCGGGAACCGGTTATGTACCAGGCCGCACATTATGAGCTGGTGGCCAGCGCCCTGGCGGTGAAAGCGGCGCGCGAGATCAACCCTGCTCTGCAGATAGGCTGCATGATCGCCATGTGTCCCATCTATCCGCTGACCTGCGCGCCGGACGATATGATGATGGCGATGAACGCCATGCACCGCCGGTACTGGTTCACCGACGTCCACGTGCGCGGCCGCTATCCGCAGCATCTGCTCAACTATTTTGCCCGCCGCGGCTTTAGCCTGGACATGACCGAAGCCGATCGTCAGGCGTTAACCGAAGGCTGTGTCGACTACATCGGCTTTAGCTACTATATGTCCTTCGCCACCAAAGCCACCGAAGATAACCCATTGCTCGATTATGATGAAACCACCAGCCTGGTCTCCAACCCGTACGTGAAAAAGTCGGACTGGGGCTGGCAGATAGATCCGGTCGGCCTGCGCTATTCGCTGAACTGGTTCTGGGATCACTATCAGCTACCGCTGTTTATTGTCGAAAACGGTTTTGGCGCGATCGATGTTCGTGAAGCGGACGGCAGCGTGGATGACCAGTACCGTATCGATTATCTCTCCGCCCATATCGCGGAGATGAAAAAGGCGGTGGTCGAAGATGGTGTTGACCTGATGGGCTATACCCCGTGGGGCTGTATCGATCTGGTTTCCGCCGGCACGGGGGAGATGAAAAAACGCTACGGCTTTATCTACGTGGATAAAGATAATGAAGGCAACGGCACGCTGGACCGCAGTAAGAAGAAGTCGTTCGACTGGTATAAGAAGGTGATTGCCAGCAACGGGGAGCAGCTATAATTTCCCGATGGCGCTGCGCTTATCGAGCCTGCGTGGTTTCCAGTCCGGGTAAGCGTTAGCGCCGCCCGGCAGAACCCCGCGCTAAAACCGGAGCCTCGTCTCCGGTTTTTTTGTCTCTAAATCACTTTGCTTGATATACGTCAAGCAAGATGGGTATGGCCTAATCCGAAAAAAGCGGTATAATCCCGCGATTTTTTTTGTGGCTGCCCCTCAGAGGAGAAAGAGAATGAAGATTGTGGAAGTCAAACACCCACTCGTCAAACACAAGCTGGGCCTGATGCGCGAGCACGACATCAGCACCAAACGCTTCCGTGAACTCGCCTCAGAAGTGGGCAGCTTACTGACTTATGAAGCCACCGCCGATCTGGCAACCGAGAAAGTGACCATCGAAGGCTGGAACGGCCCGGTGGAAGTTGAGCAGATCAAGGGCAAGAAAATTACCGTCGTGCCTATCCTGCGCGCAGGCCTCGGCATGATGGAAGGGGTGCTTGAGCACGTGCCAAGCGCGCGTATCAGCGTGGTGGGTATTTATCGCAATGAAGAAACCCTCGAGCCGGTACCTTACTTCCAGAAGCTGGTGTCCAACATCGATGAGCGTATGGCGCTGGTGGTTGACCCGATGCTGGCCACCGGTGGGTCGATGATCGCCACTATCGATCTGCTGAAAAACGCCGGCTGCACCAGCATCAAGGTGCTGGTGCTGGTGGCGGCGCCGGAAGGGATTGCCGCGCTGGAGAAAGCGCACCCGGACGTTGAGCTGTATACCGCCTCTGTCGATAAGGGACTGAACGAGCACGGGTACATCATTCCCGGTCTCGGCGATGCCGGCGACAAGATCTTTGGTACGAAATAATCGAATAACGATAAATAAGCCGACTTTGAGAGTCGGCTTTTTTTTGAATAAAACACACATAACTAACCATCTCAGAGGAAAACACTATGACGCGCCGTGCTATCGGGGTGAGTGAAAGACCGCCGCTTTTACAGACTATCCCGCTTAGTTTGCAGCATCTGTTTGCCATGTTCGGCGCAACGGTGCTGGTGCCAATCCTGTTCCACATCAACCCGGCCACCGTGCTGCTGTTCAACGGTATTGGTACGCTGCTGTACCTCTTTATCTGTAAAGGCAAAATCCCGGCGTATCTGGGATCGAGTTTCGCCTTTATCTCTCCGGTGCTGCTCCTGCTGCCGCTGGGCTATGAAGTGGCGCTGGGCGGTTTCATTATGTGCGGCGTGCTGTTCTGCCTCGTCTCCTTTATTGTCAAAAAAGCCGGTACCGGCTGGCTGGATGTGATGTTCCCCCCGGCGGCGATGGGGGCCATCGTGGCGGTTATCGGTCTGGAGCTGGCAGGCGTGGCGGCCAATATGGCCGGGCTGCTGCCAGCCGACGGCCAGTCACCGGACAGCAAAACCATTATTATCTCGATGGTAACCCTGGCGGTGACGGTGTTTGGTTCGGTCCTGTTCCGCGGCTTCCTGGCGATTATCCCGATCCTGATTGGCGTTCTGGTGGGCTATGCGCTGTCGTTTGTGATGGGCGTGGTTGATACCACCCCGATCGCCGAAGCGCACTGGTTCGCGCTGCCAACCTTCTACACGCCGCGTTTTGAATGGTTCGCCATCTTCACCATTCTGCCCGCTGCGCTGGTGGTGATTGCCGAGCACGTCGGTCACCTGGTGGTGACGGCCAATATCGTCAAACGCGATCTGATCCGCGACCCGGGCCTGCATCGTTCGATGTTTGCCAATGGCCTGTCGACGATCATTTCCGGCTTTTTCGGCTCGACGCCTAACACCACCTACGGGGAAAATATCGGCGTGATGGCGATTACCCGCGTCTACAGCACCTGGGTTATCGGCGGCGCGGCGATCATTGCGATTCTGCTCTCCTGCGTCGGCAAACTGGCGGCGGCGATCCAGATCATCCCGGTGCCGGTGATGGGCGGCGTGTCGCTGCTGCTGTACGGGGTGATCGGCGCCTCGGGGATCCGCGTACTGATTGAATCGAAGGTGGATTACAGCAAAGCGCAGAATCTGATCCTCACCTCCGTGATCCTGATCATCGGCGTCAGCGGTGCCAAAGTGCACATCGGCGCCGCTGAGCTGAAAGGGATGGCGCTGGCCACCATCGTGGGTATCGCGCTCAGCCTGATTTTCAAGCTTATCAGCGTCCTGCGTCCGGAAGAGGTGGTTCTCGACGCCGTGGATAGCGAAGAGGTTAAATAACGATCGCCTGACCGGGCGGCGATCCCGCCCGGTTCTCTCCTGACCTAAATCTGTGATAAACTCTTCGCGTTTTTCTGTAAGCCTATGTTGAGGTCCATCTGAACGCACCGGCACAGCTCTCTTTGCCACTGTATCTTCCTGACGACGAAACCTTCGCGAGTTTCTGGCCGGGTGATAATCCTTCTCTACTTGCTGCCCTCCAGAACGTACTGCGCCAGGAACACAGCGGGTATATTTATATCTGGTCACGTGAAGGGGCGGGTCGCAGCCACCTGTTACACGCCGCCTGCGCCGAGCTTTCCCAGCGCGGGGATGCCGTGGGCTACGTGCCGCTGGATAAACGCACCTGGTTTGTGCCGGAGGTGCTGGAGGGGATGGAACAGCTGGCCCTGGTCTGCATCGATAACATCGAGTGCGTCGCCGGGGATGAGCCCTGGGAAATGGCCATCTTTAATCTCTACAACCGGATCCTGGAATCAGGTAAAACCCGGCTGCTGATCACCGGCGATCGGCCGCCGCGGCAACTGAATCTTGGTCTGCCGGATCTTGCCTCGCGGCTTGACTGGGGGCAGATCTATAAGCTGCAGCCGCTGTCGGATGAAGACAAACTGCAGGCCCTGCAGCTGCGCGCCAGACTGCGCGGCTTTGAGATGCCGGAGGACGTGTGCCGCTTCCTGCTGAAGCGGCTGGATCGCGAGATGCGCTCGCTATTTATGACCCTCGATCAGCTGGATCATGCCTCGATTACCGCTCAGCGCAAGCTGACGATCCCCTTCGTGAAAGAGATCCTTAAGCTCTAGTCCGCCTGCGGAGTCAGTTCCTCCTCCGTCAGCCCGGTCAACCGGGCGACCAGGTCGCGCGCCAGGCCACTGTGTAGCATAGCGGCGGCGATACGCTGCGCCTCTTCTTTCCGGCCTTCCTGACGGCCCTGCGCCAGGCCCCGCTCCAAACCCTGCTGTTCCAGATATTCCGCAATTGTCATCAACGTCTCCTTGTGCTGCGGCGTACGTAACGCCAGCTCGCGAATGAACTTGATCGGCTCTCGCGCGTTGCCTGCCTGCACCAGATAGTGCATCAGGGCTTGTACCTGCGATTCCGTCGCCAGACCAGTCAATAATAATTCGCTCAGTTTGTCGAGGAGCTGCGCCAGATCGCGTTGTCGAATATGTTTTTGCAGTAACTCCAGCGTCGCCATGCGCTGGTGGGTGGCAATGTCGTCATCCGGAATGACGGTAATGTCCGCCAGCGGAAACGCCCCGTGATAAAGGTGGCCGGCCAGCTCCGGAGCGACGAATTCATCGAGCCAGCGCAGTGAGAACGGGTAGGGGCTTACCAGACCGTGGTAGAAGAGAACAGGGATCACCAGCGGCAGCCGATCGTGGCCGGCATCAAGGTGGCGCTGCATGGCGGCGATGGCGTAGCGCATCAGACGAAAGGCCATATGCCGGTCGGGCGTGCTCTGGTGTTCGATAAGCGCATAAATATAGCCGTCTCCCGCCGTGGTTTTCAGGGAATACAGAATGTCGGCGTAAAAGGGACGCAGATCGTCTTCGACAAAATGCCCGGACTCGAGATGCAGCGTACGCAGATCGCACACTTTAAGCAGCGTCTCGGGCAGGTACAGCCGCAGAAAATCGCGGGCGGTATCAGGGTGGGAGAGATAGGTCTTAAATACGGCATCGTGAGGCGTTGAGGTTGGTTTTTTCATGTTCATCCGTCCAGTGGATTGAGCGTTAGATGAACAGTAGCACTGCAAGACGGGCGGGAGGGATTGGCGTGGAAGATCTGGAATCAGCTACGTAAAAAAAGCGCCGCGTAAGCGCGGCGCGGGTGGGTTAGCTCACGATCTCGAGGACCTGCTCCGGCGGTCGGCCAATACGCGCCTGGCCGCGGCTGACGACAATTGGGCGTTCGATGAGCTTAGGGTTGTCGACCATCGCCTGTATCAGCGCGGCGTCGCTGAGCGCCGGGTCGGCAAGATTGAGCGATTTATACAGATCCTCTTTCTGGCGCATGAGCTCGCGGGGGCTCTCCATACCCAGCAGCTGCAGCAGTTGACGCAGCGTCCCGGCATCCGGTGGCGTCTCAAGATAAAGCACCACCTCAGGATCGATGCCGTGGCTCTTCAACAGGCTCAGCGTTTCGCGGCTCTTCGAGCAGCGTGGGTTATGGTAAATTTTTACCGCGTCGGTCATGGGGTCTCCTTACATTTTTTGGTAGGGGCGGAAGCGGGCCTGTAGCTCACGTAGCTGGTCGATGCGGGCATCGTAGCGGGCCTGCTGCAGACTACCGAGTTTCACTTGCGAGCTGGCGCTGCTGAGCAGGGAAATCGCCTGTTCCAGCTGGCCGACCAGCGCCATGCTTTCTGCCCGCGCCGCCAGCTCCTGGTCGCGATTGCCCAGGGCGCCTTCCGCCTGCGCCAGCAGGTCCCAGCCGTTGCCATCCTCTTTGTAGGTAAAGGTATAACGATTCAGGATGGTCGCCGCTTCCCCGGGCTGTCCGCCCTGCAGGAGGGCGTTGGCCAGGTTCAACTGCAGCACCGGATTGGTGCGCAGTTCACGAGCGTTTTTAAGGCGGTTGATGGCGTCGCCGGTTTTCTTCTGCCCGAGGTCGATATCGGTGGCCAGATCGAGATACCAGGGATTTTGCGGATCGGCGCTGAGCAGCGGCTGCAGCGTTTTGCGCGCCTGGTCAAAGTTGTTGCTTTCCATCGCCAGCAGAGCGCGGCCATACTGCGCGGCATGCTGCTGGCGGATATTGCCTTTATCCCAGGCGTTGAGCAGATCGGTGCCTAGCTTATTGTCGCCGTTGGTGTACATTCCGAGGGTACGCGCCTTCGCCAGATAGAAGTCCGCTGAGGACTGCACGACAACCGGGCGCATCTGGTTGGCGCGGTTACGGGCATCGGCAAGCCGGCTTTCCGGCAGGGGGTGGGTAAGCAGCATTTCCGGCGGCCGCGTTGAGTAGCGCGACTCATCAAGCAGTTTACCCATAAACATCGGCATGGCCTGCGGGTCGAATCCCGAGCGTTGCAGAACCTGAATACCGATCCGGTCGGCCTCTTCTTCGTTCTGACGGGTGAAGCTGATCATGCCCTGTTGGGTGCCGGCCAGCGTCCCGGTCAGCGCCGCCATCCCGGCCTGCGGGCTGGCCATCGCCAGCAGAATTGAACCCAGCGCGCCGACCCAGGTCAGCGGCGCATTGCGTTTCTGATCTTCCATTGCGCGGGCGAGATGCCGCTGCGTAACGTGGGAAATTTCGTGCGCCATGACAGAGGCCAGTTCGCTCTCGTTATCGGAGTAGCGGAACAGGGCGGAGTGGAGGACCACATTGCCGCCGAAGAAGGCGAAGGCGTTAATTTGGTCGTTATTAATCAAATAGAAGTGGAACGGGGTGCGCACCGAATTCGCATGCGAGACCAGACGCATGCCCAGCCCGTTGATATATTGCACCAGCAGAGGGTCGTTGATCAGCGGCGCGCTGCCGCGCAGCTGGCGGACGTAGTAATCCCCCATCTGCATTTCCTGACCAATCGACAACGTGCTTCCTGCGGAGGTCCCCATGTCCGGCAGGGTATCTGCGGAGTCAGCAAAAGCAGGGCCTAACGAACCCAGCGTCAGCGACGCGATCACGGTCGCCACCAGCGTTTTCTTCAACTGCCTGAACATAACCTCTGTCCTGTAATGTGGGTGTGCCAGTTTGACCGATTGTGCGACGCAATGTTCCCTGGCCGCATCCCAGCGAGTTTAGCTGGCGTTAGACGCATTGAAAATAGGTTCTTCACGGCGGAGACGGGTTTGTCTGCTGCGCATCAAAAAGCGAAGTCTTTTTTGTGACATTTCGATACAATTCCCCCGTTTGTCGCCGCGTTGCGCTTCAGGGAAGGTTTTATGCTCGAGATGTTAATGCAGTGGTACCGCCGTCGATTCAGCGACCCTGAGGCGATAGCGCTGCTGGTTATTTTGCTTGCCGGTTTCGGCATCATGTTCTTTTTCAGCGGCCTGCTGGCCCCGTTACTGGTGGCTATCGTGCTGGCCTATCTGCTGGAGTGGCCGACCGTTCGCCTGGAGCGCATCGGCCTGTCGCGCACCTGGGCGACCTCGCTGGTGCTAATCCTCTTTGTGGGTATTCTGCTCTTGCTGGCCTTTGTGGTGCTGCCGGTGGCCTGGCAGCAGGGGATCTACCTTATCCGCGATATGCCGGGCATGCTTAACAAGCTCTCTGATTTCGCCGCCACGCTGCCGCGGCGCTATCCGGCGTTGATGGATGCCGGCATCATCGACGCGATGGCGGAAAATATGCGCACCCGGATGCTGACGGTGGGCGACTCGGTGGTCAAGTATTCTCTCGCCTCGCTGGTGGGGCTGCTCACGCTGGCGGTCTATCTGGTGCTGGTGCCGCTGATGGTCTTCTTCCTGCTGAAGGATAAAGAGCAGATGCTCAACGCGGTACGCCGCGTGCTGCCGCGAAACCGCGGTCTGGCCGGGCAGGTATGGAAGGAGATGAACCAGCAAATCACCAACTACATTCGCGGTAAGGTGCTGGAGATGATTGTCGTCAGCGTCGCCACCTGGATAGGCTTTATCCTTTTCGGCCTCAACTACTCGCTGCTGTTGGCGGTGCTGGTGGGCTTCTCGGTGCTGATCCCCTATATCGGCGCGTTTGTGGTGACCATTCCGGTGGTAGGGGTGGCGCTGTTTCAGTTTGGCGCAGGCACCGAGTTCTGGAGTCTGTTCGCGGTCTATCTGATTATTCAGGGACTGGACGGTAACCTGCTGGTCCCGGTGCTGTTCTCGGAAGCGGTGAATCTGCACCCGCTGGTGATTATCCTGTCGGTGGTGATCTTTGGCGGTTTGTGGGGATTCTGGGGCGTCTTCTTCGCCATTCCGCTGGCCACGTTAATTAAAGCGGTGGTGCATGCCTGGCCGGATGGCCTGGTCGTCGACGACGACTAAGGCATTGAGGATAAAAAAAGACGCCGGGCGAGGTTCTCTCTCCCGGCGTCTTGCTTTGCATCAGGCGTTTTCTTTCAGCCAGTTCAACACCACGTCGTGGTGATTGCTGGTTTTGAAGTCATCAAAGACGTGTTCGATTTTGCCATCGGCATCGACGAGGAAGCTGATACGGTGGATCCCGTCGTAGGTTTTCCCCATAAAGGATTTTTCGCCCCAGACGCCAAACTGCTCGCAAACCTGATGGTTTTCATCAGACAGCAGCGTAAAGTTCAGCAGCTCTTTTTCGGCGAAACGGGAGAGCTTTTCCGGTTTATCGGTGCTGATGCCCAGCACTTCCACACCGGCTTTTTTCAGGTCGTCCATATTATCGCGCAAGCCGCACGCCTGGACGGTGCAGCCCGGGGTCATGGCTTTCGGGTAAAAATAAACCAGGACACGCTGTCCCTGGAAGTCGGTTAAATTTACTTCCTCGCCGTCCTGGTCCGGTAAGCTAAATTTCGGTGCAAGATCACCGGCTTTCAGTGGGGTCATGGGTTAAACTCCATCCTGTTCATCATGCTGTGAATAATTAACGATGTTAATACTGCCTTGTGCGTTGAGTTCTGTACATAGGGCTTTGAACGCTTGTTCGATATTTGCTGCATTTTGCGTCGCAGGGCTGTGAGCCGTTATCTGGATAAAAAGCTGCGCGGAATCGCCGTCTCCCGGCTGCGTGCGGGACACCAGTTCCGCGATATTCATATTCCATGTATCGCACAGGGCAGTGAAGCGCTCGATGATATGCGGTGAGTCCGGCACCTCAACCTGGACCCAGACGGTGTTTGGCATGGCCTGCGGCGGGCGCGCGGTGGTGCGTTTCATCACGATCAACAGCTCCAGCTCCGCGCCTTTCAGCGGCAGGGTTGATTCGATCAGGTTAATCGCATTCCACGAACCGGAAAGCAGCATGATAAACGTAAACTCATCACCGAGCATGGCCAGCCGGCTGTCTTCGATATTACAACCGCAGCTGCTGACGTGGCGAGTGATCGTATTCACGATGCCGGGACGGTCAGCCCCCAGGGCGGTAATAACCAGATAGTGTTGTAATGAGGCTGTCAAACCTGTTCTTCCTTTAAAAAGGTGAGGTAACATTAGGAAAGCATAAAAAAAACCGCCATACAACATCCCTGATGGCGTCGGGTCTCTTGCTTTTATTGCAGCTCCAAACGTAACATTGAGAATCTTGTCGCACTTCTGCTCTGAGGATGGCCCATGTTCACGGGAAGTATTGTAGCGCTTGTCACGCCGATGGATGAAAACGGTAATGTCTGCCGGACAAGCCTGAAAAAACTGATTGATTACCATGTCGCCAACGGAACCTCGGCGATCGTTTCGGTAGGGACTACCGGTGAATCCGCAACGCTGAGCCATGAAGAGCATGGCGACGTGGTGATGATGACGCTGGAACTGGCTGACGGGCGTATCCCGGTTATCGCGGGAACGGGAGCCAATGCAACCGCAGAGGCGATTAGCCTGACCAAACGTTTTAACGACAGCGGCGTTGTCGGCTGCCTGACGGTCACTCCTTATTATAACCGTCCGACCCAGGAAGGCCTGTTCCAGCACTTTAAAGCTATCGCCGAACATACTGACCTGCCGCAAATTCTGTATAATGTGCCGTCCCGTACCGGTTGCGATATGCTGCCGGAAACCGTTGGCCGTCTGGCGCAAATTAAAAATATTGTCGGTATTAAGGAAGCAACAGGGAACTTAAGTCGTGTTCACCAGATCAAAGAGCTGGTTTCAGACGACTTTATTCTGCTGAGCGGTGACGATGCGACCGGTATGGACTTTATGCAGCTCGGCGGCGTGGGCGTGATTTCCGTTACCGCCAACGTGGCGGCGCGCGAAATGGCCGACATGTGCCGTCTGGCGCTGGCGGGTCAATTTGCCGAAGCCCGGGCGATTAACCAGCGTCTGATGCCATTGCATACAAAATTATTTGTCGAACCCAATCCTATCCCGGTGAAATGGGGATGCAAGGCGTTGGGTCTTGTGGCGACCGATACGCTGCGCTTGCCGATGACGCCTATCACCGACCAGGGTCGTGAAGCCGTTACCGCCGCGCTGAAGCATGCCGGTTTGCTGTAAAGTTTAGGGAGATTTGATGGCTTACTCAGTACAGAAGTCGCGCCTGGCGAAGGTTGCGGGTGTTTCGCTGGTTCTACTCCTCGCGGCCTGTAGTTCCGACTCGCGCTATAAGCGTCAGGTGAGCGGTGATGAGGCCTATTTACAGGCGTCACCGTTGAGCGAACTTCACGCGCCGGCGGGGATGATCCTGCCGATTCAGGTAGGTGATTACAACATTCCGGTGGCCAACAGCACCGGCGCGGTCGGCAAGGCGCTGGACATTCGCCCGCCGGCGCAGCCGCTGGCATTGGTTAGCGGCGCCCGCACCCAGTTCAACGGCGATACCGCGACGCTGATGGTCGAAAACGGCCGCAGCGGTTCGCTGTGGGCGCAGGTTACCAGCATTCTTCAGTCGAAGAACTACGTTATCGCCAAGCGCGATGATGCGAGCCAGACGCTGAACACCGACTGGGTTGAGTGGAACCGTCTTGATGAAGATCAGCAGTATCGCGGTCGTTATCAAATCTCCGTCAAACCGCAGGGCTATCAGCAAGCGGTTGTGGTCAAGCTGGTGAATCTGGAGCAGGCGGGTAAACCGGTTGCCGATCCGGCGTCACTGCAGCGCTACAGCACCGCCATGCTGAACGTCATTTCGGAAGGCCTGGACATGAACGCCACCAGCGCCCAGAACGCCGCTCAGCGCAGCGCGGGCGCCACCTTCGACGTGCAGAGCGCTGCCGACGATACTGGCCTGCCAATGCTCGTCGTTCGCGCGCCGTTTAACATGGTGTGGCAGCGTCTGCCGGGCGCCCTCGAGAAAGTGGGGATGAAAGTGACCGACAGCACGCGCTCTCAGGGCAGCATGGCGCTGACCTACAAGCCGCTGTCTGACAGCAGCTGGCAGGAGCTGGGCGCACGCGACCCGCAGCTGGTCTCCGGTGACTACAAACTTCAGGTCGGCGACCTCGATAACCGCAGTAGCCTGCAGTTCATCGACCCGAAAGGCCACACCCTGACGCAGTCGCAAAATGACGCTCTGGTAGCCGTATTCCAGGCCGCATTTAACAAGTAATCAAAAGGGCTGGAGCAATCCGGCCCTTTTAATATATAGTGACGCAAACGTGTGCGTATACACATCATCCTTCAAATTGCCTCTTTGTTGGCCGCCTTCGTTCAACCCAGTCACTTACTTTTGTAAGCCCCTGGGGATTCGCTCAGTTGCCGCCTCGATGCACTTTGAATGATTTTGTGTATAGGTGGAAACGTATTTTTAGGCTCAATATCACTGGAGTAGTGAAAGATGAAAAAGCAAGCTGAGTTGTATCGTGGTAAGGCGAAGACAGTATACAGCACCGATAATCCGGACCTGCTGGTACTGGAATTCCGTAACGATACGTCAGCAGGTGATGGCGCGCGCATCGAGCAGTTCGATCGTAAAGGCATGGTGAATAACAAGTTCAACCACTTCATTATGAGCAAACTGGCAGAAGCGGGCATCCCTACCCAGATGGAAGCGCTGCTCTCCGATACCGAATGCCTGGTGAAAAAACTGGATATGGTGCCGGTGGAGTGCGTGGTGCGTAACCGTGCGGCAGGCTCGCTGGTAAAACGTTTAGGCATTGAAGAAGGTATCGAGCTGAATCCGCCGCTGTTCGATCTGTTCCTGAAAAACGATGCCATGCACGATCCGATGGTCAACGACTCCTACTGCGAAACCTTCGGCTGGGTGAGCAAAGAGAATCTGGCGCGGATGCGCGAGCTGACCTACAAAGCCAACGACGTGCTGAAAAAACTGTTCGATGACGCCGGTCTGATTCTGGTGGACTTTAAGCTGGAGTTTGGTCTGTTCAAAGGCGAAGTGGTGCTGGGCGATGAGTTTTCGCCGGACGGCAGCCGCCTGTGGGACAAAAACACCCTTGATAAAATGGACAAAGACCGCTTCCGCCAGAGCCTTGGCGGCCTGATCGAAGCCTACGAAGAAGTGGCTCACCGCCTGGGCGTTAAGCTCGACTAACCCGCCCGCCGCCAGAAGATGGTCTCATCTTCTGGCGTCTCTTGCTGTTTCCTGTGGTAATCCTGCGCTGAACCGCCTACGATCTCTGCTATTGATACATAACAGGGAATGAGGTGCTTATGCGCTGGCAAGGGCGTCGCGAAAGCGACAATGTTGAAGATCGACGCGGTCAATCGGGCTCGCCGTTTGGCGGCGGGGGCGGCGGCTTCCGGCTGCCGAGCGGGAAGGGCGGCATTGTGCTGCTGATTATTGTGCTGGTGGCAGGCTATTACGGCGTGGATTTGACCGGCATGCTGACCGGCGAACCGATGCCGCAGCAGCAGACCTCCACGCAGCGCTCCATCAGTCCGAAAGACGATGAAGCGGCGAAGTTTACGTCGGTGATCCTGGCCACCACCGAAGATACCTGGGGACCGATCTTTGAAAAGATGGGCCGCCAGTACCCCCAGCCAAAGCTGGTGCTCTACCGCGGCGCGACCCGTACCGGCTGCGGTACCGGCCAGTCGGTGATGGGGCCGTTCTACTGTCCTGCCGACAGCACGGTCTATATCGACCTGTCATTCTACGATGAGATGAAAAATAAACTGGGCGCCGACGGCGACTTTGCCCAGGGGTACGTCATTGCCCATGAAGTGGGTCATCACGTACAAAAACTGCTGGGCATTGAGCCGAAAGTCCGCCAGCAACAGCAGCATGCCACCGAGGCCGAAGCCAACCGGCTGTCGGTTAAGATGGAGCTGCAGGCAGACTGCTTCGCCGGCGTCTGGGGCCATAATATGCAGCAGCAGGATATTCTGGAAACCGGCGATCTGCAGGAGGCGCTGAACGCCGCCGAGGCGATCGGCGATGACCGTCTGCAGCAGCAGAGCCAGGGGCGGGTGGTACCGGACAGCTTTACCCACGGCACGTCAAAACAGCGCTACACCTGGTTCAAACGCGGTTTCGACAGCGGCGACCCGGCGCAGTGCAACACCTTCGGCAGCGCCCTGTAATCGCCACCGATGATGGACGCGCTGCTTGACCTCACCGCGCAGATGGCGCGGGAGGGAATTCGCCGCCTGCTGGTACTCAGCGGCGACGAGGCCTGGACGCTGCAGCAGGCGCAGGCGCTGCGGGAGAGGCTCGCCGGCGATGGCCTGTGGGTGGGCCCCGAGCCGGTTTTCGCGCCCGGGGTGGCGCCTGGCGCCCTGAAGACGCTGCTGGGGCGGGAAGTCATGCACGCCTTTTTCGATGCCCGGCGCGGATTTGATGTAGCCGCCCTGGCGGCCCTGAGCGGTACCCTGCGGGCGGGAAGCTGGCTGGTGCTGCTGACGCCCCCCTTCGCCGACTGGCCGTCCCGGGTGGATGAGGACTCCCTGCGCTGGAGCGATACGCCCGACCCGATCTCTACCCCCCACTTTGTTCTCCGCTGCTGTCGGCAGTTTATCGCCGACCCCGATGTGCTGCTCTGGCGGCAGTCGGACTCGCCGCGGCTCCCGCTGGCCGTCCCGCGCCCTGACTGGCATCCCGCCGAGGGTCACCCGCTGGCCGAACAGGCAGCGATCCTTGCGCAATTGTTGCGTCTACCGCCCGGTATCGCGGCGGTGACGGCTGAACGAGGGCGTGGCAAATCCGCCCTCGCGGGCATGTTGCTGCGCCAGCTCGCGGGCGAGGCCATCGTTACCGCCCCGACCCGCAGCGCCGTCGATGTGCTGGCGAGCTTTGCCGGCGAGGCGTTTCGCTTTATGGCGCCTGATGCGCTGCTGTCATCGAAAGAAACGGCGTCCTGGCTGATTGTCGATGAGGCCGCGGCCATTCCGGCTCCGCTTCTCCGGCAGCTGGTAAGCCGTTTTCCCCGCACGCTACTCACCACGACGGTGCAGGGTTATGAAGGCACCGGGCGCGGGTTCCTGCTGAAATTTTGCGCCAGCCTGCCCCATCTGCAGTCGTTTAGCCTGAGCGCGCCGATCCGCTGGGCCGCGGGCTGTCCGCTGGAGTCAGCCATCAGTCAGCTGCTGATCTTCAGCGATGAGGCATTTCGCGATGCGCCGACGGGGGAGGTTGCCGTGGAAGAGGTCGATCAGTCCAACTGGCAAACGCGGCCGGCGCTGCCGGAGGCGATGTACCAGCTGTTGTCCGGGGCGCATTACCGCACTTCTCCTCTCGATCTGCGGCGCATGATGGACGCGCCGGGCCAGGCTTTCCGCTGTGCACGCGCCGGCGGCGCGGTGGCGGGCGCGCTGTGGCTGGTGGCCGAGGGGGGACTTTCTCCTGAACTCAGCCGGGCGGTGTGGGCGGGTTTTCGCCGGCCGCGAGGGAACCTGGTCGCCCAGTCGCTGGCGGCGCATGGCGGCAGTCCCCTCGCGGCGACGCTGCGCGGGCTGCGGGTCAGTCGGATCGCCGTCCACCCCGCCCGCCAGCGCGAAGGGCTGGGGCAGCAGATGATCGCGGATATCGCCACCGATGCCGCAGGTTATGACTATCTCTCCGTCAGCTTTGGCTATACCCCTGAGCTGTGGCGCTTCTGGCAACGCTGCGGGTTTATCCTCGTGCGGCTGGGCACTCATCGCGAGGCCAGCAGCGGATGCTATACCGCGATGGCTCTGTTCCCGCTGACTGCAGCGGGGCATCAGCTCGCGCAGCGGGAGGCACAGCGGCTACAACGCGATGAATACTGGCTGCGCCCGTGGCGGGACGCGCCCGCGCCGCTGCCGGCCGTTTCAGGGGCTATGCTTAGTGAAGAGGACTGGCTGGAAGCGGCCAGCTTTGCCTTCGCCCATCGCCCGCTGGCCGCGGCGCTGGGTTGCCTCAATCGTCTGCTGATGCAGGTCGACATGCCGTTGCCGGCGCTGCGCGGGCGCCTGCAGGGGGACGAAGAGGCCGAACTCTGCGCCGCGCTGCAGCTAACAGGGCGTAAAGCGCTGCTGGCGAGATGGCGTCAGGAGGCCGCTGACGCTTTGCGCTTCCTCGATGCAGCGCGCGCTGAGGCGCTGCGTCAGCAGGTAGCGCACCTGCAATTTTTTTAACTAACTCATTCAGTTAAATGGCATGGTCATATCTGGCGAGCGGCGTACACTGCCCGCATACACAAAGGAGACAGCCATGAAACACGATCATTTTATTGTTCAAAGCCCTGCGACGCCTGCGCAACAGCTGTTGCTGCTGTTTCATGGCGTGGGGGATAACCCGGTCTCCATGGGGCAAATTGGCAGCTGGTTCGCGCCGCAGTTTCCTGATGCGCTGATCGTTAGCATTGGCGGGGTGGAGCCTTGCGGTCCCAACGGCCGGCAGTGGTTTTCGGTGCAGGGAGTGACGGAAGAGAATCGTCAGCAGCGTATCGACGCCATTATGCCGACCTTTATTGACATTGTGCGCTACTGGCAGGAAAAGAGCGGCGTCAGCCCGCTGGCCACCGCGCTGATCGGCTTCTCTCAGGGGGCGATCATGTCGCTGGAGAGCATCAAAGCGGCGCCGGATCTGGCTTCGCGGGTGATCGCCTTTAATGGCCGCTACGCGACGCTGCCGGTCACCGCAACGACGGCCACCACCATTCACCTGATCCACGGTGGTGACGATCGGGTTATCGATCTGGCATGGGCGGTGTCGGCTCAGGAGGCGTTGTTGCAGGCGGGGGGCGACGTGACCTTAGATATTGTTGACGATCTGGGGCATGCCATTGACGATCGCAGCATGCAGTTCGCGATTGAGCGACTGCGCTATACCGTGCCGAAGCACTATTTTGATGAGGCGCTGAGCGGCAGTACGCCGAAAGGGGACGATATCATCGAAATGCTGTAACCCCGGCGGGCGGGGTTACAGGCGGGCGGTACCGCGATAAAGGCAAACTTACGGTTTCTTCGACTGGTCGTGCTTCGGCCAGTCGTCGTCATCGTCCCATTTATCGTTAAAATCACGGTGCGGCGGCAGATCGGGTTTGTTGTTGAGGAATTTTTTGTGGTCAACGCGGTTCAGATCTTTAATCACGTTGATAATTACCCCCACCAAAAAGACCAGCACCAGAATCCACCAGTGTTTAATAAGCCATTCCATGCGCGCTTCCTCTTTACGTCAGTACGTCAGGCGACCAGCTGTTCCATTACGCGTTGATACATCCGCGCCAGCAGCTGCAGGTCGGCGGCGTTCACACATTCATTAATTTTGTGAATCGTGGCGTTCACCGGGCCCAGCTCTACCACCTGCGCCCCCATGCGCGCGATAAACCGTCCGTCTGAGGTGCCGCCGTTGGTTAACAGCTGCGGTTTGATCTCATTATAGTGCTCAATCGCGTTGACGACCGCATCCACCAGCTTGCCCCGTCCGGTGAGGAACGGCTGGCCGGAGAGCCGCCACTCCACGCTGTAACGCAGCTGGTATTTTTCCAGCAGGGCGACCACCCGGGCTTTGATCATCTCGTCCGTCAGTTCCGTACTGAAGCGGAAGTTGAACTGGACGAACATATCGCCAGGGATCACGTTGTTGCTGCCGGTGCCGGACTGCACGTTGGCAATCTGCATGCTGGTCGGCGGGAAGTATTCATTGCCTTTATCCCACTCGATAGTGACCAGCTCCGCCAGCATCGGCGCCGCGCGATGGACGGGGTTATCGGCAAGGTGCGGATAGGCGACATGGCCCTGTACGCCGTGAATGGTCAGATTGCAGGTCAGCGAGCCGCGGCGGCCGTTTTTCACCACATCGCCGACCACTTCGGTACTGGAGGGTTCGCCGACCAGACAGTAGTCCAGACGCTCGTTACGCGCCATCAGCGTCTCCACCACTTTGACGGTGCCGTTTTTGGCGCTGGCCTCTTCATCAGAGGTAATCAAAAACGCCAGCCGGCCCCGGTGGTTCGGGTACTGCGCGACAAAACGCTCAGCGGCAACCACCATCGCCGCCAGCGAGCCTTTCATATCTGCCGCCCCGCGGCCAAACAGCATCCCGTCGCGGATGGTGGGTTCGAACGGCGGATTGATCCAGCGGTCGGCGTCGCCTGCCGGGACCACGTCGGTGTGGCCGGCGAAGGCCAGCGTCTCGCCGTGGCCGCGCCAGGCCCAGAAGTTCTGCGTATCGCCGAAATCCATCGGTTCAACGGTAAAGCCGATCGCACGCAGGCGTTCAATCATTAACGCCTGGCATCCCGCATCATCGGGGCTAAGGGAAGGGCGGCGAATAAGCTGCTGAGCCAGCTCAATGACCGGGCAAGACATAGACTATACCT
The DNA here is from genome assembly GCF_021739525.1 of Klebsiella sp. 2019SCSN059. Taxonomy (NCBI): domain Bacteria; kingdom Pseudomonadati; phylum Pseudomonadota; class Gammaproteobacteria; order Enterobacterales; family Enterobacteriaceae; genus Klebsiella; species Klebsiella sp. 2019SCSN059. The sequence goes on along the minus strand of NZ_JAKKOM010000008.1, from coordinate 37,502 downwards.
CGTTAAACTGCTGATAACTTGCTTCACTAAAACCCAGCAGCATAGGACGACCGGGCGCGCAGAGCAATGGGCGTTTGATAATCGCCGGCATTTCCAGCATCAATGCGGCGGCGGCATCGGCATTATCGATGCTGTTGCGCAGCGATTCGTCCAGCTTGCGCCAGGTGGTGCCGCGGGTGTTCAGCAGCGCCTGCCAGCCCAGTTCGGCAATAAAGGTATCCAGTTGCGCGCGGTCGAGGCCATCGGCGCGGTAGTCATGGAAGCGATAGTCAATCTGATGTGCTTCCAGCCAGCGGCGGGCTTTTTTAATGGTATCGCAGTTTTTAATTCCGTACATGGTGAGCATAGATAAACCTTTAACATTCAATTAAGCGGTTAACTCAGATATTTCCGAATATATAAGCCTTATTGAAATAATACGTGATTCAGATGAATAAATATAACTTTTTACCGGGTATCTTATGCCATGTTTTCGGGTGATTAAAATTCGCCCAGTCGCGGGCATGATGTGAGGGCACTAACAATATTACGAAAATGTTGCCTGATGGTGCTCTGCATCACATAATTTTTACATACGAGACGGCATAGTGGCGGCAACCAGAGGTTTTATCTCTGTCAGCGGTCCACAAGACAATCAGAGCAATAGGGGAGCTCAACTTCCCATCAGCAATGAAGTTATATAGAATCGACCATAATAATAAGAGAGGCTATTATGATTGAACATGAACTGGGGAACTGGAAAGATTTTATTGAAGGCATGCTTCGTAAATAAATTTCCGCAATGTGAGCAGGGGAATAACGCGACGTAAATAAGCGCGTCATGGTTCTGAACACATAAAGAAGGCGACCATCCAGGTCGCCTTTTCTGTTATTCCGGCTCGCCGCCGACGCCCGACGGTTTATTGCGGACGCTCCTTCAGCGGAAAGCGGCGGCGCACCAGCACAAAGAACAGCGGTACGAAAAAGATGGCCAGCACGGTGGCGGAGATCATCCCGCCCATCACCCCGGTACCGACCGCATGCTGGCTGCCGGAGCCGGCTCCGGTGCTGGTGGCCATCGGCAGGACGCCGAAGATAAACGCCAGCGAGGTCATCAGAATGGGGCGCAGGCGCTGACGGCAGGCCGACAGCGTGGCGCTGAGCAGATCTTGGCCTTTCTCGTTGAGCTCATTGGCGAACTCGACGATCAGAATGGCGTTTTTCGCCGACAGGCCGATCACCGTCAACAGGCCCACCTGGAAGTAAACGTCATTCTCCAGGCCGCGCATCCAGGTCGCCAGCAGGGCGCCAATCACCCCGAGCGGGACCACCAGCATCACCGAGAACGGCACCGACCAGCTCTCGTACAGGGCCGCCAGGCACAGGAACACCACCAGCAGAGAAATCGCGTACAGGGCCGGCGCCTGGGCGCCGGAGAGGCGTTCCTGATAGGACATGGCGGTCCATTCGAGGCCAAAGCCGGTTGGCAGTTGCGCGGCCAGTTTCTCCATCATGTCCATCGCGGTACCGGTACTGATGCCCGGCGCCGCCTCACCGACGATCTCCACCGCCGAATAGCCATTGTAGCGCTCCAGACGCGGCGAGCCGGTCTCCCAGCGCGAGGTGGCGAAGGCCGAGAACGGCACCATCGTGCCGCTGCTGTTGCGGACGTACCAGAGATTGATATCGTCAGGCAGCATCCGATATTTCGCCGCCGCCTGGACGTAGACTTTCTTCACCCTCCCGCGATCCATAAAGTCGTTGACGTAGCTCGACCCCCACGCGGTTTGCAGCGTATCGTTGATGTCGTCAATGGAGACGCCCAGCGCCTGAGCTTTACGCTGATCGATATCGACCTGCAGCTGCGGGCTGTCGTCGAGCCCGTTATGCCGGACGCGGGTCAACAGCGGGTTTTTACCCGCCAGCTCAAGCAGCGTATCGCGCGCCGCCATCAGCGCATCGTGCCCCTTACCGGCGTGATCTTCCAGCTCCATATCGAAGCCTGCCGAACTGCCGAGGCCGCTGATCGCCGGCGGGCTGCTGGCGATGACCCGGGCTTCGTTGATCTGATTAAACGCTTTGGTGGCGCGTTCAATAATGGCAAAGGAGGAGCCGGTTTGCGGATCGCGCTGGTCCCAGTCTTTGAGGCGCACGAACATACGGGCTACGTTCTGCCCGTTGCCGCCGGGGCCGGAGCCAACGGTAGCGAACACCGACTCCACGTTTTGCCTCTCGTTATTGAGGAAGTAATCTTCCGCTTTCTGCACCACTTTCAGCGTCTGCTGTTGGGTGCTGCCGCTCGGCAACTGTACCGAGGTGGTGAACATTCCCCGATCCTCCAGCGGCAGGAATGAGGTGGGCAGATGCAGGAACAGGAACACCATCCCGCCGAGCAGAACGACGTAGATCAGCATCCAGCGCAGCGAGCGATGAAGAATTTTGCCGACGAAGGTTTCATAGCGGCTGGCGCTGCGGTTAAAGGTGCGGTTGAACCAGCCGAAGAAGCCTTTTCTCTCATGAGATTCACCTGGCTTAACCGGTTTGAGCAGGGTGGCGCAAAGGGCCGGGGTGAGGATCATGGCCACCAGCACCGAGAGGACCATCGCCGCGACGATAGTAATTGAGAACTGGCGATAGATAGCGCCGGTGGTGCCGCCGAAGAAGGCCATTGGCACAAACACCGCCGACAGCACCATCGCGATCCCCACCAGCGCGCCCTGAATTTGTCCCATCGATTTGCGGGTGGCTTCCCGCGGCGACAGGCCTTCCTCGCTCATGATGCGCTCAACGTTTTCCACCACCACGATGGCGTCATCCACCAGCAGGCCGATAGCCAGCACCATCGCGAACATCGTCAGGGTGTTGATGCTGTAGCCACAGGCATAAAGCACCGCGAAGGTGCCCATCAGCACCACCGGCACGGCGATGGTCGGGATCAGGGTGGCGCGGAAGTTCTGCAGGAACAAATACATCACGAGGAAAACCAGCAGGATCGCCTCCAGCAGGGTTTTCACCACGTCGGTAATGGAAGCCTTCACGAAGGAGGTGGTCTCGTAGGCGACTTTATATTCCAGCCCGTGCGGGAAATACTGCGACAGCTCATTGAGGCGAGCGATCACGCGCTCCGCGGTGGCCATTTCGTTGGCGCCGGAGGCGAGCTTAATTCCCAGGCCAGAGGCGGCCTGGCGGTTATAGCGGCTAAGATAGTCGTACTTCTCCGCCCCCATCTCCACGGTAGCGACATCGCCGAGGGTCACCTCTGAACCATCCTGATTGACGCGCAGGGTGATATTGCGAAACTGTTCCGGGGTTTGCAGCAGAGATTGCGAGTTGATGGTGGCGTTCAGCGCCTGCTTATCGACGGAAGGCGTGCCGCCGAGCTGGCCGACGGCAATCTGGGCGTTCTGCGAACTGATGGCGTCGGTAACATCCTTGGTGGTCAGCTGGAAGCTATTGAGCTTTGCCGGATCGAGCCAGATGCGCATTGAGTATTGCGAGCCGTAGGCGTCGATATCCCCTACGCCATTGACGCGGCTGAGCGGGTCCTGAATGTTACTGGCGACGTAGTCGGCGATATCCTGTTTATCCATACTGCCGTCGGTGGAGACGAAGGCGAGGGTCAGGATATTGGTATCGCCAGTCTTGCGCACCGTTACCCCCTGGTTTTGCACCGCCTGCGGCAGCTTACGCATCGCCGACTGCAGCTGGTTTTGCACCTGCTGCACGGCTTCATCCGGGTCGGTACCGGCGGTAAAACTGAGGGTGATGGTCGCCTGGCCGGTGGCGCTGCTCTGGGATGACATATACATCAGGTTATCGAGGCCGGTCATATTCTGTTCGATAACCTGGGTGACGGTATTCTCCAGGGTTTGCGCGGAGGCGCCGGGATAGTTGGCCGTGACCCGCACATTCGGCGGGGCCAGATCGGGATACTGTTCAACCGGCAGCGACAAAATGGCAAGGGTGCCCGTCAGGCATAACAGGATTGCCAGTACCCACGCAAAAATGGGGCGATCGATAAAGAAATTCGCCATCAGAATAAAAACCTCATATGCACATGTTCTTGTTATTGCACAGCCTGTGCCACTTTAGCCCCAGCGCCTCCGGCAATCGTGGAGAAATTAAGGAGATAGTGTAATTTATCATGTTGCTTTTGCCGTATCGTAAAGAAACATCGAACTTTCCTGCCGCCAGGTCGGCCACTCCGCTTCGCCCGCAGCACCCGGGGACGCATTATTCCTTGCCGGTGTGAAACCTGATTTCATTTAAGTCAAAAAAATTGATCCAAAACGGATTCTTTCCAGAAAAAGGGTATCCTGGGCAAATGAACATTGTTCCGGCCTCGTCTTGTCGGGTAATAAATAGGCATGCGTATTAAGGGGTTATTCACCAATAAGACAAAAGGAAGCCATGAACCACTTTATATTGAGCGATAGCCGAAAATGTATCGGTTGCCAGGCCTGCGAAGTGGCCTGCGTAATGGCGCATAACGAGGAGCAACATGCGCTGACCCCGCAGCGCTTTTTGCCCCGTATCACCGTGATTAAAGCAGAAGGGCAGCGTAACGCCATCACCTGCCGCCACTGCGAAGACGCCCCCTGCCTCCGCAGCTGCCCCAACGGCGCCATCGCCCAGACTGGCGACAGCGTTCAGGTCTGTCAGGAGAAATGCATTGGCTGTAAATCCTGCATGGTGGCCTGCCCGTTCGGGGTGATGCAGGTCGTGGTCACGCCACAGGCCGCAGGCCAGGTGAAAGCCAGCGCGCAAAAATGCGATCTGTGCGCGGGCCGCGAGGCGGGACCGGCCTGTGTGGAAAACTGTCCGGCGCAGGCGTTGACCCTCGCCGACGATGAGACATTGTCCACGCAGGCCAGGCAGCGGCGTCTGCGATCGGCCTGCCAGGAGGCGCAGCCGTGGCAGCGCGGCGCGGCCCCCGCCAGGCAGCCCGACGCCGGCGAGAAGGCCAGGCAAATGGCGATGACGCCGCCGCGCGGAGAGCCGGATAAGCTGGCGGCGGAGGCGCGTAAGAGCCACTTTGAGGAGATCTATCAGCCGTTCACCCCGACGCAGGCCCGGCAGCAGGCCGCCCGCTGCCTGAAATGTGGAGAACACAGCATCTGTGAATGGACCTGTCCACTGCATAACCACATTCCGCAGTGGGTCGAGCTGGTGAAGGCAGGGGATATCGCCGCCGCGGTCGCCCTGTCCCATCAGACCAACTGTCTGCCGGAGATCACCGGCCGCGTCTGCCCTCAGGACCGGCTGTGTGAGGGCGCCTGCACCCTGCGCGATGAAAGCGGCGCGGTCACCATCGGCAATATTGAGCGATTTATATCCGACCAGGCGCTGGCCAGCGGCTGGCGTCCGGACCTCTCGCAGGTTAAGCCGAGCGGTAAACGGGTGGCGATTATCGGCGCCGGACCGGCCGGGCTGGCCTGCGCCGATGTGCTGGTGCGCCACGGCGTACAGCCGGTGGTCTTTGACCGTCATCCGGAGATCGGCGGCCTGCTGACCTTCGGCATTCCGGCGTTCAAGCTGGATAAGTCACTGCTGGCCCGGCGGCGGGCGATTTTCTGCGAGATGGGCGTCCACTTTGAGCTCAACTGCGAGGTGGGGAAAGATATCCCCCTGGCGACGCTGCTGGCTGAGTATGACGCGGTGTTCGTCGGCGCCGGAACCTATCGCTCCATGAAGGCCGGCCTGCCGAATGAAGAGGCGCCCGGGGTCTACGATGCGCTGCCGTTTCTTATCGCCAACACCAAACAGGTGATGGGGCTGGCGGAATCGACGCAGGAGCCTTATGTCAACACCGCCGGGCTGAACGTGGTGGTGCTGGGGGGCGGCGATACGGCGATGGACTGCGTGCGCACCGCGCTGCGCCATGGCGCCCGCCAGGTGACTTGCGCCTATCGGCGGGATGAAGCCAACATGCCGGGCTCGAAAAAAGAGGTCAAAAACGCCCGCGAAGAGGGGGCGCTCTTTGAGTTTAACGTCCAGCCGGTGACGCTTGAGCTGGACGAGAACGGACGGGTGAACGGGGTTCGCTTTTTGCGCACCGAGCTTGGCGCGCCGGACGCCGGCGGAAGACGCCGCCCGACGCCGATCCCCGGCAGCGAGTTTGTTATGCCGGCAGAGGCGGTGATCATGGCCTTTGGCTTCCACCCGCACCGCATGCCCTGGCTGGAAGCGGCCGGGGTGGCGCTGGACAGCCAGGGGCGGATTAAAGCCGGAGTGGAGAGCCGTTACCGTTATCAGACCAGTCAGGAGAAGATCTTTGCCGGGGGCGATGCCGTGCGCGGCGCCGACCTGGTGGTAACGGCGATGGCGGAAGGCCGTCACGCGGCGCAGGGGATCCTTGACTATCTGGGGCTGAAAACGACGCCGCTTCACTGACGACAAACCCGGCTCCGCAGCGTAGTATGAGGGCGTCCTTTTACGCTGTGGGGTCGGTATGTCACTCAATATTCACGTCATTAAAGATAAAATCCTCTCTGAGAACTGGTTCGTACTACGCAACATGACCTATGAGCTGACGCGGGCGGACGGCAGCGTCGTGCGCCACAAACGCGAGGTCTACGATCGCGGCAATGGCGCCACCGTGCTGCTGTATAACCGCCATAAGCAGACGGTGGTCCTGGTGCGTCAGTTCCGGGTCGCCACCTGGGTCAATGGCAATCATGACGGCATGCTGATTGAAACCTGCGCCGGGCTGCTGGACAACGACGAGCCGGAGGCCTGCATTCGGAAAGAGGCGGTGGAAGAGACCGGCTATGAAGTGGGCGAGGTGCGAAAGCTGTTTGAGCTGTTTATGTCGCCAGGCGGCGTCACCGAAGTGGTGCATTTCTTTATCGCCGAGTACAGCGACGCCCAGCGAACCACCAGCGGCGGCGGGGTGGATGACGAAGCCATCGAGGTGCTGGAGCTGCCCTTTAGCCAGGCGCTACAGATGGTCGCTGATGGGGAGATCCGCGACGGGAAAGCGGTCATTCTGCTGCAGTATCTGCAAACCTCCGGCCTGATGTTGGGGAACTCTGACAAATCCGATTGAGTCAGCGGCTGCCGTTGTCCAGGATAGGCGCCGTGGTCGGGTTTATCTGGGGTCGGGCGGTTCATGCTTTTTCGCATCATTTTTTTCCTCTTTCTGGCGGTGCTGCCTTGCTCACAGGCATGGTCGGCACCGGCGCAGCAGCGCTTCAACGACTGGCAGGTCACCTGTAATAACCAAAATTTCTGCGTCACCCGCAACGTGGGGCTGCATTATGGTCTGGTGATGACCCTCAGCCGCAGCGCCGGGGCGGCTACTGACGCCAGCCTGCGTATCGAACTGGGCGGCACCGGCAATCCGGTGGCGACGCTCGCGCCGATAGCGCCGCGCCTGCTGCTGGATGGTAAACCGCTGTCCCTGACCGACAAGCGCTGGCGCATTGAAGATAAACTCATTAAAACCGACGACAGCGTGACGATCGATGCCTTCCTCCAGCGGGTCCAGGAGGGAAAAACCCTCTCGCTGGCCAACGGCCTGCAGACCATCTCCCTGCAGGGGCTGAAAGCGGCCCTGTTATTTATCGACGCCCGGCAAAAGCGGGTGGGCAGCGAAACGGCCTGGGTCGGCAAAGGGGAGGAGCCGCCGCTCAGCGTACCGCCGGCGCCGGCGCTGCGCGCGGTGGCGAGCGCGGTCACGGCGCAGTCGCCGCTGGGACGTGATGAACTCAACGATCTGATGGACTACGGCAATGAGCGGATGAGCAACAGCAACTGCTCCCTCGATCCGTTCCGCCGCGAAATTCGCGTCACTGCGCTGACGGATGACAAAGTGCTGCTGATGACCAGCTGCGAATCCGGGGCGTACAACACCGTCTGGCTGGCCTGGCTGGTCTCCCGCCAGCGCCCGTATGTCGCCCGTCAGGTGCGGCTGACGCTGCCATTTCAGCCGCCCGGCGAGGCGCCGCGGGAGATTGAGCTGATTAACGCCAGCTATGATGACCGTCGTCATGAGCTGGTGACCCTGGACAAGGGGCGCGCGTCTGGCGATTGCGGGATCCAGACCCGCTGGCGTTTTGACGGCCAGCGGTTCAGCCTCTCCCGTTACGCACAGCAGCCGACGTGCGACAACTGGCAGGGGCCAGATGCCTGGCCCACGCTGTGGATCACCCGTTAAGCACCTGTTCGGCGGTGGCGACGATATGGTCGACCGTAAAGCCAAAGAACGGGAACAGCTGCTCCGCCGGGGCGGATTCACCGTAGCCGGTCATGCCGACGATCTTGCCTTTTAAGCCGACATATTTATACCAGTAGTCCGCTATCCCGGCCTCGACGGCCACCCGGGCGCTGACGTCCGACGGCAGCACCGACTCGCGCCAGGCCTCGTCCTGAGCATCAAACACGTCGGTGGAGGGGAGCGAAACCACCCGCACATTCACTCCGTTGGCCAACAGTTTTTCCGCCGCCAGGACGGTGATTTCCACTTCCGAGCCGGTGGCGATAAGGATCAGGTCGGGTTTGCCGCCGGCATCCTTCAGCACGTAGCCGCCCCGGGCGATATCCTGAACCTGTTGCGGGGTACGCGGCATCTGCGCCAGGTTTTGTCGCGACAAGATCAGCGCCGTCGGTCCGCCCTGACGCGCGATGGCCGCCTGCCAGGCGACGGCGGTCTCCACCTGGTCGCAAGGGCGCCAGGTGCTGAAGTTGGGCGTCAGTCGCAGACTGGCCAGCTGTTCCACCGCCTGGTGGGTCGGACCGTCTTCCCCAAGACCAATGGAGTCATGGGTATAGACCATGATCTGCCGGGCCTTCATCAGGGCCGCCATGCGCGCGGCGTTGCGGGCGTATTCCACAAACATCAGAAAGGTCGAGGTATAGGGAATGAAGCCCCCGTGCAGGGCGATGCCGTTGGCCACCGCGGTCATGCCGAATTCGCGCACGCCGTAGTGGATATAGTTGCCGGCGGCATCCTCTTTAATCGATGTCGAGCCAGACCAGATGGTCAGGTTACTCGGCGCGAGATCCGCCGAACCGCCCAGCAGCTCCGGGAGGTGCGGCCCGTACGCGTTCAGCGCATTCTGCGAGGCTTTACGGCTGGCGATCTTCGCCGGCTCGGCCTGCAGCTTCGCCACGTAGTCACGCGCCGTCGCGGCAAAATCTTCCGGCAGGGCGCCTGCCATGCGACGGGTCAGCTCAGCGGCCAGTTCCGGGAACTGCTGCTGGTAGGCGGCGAATTTCTCGTTCCAGGCGTGCTCGGCTTTTTCGCCGCGTGGCCGCGCATCCCAGCCCTGATAGATCTCTTTCGGGATCTCAAAGGGCGGATATTTCCAGCCCAACTGCTGGCGGGCCAGGGCCACCTCTTTTTCACCCAGCGCCGCGCCGTGCGACTCCTCTGAGCCGGCTTTGTTGGGCGAACCGAAGCCGATGATGGTCCGACAGATGATCAGCGACGGCTTATCTTTCACCGCCTGCGCTTCCGTAATGGCCTGTTTGATGGCCTGCGGATCGTGGCCGTCGATATCGCCGATCACATGCCAGTGGTAGGCGCGGAAGCGTTCCGCTGTATCGTCGGAAAACCAGCCTTCGGTTTTGCCGTCGATGGAGATGCCGTTGTGATCGTAAAAACCGATCAGCTTGCCCAGTCCGAGCGTGCCTGCCAGCGAACAGGCCTCATGGGAGATCCCCTCCATCAGACAGCCATCGCCCATGAAAACCCAGGTGTGATGGTCGATAATCTCGTGACCGGGGCGGTTAAACTGCGCCGCCAGGGTGCGTTCGGCAATGGCCATACCGACGGCGTTCGCCAGCCCCTGGCCCAGCGGGCCGGTGGTGGTCTCCACCCCGGGGGTATAGCCATGCTCCGGGTGACCCGGCGTTTTAGAGTGCAGCTGGCGGAACTGCTTCAGCTCTGACAGCGGCAGATCGTAGCCGGTCAGGTGCAGCAGACTGTAGAGCAGCATCGACGCGTGGCCGTTGGACAGAATAAAGCGGTCGCGGTCCACCCAGCCAGGGTTCTGCGGATTGTGCTTGAGAAAATCGTTCCACAGCACTTCGGCAATATCTGCCATCCCCATTGGCGCACCGGGGTGGCCGGAATTGGCTTTCTGCACCGCGTCCATACTGAGGGCGCGGATGGCGTTGGCAAGCTCTCTTCGGGACATAGTTTTCTCCGTGAGACTAAAGTGACAGTTTGGCGGCAAGCAGATCTTCCAGTTTGCGTTGATCGACGGCGAACAGGCGGATACCCTCCGCCAGCTTTTCGACCGCCATAGGATCCTGATTATGTTCCCAGCGGAACTCCGCCTCGCTGAGCGGCACCGGGCGCGGCAGGATCTGGCTGGCAGGGATCAGTTTGCGCACCACCGGGGCGTCGCTGGCCTGCAGCTCTTTTAATAAAGGCGGGGCGATGGTCAGGCGGTCGCAGCCGACCAGGGCGAGGATCTGCTCGGTGCGGCGGAAGCTGGCGCCCATCACGATGGTGTTGTATTTATGCTGTTTGAAGTAGTCATAGATATTGCGCACGGATTTCACTCCTGGATCTTCCTCAACCACGTAAGGATCCAGCGGTTTGCGCGCCTGATACCAGTCATAAATACGCCCGACGAAAGGGGAGATCAGATAGACACCGGCTTCGGCGCAGGCCCGGGCCTGGGCGAAGGAAAACAGCAGCGTCAGGTTGCAGTGGATCCCCTCTTTTTCCAGCGTTTCGGCGGCGCGGATCCCCTCCCAGGTGGAGGCCAGCTTGATCAGGATCCGTGACTTATCAATGCCCATCTCCTGATACAGCGCCACCAGATGGCGCGCCTTCTCGATACTCTTCTCCCGGTTGAAGGAGAGCCGGGCGTCCACCTCGGTGGAGACACGGCCAGGAATGCTTTTGAGGATCTCCGCGCCAAAATTGACCGCCAGCTTATCGCAGGCGTGAGTTACCTGCGCTTCGCGGCTGCCTCCTTGCTTTTTGGCCCAGGCGATCGCGTCGTCGATGAGTCCGCTATAGGACGCCAGCCCGGCGGCCTTCAGCAGCAGGGAGGGGTTGGTGGTGGCATCTTCCGGATGGTAGTGGCGGATGGATTCGATGTCGCCGCTGTCGGCGACCACGGTGGTGAACTGCTTAATACTGTCGAGCTGATTCATGGATAAGTCCTCCTGGAACAAGGTGTTACATGAGTGCTTGCCGGTATGCGGTATAAATATTGATGAGGTACATAACCAAAAAGCATAGCAGACGGGGCTATTATTGGCGGCGAATCCGGGTAACATAACCGCTATAAATTGATAACAACCAGATCATAGCGATGGCCAGAGTTTGGCGGTGTTCAAAGTTTATCGCCCCGCCAGGAGGGATACTGTCTGCCACTGAAAGGTGAACGACAGGATGGTCATCACGCTTTTTCCCTACGAACGATACGTGAAAGAAAGGAATATAAAATGGATGAGCAGTTAAAACAGAGCGCCCTCGACTTCCACGAATTTCCGGTTCCCGGAAAAATCCAGGTCTCGCCGACCAAACCTCTCGCCACCCAGCGCGATCTGGCGCTGGCCTACTCGCCGGGCGTCGCGGCCCCCTGTCTGGAAATCGAAAAAGATCCGCTGGCGGCCTACAAATATACCGCCCGCGGCAACCTGGTGGCGGTCGTCTCCAACGGCACCGCGGTGCTGGGGCTTGGCAACATCGGCGCCCTGGCCGGCAAACCGGTAATGGAGGGCAAAGGCGTCCTGTTTAAGAAATTTGCCGGCATCGATGTGTTTGATATCGAAGTCGATGAGCTGGACCCGGACAAATTCATTAACGTCGTCGCCGCCCTCGAGCCGACCTTCGGCGGCATCAACCTCGAAGATATTAAAGCGCCGGAGTGTTTCTACATTGAGCAGCAGCTGCGCGAGCGGATGAATATTCCGGTGTTCCATGACGATCAGCACGGCACGGCGATCATCAGCACCGCGGCGATCCTCAACGGCCTGCGCGTCGTTGAGAAGAATCTGTCCGACGTGCGGATGGTGGTCTCCGGCGCGGGGGCGGCGGCTATCGCCTGCATGAACCTGCTGGTGGCGCTGGGGATGCAAAAGCACAACATCGTGGTCTGCGATTCGAAAGGCGTTATCTATAAGGATCGTGAGCCGAACATGGCGGAAACCAAAGCGGCCTACGCAGTGGAAGACGACGGCAAACGCACCCTCGATGACGTGATCGACGGCGCGGACATTTTCCTCGGTTGCTCCGGTCCGAAAGTGCTGACCCCGGAGATGGTGAAGAAGATGGCGCGCGCGCCGCTGATCCTCGCCCTGGCCAACCCGGAGCCGGAAATTCTGCCGCCGCTGGCGAAGCAGGTCCGCGATGACGCCATCATCTGCACCGGCCGCTCCGACTACCCTAACCAGGTCAACAACGTCCTCTGCTTCCCGTTCATCTTCCGCGGCGCGCTGGACGTCGGCGCGACGGCGATCAACGAAGAGATGAAGCTGGCGGCGGTGCATGCCATTGCCGAGCTGGCCCACGCCGAACAGAGCGAAGTGGTGGCCTCCGCCTACGGCGATCAGGATTTAAGCTTTGGCCCGGACTATATTATTCCGAAACCGTTCGATCCGCGGCTGATCGTCAAGATCGCCCCCGCGGTGGCGAAGGCGGCGATGGACTCCGGCGTGGCGACGCGCCCGATCGCCGATTTTGACGCCTATATCGAGAAGCTGAGCGAGTTCGTCTATAAGACCAACCTGTTTATGAAGCCTATCTTCTCTCAGGCGCGCAAAGAGCCGAAGCGCGTGGTGCTGGCGGAAGGGGAGGAGACCCGGGTGCTGCACGCCACCCAGGAGCTGGTGTCGCTGGGGCTGGCCAAACCGATTCTGGTGGGGCGCCCGAGCGTGATTGAAATGCGCATCCAGAAGCTGGGCCTGCAGATCAAGGCCGGCGTTGACTTCGAGATCGTCAATAATGAATCCGACCCGCGGTTTAAAGAGTACTGGAGCGAGTACTACCAGCTGATGAAACGCCGCGGCATTACCCAGGAGCAGGCGCAGCGGGCGGTGATTAGCAACACCACGGTGATTGGCGCCATCATGGTTCACCGTGGCGAAGCGGATGCGATGATCTGCGGCACCATTGGCGAGTACCATGACCACTACCGCGTGGTGCAGCCGCTGTTCGGCTATCGCGACGGCGTCAGCACCGCCGGGGCGATGAACGCGCTGCTGCTGCCGAGCGGCAACACCTTTATCGCTGACACCTATGTCAATCACGATCCATCGCCGGAAGAGCTGGCGGAGATCACCCTGATGGCGGCGGAAAGCGTGCGTCGCTTTGGTATCGAACCGCGGGTGGCGTTGCTGTCGCATTCCAACTTTGGCTCTGCCGACTGCCCGTCCGCCAGCAAGATGCGCAGAACCCTTGAGCTGGTGAAGGCGCGCGCGCCGGAGCTGATGATCGATGGCGAAATGCATGGCGACGCCGCGCTGGTGGAAAGCATTCGCAACGATCGCATGCCGGACAGTCCGCTGAAGGGGTCGGCCAATATTCTGGTGATGCCGAATATGGAAGCCGCCCGGATCAGCTATAACCTGCTGCGCGTCTCCAGTTCGGAAGGGGTCACCGTCGGGCCGGTGCTGATGGGGGTAGCGAAGCCGGTGCATATCCTGACGCCGATCGCCTCTGTGCGTCGCATCGTGAATATGGTGGCGCTGGCGGTTGTCGAAGCGCAAACCGAACCGCTGTAAATGTCATAAAAAAGCCCCGGTACTCCGGGGCTTTTTGGTCTGATTTGGCGTCGCTCAGATCCAGGCTTTCACTTTAATAAACTCGTTCAGCGCCGCCTCAGGGCTGCCGGCCTCCGGCTGGTAATCATATTCCCAGCGTACCAGCGGCGGCATCGACATCAGAATAGATTCCGTCCTACCGCCGGTCTGCAGACCGAACAGGGTGCCACGGTCCCAGACCAGATTGAATTCGACGTAGCGGCCGCGGCGATAGAGCTGAAAATGGCGCTCACGCTCGCCGTACGGCGTGGCTTTTCGGCGTTCGACGATGGGTAAATAGGCGTCAGCGTAACCGTTACCCACTGCCTGCATAAAGGCGAAGCAGTGGTCAAAATCCGGGGTGTTCAGGTCGTCAAAGAACAGACCGCCAATCCCGCGCTGTTCCTGGCGGTGCTTCAGATAGAAATAATCATCGCACCATTTTTTATAGCGCGGATAGACGGCTTCGCCGAACGGCAGACACAGATCGCGGGCGGTACGATGCCAGTGGACGGCATCCTCTTCAAAGCCGTAGTAAGGGGTTAAATCAAAGCCGCCGCCGAACCACCACACCGGCTCGGCGCCAGGCTTTTCGGCAATAAAGAACCGCACGTTGGCGTGGCTGGTGGGCACATAGGGGTTCAGCGGATGGACCACCAGCGAGACGCCCATGGCTTCAAAGCTGCGTCCGGCCAGCTCCGGGCGGTGGGCGGTGGCGGAGGCTGGCATGGCGTCGCCATGGACATGGGAAAAGTTGACCCCCGCCTGCTCGAACACATTGCCGTCGCGCAGCACCCGGCTGCGTCCGCCGCCGCCGCCTTCCCGCTGCCAGGCGTCTTCAATAAACGGCGCGCCATCCACGGCGCTTAGCTGCTGACAGAGGCTGTCCTGCAGCTGGAGCAGAAAAGTTTTAACCTGCGCGGCATCGGGTTTCATTAACGTCTCTTCGAATGGGCTTTCTGGTTATCGAACCAGTGGAAATAGCTGATAATGCCGTTGGCAATCGCGGTGGCGATTTTCTGCCGGAAGGCGGTGGTGCCGAGCAGTTTTTCCTCGTTCGGGTTCGTAATGAACGAAGTTTCCACCAGCACGGACGGTATGGACGGCGACTTCAGCACCACGAACGCCGCCTGTTCGGTATTGCGGCTGTGCAGCTTATGCACCGGCTTGATCTTTTTCAGGATATGCGAGCCCAGCGTCAGGCTGTTTTTAATGGTGTCGGTCTGTACCAGATCGAACAGCACCTGCTGCAGCAGATGGTCTTTATCCGTCGCTTTCTTACCGGCGACCTCGTCGGCGCGGTTTTCGCGATCGGAGAGGTATTTCGCCATGGCGCTACTGGCGCCGCGGTTTGACAGAGCGAACACCGAGGCGCCGGCAGCGCTCGGGTTGGTGAAGCCATCGGCGTGGATCGACATAAACAGATCGGCGCCGTGCTGATGGGCAATCTCCACGCGGTCATACAGCGGGATAAAGGTATCGCCGGTGCGGGTCAGGCGGGCATCAATGCCGTTGCTGCGCAAGATGCTGCGCACGTTCTTAGCGATCGCCAGCACCACATGCTTCTCTTTCGAGCCATTATGGCCGATAGCCCCGGTGTCGATGCCGCCGTGGCCCGGGTCGAGCATCACAATGCGGCGTGCGCCGGCCTTTTTGGCGGCGGGTTTGCTGTGTCCATTTGATGTTTTCAGTGGCTGCTCTTTTGCGCTGACCTGTGCGGTGACGCCGCTCAGCGTCATGGCAGCCAGCCCGGCTTTCAGCACCTGACGGCGCGAAGCAAGTATTTTTAAGGGTTTAAAAGTGCTCATTCGGCCTGAATTGTAAACAAGTGATGTCCAATGTTATATCGTATCGCGTTTGCCGTTACGACCATTCAAAATAAGAATTGTTTTACTTTTCATTTCAATACATGACAAAGTCATATTATGCCATTTTTTGTCGCTGATTTCGCCTGATATTGGCTATCCGTCATATTCGCGCCATAATCACTGTTTTTAACCGTCAATGGTGGGGAATACCATGGAGATTCGCGTTTTTCGCCAGCAGGATTTCGAAGAGGTTGTGACGCTGTGGGAGCGTTGCGATCTGCTGCGTCCCTGGAACGATCCGGAGATGGATATTGAGCGCAAGCTGAATCACGATGTCAGCCTGTTCCTGGTGGCGGAAGTGAACGGCGAAGTCGTCGGTACGGTGATGGGCGGATATGACGGCCATCGCGGGTCGGCCTACTATCTGGGCGTCCATCCGGAATATCGCGGTCGGGGGATCGCGAACGCGCTGCTCAACCGTCTGGAGAAAAAGCTGATTGCTCGCGGCTGCCCGAAAATCAATATTATGGTCCGCGAGGACAACGACGTGGTGCAGGGGATGTACGAGCGGCTGGGCTATGAGTACGCCGATGTCCTGACCCTGGGCAAACGCCTGATTGAAGATGAAGAATACTGAGTTTATCCCCGCCGATTTTGATGCCCATGGCCGTCTGCGTCTGCCTTTCCTTTTCTGGTGCGTGCTGTTGTTACAGGCCCGCACCTGGGTGCTGTTCTTGATGGCCGGCGCGTCGCGTCAGCAGGGCGACGCGATTCTAAATCTGTTCTATCCCGATCACGACCGCTTCTGGCTCGGTCTACTCCCCGGCGTGCCGGCGGTGCTGGCCTTTCTGCTTAGCGGCTATCGTCAGCGCCTGCCGCGCCTGTGGCGGGCGATGCGCTGGCTGCTGGTGTTATCGCAAGTGCTGCTGTTGCTGTGGCAGCCGATGCTATGGCTGAGCGGCGAATCTCCCTCCTCGCTGACCATCGGACTGCTGGCGGCGGATGGTTATGCCCTGTGGTGGCTGGCGACCAGCCGTCGCCTCGGCGCCTGTTTTCGCCAGACCACCTTTTAATGGCACTTTTTGCCGATCGTGAACTCCAACATGCGTTGAATGACTCAGAAAGGATTGTGATATGAAATCGCTACGTGTAATGCTCTGCGCGCTTCCGCTGGCGCTGACCGGCTGTTCAACGATGAGCGCGGTCAACTGGTCGGCGGCCTATCCGTGGAACTGGTTTGGTTCTTCCACCGAGGTGACCGAGCAGGGGGTGGGGAAACTGACGGCGTCCACGCCGCTCAACGAACAGGCCATTAGCGATGCGCTGGGGAGCGACTACCGTTTGCGCAGCGGAATGAAGACCGATAAGGGGAATATCGTCCACTACTTTGAAGCGCTGAAAGACAACAGCGTGGCGCTGACCATCAATGGCGACAACGGCGCCATCAGCCGGATTGACGTGCGCGATGCCGAAATCAAAACCGCCAGCGGCGTGAAAATCGGCACACCGTTCAGCGACCTGTACAGCAAAGCCTTCGGCAACTGCCAGAAAGGCAGCAATGACAATGGCGCGGTCGTCGAGTGTCAGGCCGAGGGGAGCCAGCATATCAGTTACGCCTTCACCGGTCACTGGAGCGGCCCGGAGGAGCTGATGCCCTCCGACGATACGCTGAAAAACTGGAAGGTCAGCAAAATTATCTGGCGTCGCTAAATTGATCTGAAGAGACACGACGGCCCTGAAAAACGGTTACAATGGCGCGTTAGCAACGCGACAGCGTTGTAATTGCATCATTTCAGGAGGAGCGATGTCTCAGGTTCAGAGCGGCATTTTGCCGGAACATTGCCGCGCGGCGATTTGGATTGAAGCCAATATCAAAGGGGACGTTAACGCCCTGCGCGAAGCGAGCAAAAATTTTGTCGATAACGTGGCCACCTTCCAGGCTAAATTCCCTGACGCTAAACTCGGTGCGGTGGTGGCGTTCGGCAATACCGTCTGGCGTCAGCTGAGCGGCGGCGAAGGGGCGGAGGAGTTAAAAGATTTTCCGGTCTACGGCAAAGGGCTGGCGCCATCCACCCAGTATGACCTGCTGATTCATATTTTATCCGCCCGCCATGAAGTGAACTTCTCGGTGGCGCAGGCCGCGCTGGCCGCCTTTGGCGACGCTATCGAGGTGAAAGAAGAGATCCACGGCTTCCGCTGGGTGGAAGAGCGTGACCTCAGCGGCTTCGTCGACGGCACCGAAAACCCGGCGGGGGAAGAAACCCGTCGTGAAGTGGCGGTGATCAAAGACGGCGTGGACGCGGGCGGCAGCTACGTATTCGTCCAGCGCTGGGAGCATAATCTCAAACAGCTGAACCGCATGAGCGTGCCGGATCAGGAGATGATGATTGGCCGCACCAAGGATGCCAACGAAGAGATCGATGGCGACGCACGTCCGGTCACGTCTCACCTGAGCCGCGTTGACTTAAAAGAAGATGGCAAAGGGCTGAAAATCGTCCGCCAGAGCCTGCCGTATGGCACCGCCAGCGGTACCCATGGCCTCTATTTTTGCGCCTACTGCGCGCGTCTGTACAACATCGAGCAGCAGCTGCTGAGCATGTTCGGCGATACCGACGGCAAACGCGACGCGATGCTGCGCTTCACCAAACCGGTGACCGGCGGCTATTACTTCGCGCCGTCCCTGGAGCGTATTCAGGCGCTGTAATGCTTTCCCTTCACCCTAACCCTCTCCGTGAGGGAGAGGGCCGGGGTGAGGGGGAAAGTTGCTCGTGCGTGCGCAGGATCACCTGCAGCACGCCGGTTTCGTTCCGGTCATACTCGATATTCCAGAAGCGTAAACGGTCCAGCCTTGCTGCTTAAGCCATGTTGTGCGGCGGGCATCGTATTCAGTCCGGCTGTCATCCTGGCCGCCGTCGAGCTCAATCACCAGGCGAAATCTTGAATATAGGGTCCAGCGGGATGCTGGCGGTGAAACTTGTAGCTGGCAAAACGGCGATCGCGCAGCTGGTGCCACAGGCGGCGCTCCTGCGGCGTCAGGTGGCGGCGCAACTGCCGGGCGTAATTTGTGCTGTTTTCCATTAACAAAGTGTGCCACGCTGTTCGCCCCTCGTCCGATTTCATCACCTTATTTGCCAGCCGCTTTCAGCTAAGCTTTGCCAGGTGCTTATTCCCTTTTCGACTTCCAAATCGCCAAACGGTATATAAAACCGTTACTCCTTTCGTACCCGTTATAAATATGATGATCATCAGTAAATGATCATTTTTGATAAGGGTGCGCAATGGCCGTTAAATCACTGAAAAAAGGATATCTGGCGCTGGCGGCTTCCATGCTGCTGGTGGCGCAGGCGCAGGCGACGGAGCTGCTGAACAGCTCCTATGATGTCTCCCGCGAGCTGTTTGCCGCCCTTAACCCGCCTTTTGAGCAGCAGTGGGCGAAGGACAATGGCGGGGACAAGCTGACCATCAAGCAGTCGCACGCTGGCTCGTCCAAGCAGGCGCTGGCGATCCTGCAGGGCCTGAAGGCGGACGTGGTGACCTACAACCAGGTGACGGACGTGCAGATCCTGCATGACAAAGGCAACCTGATCCCGGCCGACTGGCAAAGCCGCCTGCCGAACAACAGCTCGCCGTTCTATTCGACGATGGGCTTCCTGGTGCGCAAAGGCAACCCGAAAAACATTCATGACTGGAACGACCTGGTCCGCTCCGACGTTAAGCTGATCTTCCCGAACCCGAAAACCTCGGGCAACGCGCGGTACACCTACCTGGCGGCCTGGGGCGCGGCGGATAAAGCCGACGGCGGCGATAAAGCCAAAACCGAACAGTTTATGACCCAGTTCCTGAAGAACGTCGAAGTCTTCGACACCGGCGGACGCGGGGCGACCACCACCTTCGCCGAGCGCGGCCTGGGCGATGTGCTGATCAGCTTCGAGTCGGAAGTGAACAATATTCGCAAGCAGTATGAGGCGCAGGGATTTGAAGTGGTGATCCCGAAAACCAACATTCTGGCGGAGTTCCCGGTGGCCTGGGTGGATAAAAACGTCAAAGCCAACGGCACGGAAAAGGCGGCGAAGGCCTACCTGAACTGGCTCTACAGTCCGCAGGCGCAGACCATCATTACCGACTACTACTATCGGGTAAACAACCCGAAAGTGATGGATTCGCTGAAGGATAAATTCCCGCAGACCGAACTGTTCCGCGTGGAGGACAAGTTTGGCTCCTGGCCTGAGGTGATGAAAACCCACTTCGCCAGCGGCGGCGAACTGGACAAACTGCTGGCGGCGGGGCGTAAGTAATGTTTGCTGTGTCGTCCAAGCGCGTGCTGCCGGGCTTTACCCTGAGCCTCGGCACCAGCCTGCTGTTTGTCTGTCTGATTCTGTTATTACCGCTCAGCGCGCTGGTGATGCAGCTGGCGCAGATGAGCTGGGCGCAGTACTGGGATGTGATCACCAACCCGCAGGTGGTGGCGGCCTATAAGGTGACGCTGCTGTCGGCGTTCGTGGCCTCGATTTTTAACGGCGTCTTCGGCCTGCTGATGGCGTGGATCCTTACCCGCTATCGTTTTCCGGGCCGCACGCTGCTGGATGCCTTAATGGATCTGCCGTTTGCGCTGCCGACGGCGGTGGCCGGCCTGACCCTGGCTTCGCTGTTTTCGGTTAACGGCATTTACGGGGAATGGCTGGCGAAGTTCGATATTAAAGTGACCTATACCTGGCTCGGTATCGCCGTGGCGATGGCCTTCACCAGCATCCCCTTCGTGGTACGTACCGTGCAGCCGGTGCTGGAAGAGCTGGGACCGGAATATGAAGAAGCAGCGGAAACGCTGGGCGCTACGCGCTGGCAGAGCTTCCGCAAGGTGGTGCTGCCGGAGCTGTCGCCAGCGCTGCTGGCGGGCATTGCCCTGTCGTTTACCCGCAGCCTCGGCGAATTTGGCGCGGTGATTTTTATCGCCGGCAACATCGCGTGGAAGACGGAAGTGACGTCGCTGATGATCTTTATTCGACTGCAGGAGTTTGACTATCCGGCGGCGAGCGCCATCGCCTCGGTGATCCTGGCCGCCTCACTGCTGCTGCTGTTTTCCATCAATACCCTGCAGAGTCGCTTTGGTCGACGCGTGGTAGGTCACTAATGGCGGAAGTTACTCAATTGAAACGCTACGACGCGCCCCGCATCAACTGGGGAAAATGGTTTCTGATTGGCGTCGGGATGCTGGTCTCCGCCTTCATCCTCGTGGTGCCGATGCTTTACATCTTTATCCAGGCCTTCAGCAAAGGGTTAATGCCGGTGCTGGAAAACCTGGCCAATCCGGACATGCTCCATGCCATCTGGCTGACGGTGATGATCGCCTTGATTACCGTGCCGGTGAACCTGGTGTTCGGGACCTTGCTGGCCTGGCTGGTCACGCGCTTTACGTTCCCGGGACGCCAGCTGCTATTGACGATGCTGGATATCCCGTTCGCTGTCTCGCCGGTGGTAGCCGGTCTGGTTTATCTGCTGTTCTACGGCTCTAACGGTCCGCTGGGCGGCTGGCTTGATGCGCATAACCTGCAAATCATGTTCGCCTGGCCGGGCATGGTGCTGGCGACGATCTTTGTCACCTGTCCGTTTGTGGTGCGTGAGCTGGTGCCGGTGATGATGAGTCAGGGCAGTCATGAAGATGAGGCGGCGGTCTTGCTGGGCGCTTCCGGCTGGCAGATGTTCCGCCGGGTGACGCTGCCCAATATTCGCTGGGCGCTGCTGTACGGCGTGGTGTTGACCAACGCCCGCGCCATCGGCGAATTCGGCGCGGTGTCGGTGGTCTCCGGTTCGATCCGCGGAGAAACCCTGTCACTGCCGCTGCAAATTGAATTACTGGAGCAGGATTACAACACCGTCGGCTCGTTTACCGCCGCGGCCCTGCTGACGTTAATGGCTATTCTGACCCTGTTTTTAAAGAGTATGTTGCAATGGCGTCTGGCCAATCAGGAAAAACGCGCGCAACAGGAGGGAAATCATGAGCATTGAGATTGCCAATATTAAGAAATCGTTTGGTCGCACCCAGGTGCTGAATGATATCTCGCTGGATATCCCTTCCGGACAAATGGTTGCGCTGCTGGGGCCTTCCGGCTCCGGGAAAACGACCCTGCTGCGGATTATCGCCGGGCTGGAGCATCAGACCAGCGGTCATATCCGCTTCCACGGTACCGACGTCAGCCGGATGCACGCCCGCGACCGTAAAGTGGGCTTCGTCTTCCAGCACTATGCGCTGTTCCGCCATATGACCGTGTTCGATAACATCGCCTTTGGCCTGACCGTGCTGCCGCGCCGCGAACGACCCAACGCCGCGGCGATTAAAGCCAAAGTGACCAAACTGCTGGAGATGGTGCAACTGGCTCACCTGGCGGATCGCTATCCGGCGCAGCTGTCCGGTGGTCAGAAACAGCGCGTGGCGCTGGCGCGCGCCCTGGCGGTAGAGCCGCAAATTCTGCTGCTGGATGAACCTTTCGGCGCGCTGGATGCGCAGGTGCGTAAAGAGCTGCGCCGCTGGCTGCGTCAGCTGCATGAAGAGCTGAAATTTACCAGCGTGTTCGTCACCCACGATCAGGAAGAGGCGATGGAAGTTGCCGACCGGGTGGTGGTGATGAGCCAGGGCAACATCGAACAGGCCGATGCGCCTGAACGCGTGTGGCGTGAGCCGTCGACCCGCTTCGTGCTGGAGTTCATGGGGGAAGTGAATCGCCTGCAGGGGGTTATCCGCGGCGGACAGTTCCACGTTGGCGCTCACCGCTGGCCGTTAGGCTATACCCCGGCTTACCAGGGGCCGGTGGATCTGTTCCTGCGTCCGTGGGAAGTGGACATCAGCCGCCGAACCAGCCTGGATTCGCCGCTGCCGGTGCAGGTCCTGGAGGCCAGCCCGAAAGGTCACTACACCCAATTAGTCGTCCAGCCTCTGGGGTGGTATGACGAACCGCTGAGCGTGGTGTTAACGGGCGATGAGGCGCCGTCCCGCGGCGAACGGCTGTTCGTCGGGCTGCAAAACGCGCGCCTGTACAACGGTACCGAGCGTATCGAGCCGCGCGGCGAGCTTGCTCTGGCGCAGTCGGCCTGATAGCTTAAATCCATGTGCTTTTGCCGGGTGACGCTGTGCTTACCCGGTCTGGAATTATCACGCGTCTGGTAGGCCGGGTAAGCGAAGCGCCGCCCGGCTTTTTTATTGAGTAAAAATCGTGAATACACTCGAACACACCATCGGCAATACCCCTCTGGTCAGGCTTCAGCGTCTGGGGCCGGACAATGGCAGCGAAATCTGGGTCAAACTTGAAGGCAATAATCCAGCCGGTTCGGTGAAAGATCGCGCTGCGCTGTCGATGATCGTTGAAGCGGAAAAGCGGGGCGAAATTCAGCCCGGCGACGTGCTAATTGAAGCGACCAGCGGCAACACCGGTATCGCGCTGGCGATGATCGCCGCGCTGAAAGGCTACCGGATGAAGCTGCTGATGCCCGACAACATGAGCCAGGAGCGCCGGGCCGCGATGCGCGCCTATGGCGCCGAGCTGATCCTGGTCACCAAAGAGCAGGGGATGGAGGGGGCCCGCGACCTGGCCCTGGAGATGGCTCAGCGCGGGGAGGGCAAACTGCTGGATCAGTTCAACAACCCGGACAACCCCTACGCCCACTACACTACCACCGGGCCGGAAATCTGGCAGCAGACCGAGGGGCGTATGACCCACTTTGTCTCCAGTATGGGGACCACCGGCACCATTACCGGCGTGTCACGTTTTCTGCGCGAACAGAGTAAACCAGTGACCATTGTCGGCCTGCAGCCGGAGGAGGGCAGCAGTATTCCCGGGATACGCCGCTGGCCGGCAGAGTATATGCCGGGGATCTTTAACGCTTCGCTGGTGGATGCGGTGCTGGATATTCATCAGCAGGATGCCGAGAACACCATGCGTCAACTGGCGGTACAGGAAGGCATTTTCTGCGGCGTCAGCTCTGGCGGCGCGGTAGCCGGGGCGTTACGTATCGCTCGCGAAAACCCAGGCGCGGTGGTGGTGGCGATCGTCTGCGATCGCGGCGATCGCTACCTCTCCACCGGCGTGTTCGGCGAGGAACACTTTAGCCAGGGAGCGGGTATTTAATCATCGAGCAGGTCGGTGCCGTAGGAGTTATCGACGGTGCACAGCCAGCGCTCGCCCTGCTTCTGAAAGACATAGGTTGCGCGTCGCGTAACCTGTGTTATCCCCTGTGCCGTCGGGATATCCAGCCGGGTCTCCATAATCACCAGCGCATTGCCGCCGCCCTCGATGATCTCCATTTTCCCCTGAGTCACGATCAGCCGGTGCTGGAAATAGTCGGCAATGGCGATAAACGCTTTGCGGATATTCTCTTTCCCTCTGACCACCATGCCTGGTTTGACGACCAGCGCGGCGTCTTCCGCGTAATAGCCCATCAGGGTATCGTAATCTTCCTGCGAGATAGCGCGGTCGCAGGCCTCAATGACTGTTTTTAGCGTCAGGTCAATGTGATGCATCTCTGGTGCTCCTTATTGTGAGCGATTTGTCAGCCACCGAGAGCGTTGTATCCGTCTCGACGTTCCGGTCATGCAGGTAAGACTACGCCTGTTTTCGTTTAATTTTTCAGTAATTTGTCGACAGCTGCCATCACTCCCCGATGCGTTCGGCGCACTGCCTGCGTCAGGGGGCGTCTAAGACCTGGGCTATATCGGCCGCCAGGCGGGCAATTTCAGCGTCGCTCAGGCGGCCCAGCGACAGGCGTAGCCCGTGGGAGGGCGTACGGATGCCAAACACCTCCCCCTCGCGGACCAGCCAGCCGGCGCGGGCCAGGCGTAAGGCGTAGGGTTGGCTCGCCGTTGGCAGCGGCAGCCAGAAATTGAGGCCATCGCCAGGCGCAGCATGACTGTCGCCGTGCCGGGCCAGCGCTGCCGCCAGTTTCTCATTCTGTTGCCGATAGTGACGGCGGGTCTCCGTCATCGAGGCGATAAACGCCTTATCGGTGAGACAGGCCAGCGTCAGATCCTGCAGCAGATGGCTGACCCACTGGCTGCCGGCGTTAAGCCGCAGACGCAGCGCGGAGGAGGTGTCGACATCGCTGGCGATAAAAGCCAGCCGCAGGTCTGGCCCGAGGGTTTTTGACATCGAACGCACCACCGCCCAGCGTTGGGTGCTCGCTGGCAGAGGAGAAAACCAGGGCGTGGCCGACAGCAGGGCAAAATGGTCATCGACGATCGCCAGCACCTGCGGATAGCGGGCCAGCACCTCCCGCAGGGCATGCGCCCGGGTTTCCGTCAGGCTACAGCCGGTAGGATTGTGCGCGCGCGGGGTCAAGATCACCGCCCGCGCGCCGTTGCGTAACGCCTCCTCCAGCCCGTCTGGATCCATCCCCTCGGCATCCACCGCCACCGGGCAGGGGGTAAAGCCAGCGTAACGCACCATATTGATGCTGCTGAGAAAACAGGGATCTTCAACCACCACGCCGTCGCCGGGGAGCAGCAAGGCGCACAGCAGACGCTCCAGCGCGTCAATCGCCCCGCTGGCGAGATTCAGGGCAAAGGGAACGGTTATCTCCCTGGCAAACCATGCCTCAGCCCATTCTCCTAGCCGCGGCTCGATGGGGGCATCGCCATACAGGCGGGGCGTGCGGGCAATTTGGCCCAGATAGCGTGGTAAATCAGGCAGCCTGGCGGGATCCGGATTGCCGCTGGAAAGATCGTTCAGCGGCGTCGTGGGGTCACCGCCTTCCAGCGCTGGCAGCGGATCCCGTGCTTTGATAGCTGTGCCGTTTCGTCCCTGGCTGACGGCCAGCCCGGAGGTGACCAGCCGTTTATAGGCGGCGGCGACGGTATTGCGATTCACCGCAAGCTGGCTGGCGAGCTCGCGGACCGGCGGCAGAACCTCTCCGGGCTGCAAGCCACCGCTCTGCACCAGATGGCGGATATGATCGAAGATATCGCTGGCGGTTTTTCCGGCAAACATTATTGACCTATGACAAAATGAAATTTAGCATAGGACGAATCATAATCAGAGCGTGACCCGCTGTCCAGCGGGGGGAGAAAAGATGGGCCAGCAAGATGACATACAATCAGTGCTCTTTCACGACAAAAGCCGGGCGTCGGAAGTCGATATCGTCGCCGTGCAGTCGCAGGTAGTCTACGGCAGCGTCGGCAACAGCATCGCGGTACCGGCGATTAAACAGCACGGTCTGCGCGTGCTGGCGGTGCCGACGGTGCTGTTCAGCAATACGCCCCATTATGAGACGTTCTATGGCGGCATTATCCCGGAGGAGTGGTTTGTCGGGTACCTGCAGGCGCTGGAGGAGCGCGACGCGTTGCGCGAACTGCGCGCGGTGACCACCGGTTATATGGGCAACGCCGTGCAAATTGAACGTCTGGCGCAGTGGCTGACGCGGGTCCGCGACCGCCATCCCGATCTCTGTATTCTGGTGGATCCGGTGATTGGCGATGTCGACAGCGGCATCTACGTCAAGGCCGAGATCCCGGACGCCTATCGTCAGCACCTGCTGCCGCTGGCGCAAGGGATCACCCCTAATCTGTTTGAGCTGGAGACGCTGAGCGGCCGGCGCTGTCGCAATCAGCCGGAGGCGGTCGCCGCGGCGCGTAGCCTGCTGTCGGACAGCCTCAAATGGGTGGTGATCACCAGCGCGCCGGGAGAAGCTGATTCGACGATCAATGTGCTGGTGGTGACGGCCGATGCGGTGGAGGTGGTGGTTCACCCGCGGGTGGAGACGGATTTAAAGGGTACCGGCGATCTGTTCTGCGCCGAGCTGGTGAGCGGGTTGCTTTCCAGCCTGGCGCTGGGGGCTGCGACGGAGGCAGCCGCCCAGCGCGTGCTGGAGGTGATGAACTGGACTGCCGCGCAGGGATGTGACGAACTGATCCTGCCGCCGCTGGAGAAACAGAGATGAAAAGCTATCGGTTAGTGATCCGTCAGCAGGGACGCATTGTTGGTCATTTTGATACTTCAGGGGAGGCGGCGCTGGAGGATGCCTGCGTGGCGCGGTCGCTGTTCGGCCTGGCCGGTGGATATCAGTGTGAACTGCTGGTCTCTGACAGCGAGCGGCGAATTCTGGAGAGCACTCCGGAAGGATTGCGTATCTTATCCCGCGAAAAATGCTATCAGCCGGTGACCCACGCGATATAAAAAAATGGCGCCTTTCGGCGCCATTTTTATGCAGCAGATATTACTTCTTGATGCGGATTACCGGGGTTTCACCCACGGTCACGCTACCGGACAGTTTGATCAGCTCTTTGATCTCGTCCATGTTGGAGATAACCACCGGAGTCAGGGTCGACTTGGCTTTCTCTTCCAGCAGCGGCAGATCGAATTCGATAACCGGGTCGCCGACTTTCACGCGCTGGCCTTCTTCAGCGATACGCTTGAAGCCTTCGCCTTTCAGTTCAACGGTATCAATACCGAAGTGAACGAACAGCTCGATGCCGCTATCAGATTCAATAGAGAACGCATGGTTGGTTTCGAAAATTTTACCAATGGTACCGTCTACCGGCGCGACCATTTTGTTGCCGGTCGGTTTGATGGCAATCCCATCGCCCACAATTTTTTCCGCAAAAACCACATCCGGCACGTCTTCAATGTTGACGATCTCACCGGAGAGGGGAGCAACAATCTCAATAGTTCCGGTGTCTTTCTTGTCATCAGAAACCAGAGATTTCAATTTATCAAACAAACCCATGATCTTCTCCTAAGCAGTAATTTGGGCCGCGCATCTCGTGGATTAGCAGATTGTTTTTTCTTCAATGAACTTGTTAACCAGCGTCATTAACTCGTCCGTTGTCGGTTGAGCAAGAGCCTGCTCTGCTAATACTTTCGCATCTTCGAAGTTCGTGTTACGAATAATCTTCTTGATGCGCGGGATGGAAATGGCGCTCATAGAGAATTCGTCCAGCCCCATACCCAGCAACAGAAGTGTAGCACGTTCATCGCCCGCAAGCTCACCGCACATGCCAGTCCATTTACCTTCAGCGTGAGAAGCATCAATAACTTGCTTAATCAGATTCAGTACAGACGGTGACATCGGCTGGTAAAGATGTGAAATCATATCATTACCACGGTCAACTGCCAGAGTATATTGCGTTAAATCATTGGTGCCGATACTAAAGAAATCAACTTCTTTGGCCAGATGACGAGCAATGGTCGCCGCAGCCGGTGTTTCCACCATCACGCCGATCTCAATGGATTCGTCAAATGCTTTACCTTCGTCACGCAGTTCCTGTTTGTAGATTTCGATCTCTTTCTTCAGCGCACGCACTTCTTCAACAGAGATGATCATCGGGAACATAATGCGCAGCTTACCGAAAGCGGAGGCACGCAGGATGGCGCGAACCTGATCGCGGAGGATCTCTTTACGATCCATCGCGATACGCACAGCACGCCAGCCGAGGAACGGGTTCTCTTCTTTCGGGAAGTTCATGTACGGCAGCTCTTTGTCGCCGCCGATGTCCATGGTACGCACGATAACGGCCTGAGAGCCACAGGCTTCAGCCACCGCTTTATAAGCCGCAAACTGCTCTTCTTCGGTTGGCAGCGCGTCGCGATCCATGAACAGGAATTCAGTACGATACAGGCCTACGCCTTCGGCGCCGTTGCGCTCAGCACCTTCGACGTCGCGAACGGTACCAATGTTGGCGCACACTTCAACCTGATGGCCGTCGAGAGTAATCGCCGGCAGATCTTTCAGTTTCGCCAGTTCGGCTTTTTCTTCCGCAACCTGAGCCTGCAGATTACGCAGCGCTTCAATTTGCTCGTTGGACGGGTTGATCAGAACCTGGTTGTTCACCGCGTCGAGAATCAGATAGTCGCCGTTTTTCACCTGCGCCGTGATGCTGCCGGTGCCCACGATGGCCGGCAGTTCGAGGGAACGCGCCATGATGGAGGTGTGGGAGGTACGGCCGCCCGCGTCGGTGATGAAACCCAGCACTTTTTTCAGGTTCAGCTGTGCGGTTTCTGACGGGGTCAGATCGGCGGCGACGAGAATGACTTCATCCTGAATCGCGCTCAGATCGATGATGGCCAGACCAAGGATGTTGCGCAGCAGGCGCTTACCGATATCACGTACGTCAGCCGCACGTTCTTTCAGGTATTCATCGTCCAGCTCTTCCAGGGCAGTGGCCTGACCGTCGATAACTTCATTGGCTGCCGCGTCGGCAGTCATATGCTTATCTTTAATCAGGGCTATGATTTCCTGCTCAAGCTCCTCATCTTCCAGCAGCATAATATGCCCTTCGAAGATGGCTTCTTTTTCTTCACCGAAAGTTTCACCAGCTTTGGTTTTGATGACCTCCAGCTGGGCGGAGGCCTTGGCGCGGCCGCTCAGGAAACGTTCGACTTCCTGATCAACCTTATCGGCAGAAATTTTCTTCCGGTCGATGACAATTTCATCTTCCTTCAGCAGCAGTGCTTTGCCGAAGGCGATACCCGGGGATGCTAAAATGCCTGAAATCATAACCCTACCTTACTTGTGACTGATATGAAAAAGAACCCGTGAACTTACTCGAGTTCAGCCATCAGTTTAACCAGATGCTCAACCGCTTTCTGTTCATCTTCGCCTTCCGCGGAGAGGGTTACTACGGTGCCCTGGGTCAGGCCCAGAGTCTGCAGTTTGAACAGGCTTTTGGCGCTGGCGCTTTTGCCGTTGGAGGTTACAGTGATCTCAGAAGTGAAGCCTTTAGCTTCTTTAACAAACTGAGCAGCAGGGCGGGTGTGCAGACCGTTCGGAGCGGTAATGGTAACTTCTTGCTGGAACATTATATTTCCCCAACTTATAGGTTTAGTGTTGTGGACCTAAAGTCTAGTCTAACGACTCGACTTTAGCCTGTATTGTTAGCGCCGGCGTTACGTTTCCGGCCTTGGCGTCGGCAGCGCCTGGCGCTGCGAAGACCTGCGGGCCATTGACGTCTAGCACGTCATTAAACATTATGCCGCGAAAGGAAGACTTGAACCAAATCATAAAATCGATTCAGCTGGCGGAAATCCTCTTCTGAATAATTTCGCGCATCAAAATAAATGTGCTGGTTAAATACCAGACCCTACGAGGTGAATCAATGCCAGGAGGGGTAAAACTTTGACGTATGCCACAAAAAAGCACCTGAAAAGGTGCTTTTTTACACATTATTTACAAGCTGGCACTACTGTTGCAGTTCTTTCTCGGTGAAGAGATCGGCAAACAGCGCGGTGCTTAAATAACGCTCACCCGAGGAAGGCAGGATAACCACAATATTCTTATTGGTAAAGGCTTCATCTTCCTGCAGCTTCAGCGCCGCGGCAACGGCGGCCCCGGAAGAGATACCCGCGAGGATGCCTTCTTCTTCCATCAGGCGGCGTGCCGTGGAGATCGCTTCATCATTGGTGATGCCGATCACTTTGTCCACCAGCTTCAGATCCAGGTTACCAGGAATGAAGCCGGCGCCGATGCCCTGAATTTTGTGCGGGCCCGGCTTGAGCTCTTCACCCGCCAGCGCCTGGGAGATAACCGGCGAATCGGTCGGTTCAACCGCGACGGTGAATAGATCTTTTTTGCCCTTGGTGTTTTTAATGTAGCGGCTGACGCCGGTCAGCGTACCGCCGGTACCTACGCCGGAGATGAAGACATCCACCTGACCGTCGGTGTCTTCCCAGATTTCCGGGCCGGTGGTCTTTTCGTGGATTTCCGGGTTAGCCGGGTTGCTGAACTGCTGTAGCAACAGGAATTTTTCCGGGTTGCTGGCGACAATCTCTTCCGCTTTCTGAATGGCGCCTTTCATGCCTTTGGCGCCTTCGGTCAGCACCAGGTTGGCGCCCAGCGCTTTCAGAAGCTTACGACGCTCGATGCTCATGGTTTCCGGCATGGTTAGCGTTAGCTTGTAGCCGCGAGCCGCCGCCACGTAGGCGAGGGCGATACCGGTGTTGCCGCTGGTCGGTTCGACCAGTTCCACGCCAGGTTTCAGCACGCCGCGCTTTTCAGCATCCCAGATCATATTGGCGCCGATACGGCATTTTACGCTAAAGCTCGGGTTACGAGATTCTACCTTTGCCAGGATACGGCCGTTACCAATGCGGTTCAGTCGTACCAGCGGCGTATGACCGATAGTCAGGGAGTTGTCTTCAAAAATCTTACTCATGGCCCGTCCTTAACTGTATGAAATTTGGGGGTACGGCATCAGCATACCCGCTTAAAGAATATGCGGAAGTAAGGATTTAGCATATCTATATGCGGAAGGGAAATAATGATGATCAAGAAGGAATAAGTGAGATATAAGGAGCGGCTTTCGCCGCTCCAGGGGAGGTGCTGCTGTTACTTCCAGCTGGCGTGTCTGTCGCGATAGCAATCGACCCACATGGCGGTGGCGCCGCAGATAGCCACCGGGAGGATCACCAGGTTTAACACCGGGATCATGGTGAACAGGCTGGTGAGCGCGCCAAACTGCATATTCATCACCTTGCGGCTGCGCAGCGCTTCGCGCATGGTCCTGAAGGGGACCTTGTGGTTATCGAAGGGGTAATCGCAGTATTGAATCGCCAGCATCCATGCGCTGAACAGGAACCAGAGTACCGGGGCCACCGTCTGGCCAACGCCGGGTATAAAGTAGAGCAGCAACAGCACGATGGCGCGGGGCAGGTACCAGGCCAGCTTCTGCCACTCACGCTTCATGATGCGCGGAATATCCTTCATGATGCCAAAGACGCCGACGTCCGGCGGGGTGGCGCCAGTCAGACGCGCTTCCAGCTGTTCCGCCAGCAGGCCGCTGAACGGGGCGGCAATCCAGTTGGCAATAGTAGAAAAGAAATAGCCAAACACCAGCAGAATCGACAGCACCACCACCGGCCACAGCAGGTAGTTTAGCCACTGCAGCCAGTCAGGCACATGGCTCATCAGCGAAGGGATCCAGCTGTCGAGACGGGTAAACAGCCACCAGAAAGCACCGCCCATCAGCAGCACGTTAACCAGTAAAGGCAGGAAGACATAACGACGTATGCCCGGCAGCCTGATGAGTTTCCAGCCCTGCGAAAAGTAGTATACGCCGCTACGCGGGGTCGGTGCGGATGATGAAACCATAGCCAGGCATTGCTCCTTTTTGAACATCCAGTGTGAATGCTCGCTTATTTTATCGGGTCGTCAGACAATAACCAGTTAGGAAATGTTCGAAAAAACAGCAAAAAGCACGATTTAGTTCATCTTTATGTGGTGAAAGCGACCGACGCACTTGCACTTGAGGTAATCGGCAAATACTCTTAGTGAGTAAATGTTTGCCGTGGTGGCAAGGTGTTAGAACAACAGAGAATATAATGATGCAGGATTTGCGTCTGATATTAATCATTGTTGGCGCGATCGCCATAATCGCTTTACTGGTACATGGTTTCTGGACCAGCCGTAAAGAACGTTCTTCGATGTTTCGCGATCGCCCACTGAAACGTATGAAGTCGCGCGACGATGAGTCGGAAAACGACGACTTTGATGATAATGTTGAAGGCGTAGGTGAAGTCCGCGTTCATCCGGTGACTCACGCTCCGCACGGCGCGCATGGGGAGCATGAAGCCCCTCGTCAGGCGCCGCAGCACCAGTACCAGCCGCCTTACGAGCGCCAGATGCAGCAGCCTGTGCGTCCTGAGGAACCGGTTCGTCAGGCGCCGCCGCGCCAGGCCCCGGCACAACCGCAGGGACAACCGTCTGCGCCGCATGCGGCTCCGCAGCCTGGCTGGCAACAGCCGCAACCCGCGCAGCCGCAACACCAGCCGCAACCTGCTGTGCAACAGCCTGTCGCGCCGCAGCCGGTGACCCCGACCGTCGCCCAGCCGCAACCGGCCGCTCCGCAGCAGCCTGCGCCCCAGCCTGTTGCCGCGCCGCAGCCCGCGGTTGCTGAACCGCAGCCGACAGAGCCGCAGCAGCCTGCAGCGCCCCAGCCGAAAGAGCGTAAAGAGACGGTCATCGTGATGAACGTTGCCGCGCACCATGGCGCGCAGCTTAACGGCGAGGTGCTTATCAATAGCATCCAGCAGGCCGGGTTCAAGTTTGGTGAAATGAATATTTTCCACCGCCATCTGAGCCCGGACGGCAGCGGCCCGGTACTGTTCAGCCTGGCCAACATGGTGAAGCCGGGGACCTTCAATCCGGACAGCATGGCGGATATGATGACCCCTGGGGTGACTATCTTTATGCAGGTCCCTTCCTACGGTGATGAACTGCAGAACTTCAAGCTGATGCTGCAGTCTGCGCAGTATATCGCCGATGAAGTGGGCGGCGTGGTGCTTGACGATCAGCGTCGCATGATGACGCCGCAAAAACTGCGTGAATACCAGGATCGTATTCGCGAAGTGAAAGACGCGAACGCCTGACGTCCCGCGTTATCTCAACTCCTTCACAACCCCCGCCTGTCGGGGGTTTTTTATCATTGATGGTGTGATATGGAACCGATCGAACAACAACTGACTGAACTGCGAACCACGCTTCGCCATCATGAATACCTGTACCACGTTATGGACGCACCGGAAGTGCCCGATGCGGAGTATGACCGGCTGATGCGCGAGCTGCGCGAGCTGGAGAGCCAGCATCCGGAGCTGATTACCCCGGATTCACCGACTCAGCGCGTGGGGGCGGCGCCGCTGACCGCCTTCAGCCAGATCCGCCATGAAGTGCCGATGCTGTCGCTGGACAACGTGTTTGACGAAGAGAGCTTTCTGGCCTTCAACAAGCGGGTGCAGGATCGCCTGAAAAGCACTGACCCTCTCATCTACTGCTGCGAGCTGAAGCTCGACGGCCTCGCGGTGAGCATTCTCTACGAAAACGGCGTGCTGGTGCAGGCGGCGACACGCGGCGACGGCACCACCGGCGAGGACATTACCTCTAACGTGCGAACCATCCGCACCATCCCGCTCAGGCTGCATGGCGATAATATTCCCGCACGCCTGGAAGTGCGCGGGGAAGTGTTCCTCCCGCAGGCCGGGTTCGAAAAAATCAATGAAGAAGCTCGACGCACCGGCGGAAAAGTGTTTGCTAACCCGCGCAATGCGGCGGCGGGCTCGTTGCGCCAGCTGGACCCGCGCATCACCGCGAAGCGACCGCTTACTTTCTTCTGCTACGGCGTTGGGGTGCTGGAGGGCGGTGAGCTGCCGGCCAGCCACTCGGCCCGTTTACAGCAGTTTAAAGCATGGGGATTACCGGTGAGCGATCGCGTCACCCTATGTCATACCCCCGAGGAAGTGCTCACTTACTATCGTAAAGTCGAGGAAGATCGTCCCCATCTGGGCTTTGACATTGATGGCGTGGTGATCAAAGTCGATTCGCTGGCGCTGCAGGAGCAGTTAGGTTTCGTGGCCCGCGCGCCGCGCTGGGCAGTGGCCTTTAAGTTCCCCGCCCAGGAGCAGATGACTTTCGTCCGGGACGTGGAGTTCCAGGTGGGCCGCACCGGGGCGATTACGCCGGTGGCGCGCCTGGAGCCGGTCCATGTCGCCGGCGTGCTGGTGAGTAATGCCACGTTGCATAATGCCGATGAGATCGAACGCTTAGGCTTGAAAATCGGCGACAAGGTGGTGATTCGCCGGGCAGGCGACGTGATCCCTCAGGTGGTCAACGTGGTGCTTTCCGAACGCCCGGCAGATGCCCGGGATGTTGAATTCCCGACCCACTGCCCGGTCTGTCAGTCCGACGTTGAGCGAGTGGAAGGCGAGGCGGTAGCCCGCTGTACCGGCGGCCTTATCTGCGGCGCGCAGCGTAAAGAGTCGCTCAAGCACTTTGTCTCCCGTCGCGCGCTGGACGTTGACGGCATGGGCGACAAGATAATCGACCAGCTGGTGGAGAAAGAGTACGTCCATACCCCGGCGGATCTGTTCCGACTGACCGCAGGGAAACTGACCGGGCTGGATCGGATGGGGCCGAAGTCCGCGCAAAACGTGGTCAACGCTCTCGAGAAAGCCAAAGAGACAACCTTTGCGCGTTTCCTCTACGCCTTAGGCATTCGCGAGGTAGGAGAAGCGACGGCGGCGGGCCTGGCGGCGCATTTCGGCACCCTCGAGGCCCTGGAGCAGGCTTCCATTGAGGAGCTGCAGAAGGTCCCTGATGTCGGCATTGTGGTCGCCACCCATACCTTCAACTTCTTTGCCGAAGAGAGCAACCGCGATGTCATCGCGCAGCTGCTGACGGAAGGGGTTCACTGGCCGGCGCCGGTGGTGGTGAAGGCGGAAGAGATTGACAGCCCGTTTGCAGGCAAAACCGTCGTCCTGACCGGCAGCCTCAGTCAGCTGTCACGGGATGACGCCAAAGCGCGTCTGGTGGCGCTGGGGGCGAAGGTGGCGGGCAGCGTATCGAAGAAGACCGATCTGGTGATTGCTGGCGAAGCGGCGGGTTCTAAGCTGGCGAAAGCGCAGGAGCTCGGCATCGAGGTGATTGACGAAGCCGAAATGATGCGTCTGCTGGGAGAATAACGTGGATAAAGCGCAGCTGGTCGAGATCGCCAATACTGAGATGCCGTTCGGTAAATACAAGGGGCGTCGTTTAATCGATGTCCCGGAGGAGTATTTATTGTGGTTTGCGCGCAAGGATCAATTCCCTGCCGGCCATCTCGGCGAGCTGATGGCGCTGACCCTGCTGATTAAAAGCGAGGGGCTGAGCGATCTGGTCCAGCCCCTGAAGAAAGCGCGTTAAGCTTTGGCTGCGTTGGCCTTTTCCTGAGCGAGACGCGCATCGGTTTGCTGTTTATAGCGCCGCGCCAGCACCGCGCAGACCATCAGCTGGATTTGATGGAAGATCATCAGCGGCAGCACCATGATGCCGAGGATGGAGGTCGGAAAGAGAATATTGGCCATCGGGATGCCGTTGGCCAGGCTCTTTTTCGAACCGCAGAAGACGATGGTAATTTCATCGGCTTTGTTAAAGCCGCAGCGGCGGGCGACGAACACATTGACCGCGATGACGATGGCCAGCAGCACCAGGCTGACCACCACGATAAACAGTAGCGATCCCAGACCCACTTTATGCCAGATGCCGTTCACCACCGCCTCGCTAAAGGCGGAGTAAACCACCAGCAGAATCGAGGTCTGGTCGGTCTTACCAATCCACTTCTTATGCTTCGCCACCCAGTTGCCGATCCACGGCCGCGATAAATGGCCGAGCACGAAAGGCAACAGCAGCTGCAGCATGATCTTTCCGACCTGCTCGAGGCTACCGCCTGCGCCATGAAGGTTCATCAGGGCACCCACCAGCAGCGGTGAAACAAAGATGCCCAACAGGCTGGAGGCCGAGGCTGAGCAGACCGCCGCCGCGACGTTGCCTCCGGCCAGCGAGGTGAAGGCGATGGCGGATTGCACGGTGGCCGGCAGAATGCACAAATAAATAAAGCCGCTGTAGAGCATCGGATCGACCTTCACCGGCGCCCACCAGGCAAACAGAACCCCCAGCACCGGAAAGAGAATAAAGGTGCTGCACATCACCCACAGATGCAAACGCCAGTGGCTGCCGCCGGCGATAATTGCCTCCCGGGAGAGTTTGGCGCCGTGCATAAAGAACAGCAGGGCGATGGCGGCAGTGGTCAGATGTTCAAAGAAGGGGACGAAAGCGCCACGGGCCGGGAAGAATGAGGCCAACAGGACAACGGTGACCAGGGTTGCCGTAAACGGATCGAGAATGCGGAAAAGTTTCATAAACGCTCCTGAAAAGAGATGCGTTATTGTGCTTTTTTTGATTTGAGAAATAAAATTGATTTATTGCATCTATTCATGAATAAAAAAGATGAATTACTCTCTGCGTCAGTTAAAAGTATTTGTTACCGTCGCCCGCGCCAGGAGCTTTAGCCGGGCGGGGGAGATGATTGGCTTAAGCCAGTCGGCCGTCAGCCACAGCGTCAAGGAGCTGGAGCATCAGACCGGGGTCCGTCTCCTCGACCGTACCACCCGGGAGGTGGTCCTCACCGAGGCGGGTCAGCAGCTGGCAGGCAGGCTGGAGCGTTTGCTCGATGAGCTGGCGGTGACGCTGCGCGATGCCGGTCGGGTTGGCCAGCAGCTGAGCGGCACCGTCAAGGTTGCCGCCAGTCAGACGATTTCCGCCCACCTTATTCCCCAGTGTATTGCCCATAGCAATCGTCGCTATCCTGATATCGATTTCGTCCTGCACGACCGGCCCCAGCAGTGGGTGCTGGAGAGTATTCGCCAGGGGGAAGTGGATTTCGGCATTGTGATTGACCCTGGCCCGGCGGCGGACCTGCAATGTGAAGTGGTCCTGGCGGAACCTTTTTTGCTGCTCTGCCGGGAGGATCATCCTTTTGCCAGCCTGACTGAAGTGCCATGGCAGGCGCTACAGAATGAGAGACTGATCCTGCAGGACTATGCCTCCGGCAGCCGTCCGCTGATTGATGCGGCTCTCAGCAGGCTGGCTGTGCGGGCGAACATTGTGCAGGAGATTGGCCATCCGGCAACGCTGTTTCCGATGGTGGAGTCGGGAATTGGCATCAGCGTACTGCCGGCGCTGGCGCTGCCGTTACCGCAGGGAAGCCATCTGGCGGTGAAGCGACTCACTCCGATAATGGAGCGGCAGCTGATGCTGGCATGCCGGAAAAATCGCTCGCTGTCGACCGCCGCCCAGGCCTTATGGGAAATCGTGCGAGAAGAAGGGGAGAATCTCACCGCCGCCAGGGTTGAAGATCCGCTGTATCAGCGTTGATAGCGGTTTATCGCCACGGGGAGGCTCGTGGCCAGAGCGTGCGTTCCGCGCATAGCAAAAAGGCGCCTTTAGGGCGCCTTTTTACATTGGTGGGTCGTGCAGGATGACTCGGCTTCGCCTCGCCCTTCGGGCCGTCGCCGCAAGCGGCTCCGTTGTCTCACTGCGTTCGACCCGAACCTGCTGCAGAGACACTCGTCTCATCCTGAGACTCGCCCTGCGGGCCAACGCCGCCGCGTTGTTCAAAATTGTTCCCGACAATTTTGTCGAATCGTTGAGTTCCGCGCATAGCAAAAAGGCGCCTTTAGGGCGCCTTTTTACATTGGTGGGTCGTGCAGGATTCGAACCTGCGAC